>CAZJMV010000091.1:0-7224 GCA_964547225.1 uncultured Anaerolineaceae bacterium | reverse complement strand
TAGCATACGATCAGAGATATGGCGTGCTTGTAAAGCTAATAATTCCCGCGGGGCTTTTTCTGGTCAAAGAGCGTGCCAGACCAACAATTCCCGTTGTAGAGGGGCAAGTTCCAATAGTAACGTTGGGGGAACATTTGGGGTGCTTATTTCTATCAATACTGCCGCTTCACGCAACCAACGACTAATTAGCGCTGTAGATTGTGGCGCCGTTGCTCGGGAGGCGATGTATCCGAGGGTTGAGGCGAGATTCCCGATTTGTTGGCCCCACGCTAATTTTGAAAAGCGTTCATAGAATTGCGGCGAATAGGACATTATGCTACCTCCAGCAAGCGCCTTGTGATACGCTCAACGATAGTGCAGCGTTTATGTATTCTTCTGGATTTTCTTGTTAAACACACGTGGTTTCCGAATAGGGTTATTATAACATGGGGTATTGATAAGAAACAAACGCCCCTTCTTCCAATGTTGGAGGAAGGGGCGGGGAATATGAACTGTTTTCTTTATCCACACTAACTATTATTTCTATGCTTACTCTTCCAGCACTTCAATATAAACCAAATCATTGATCTTGCCGCTGGCGATCTTAAGATCGGGGAATGAGCCAAGCACTGCGCCGGACAGGGTACCGCGCACTTCGCCGGTTGCGTTTTCTGCCGCTCCAACCGGGAAATAGAATTGATCGGTTGCCATATATCGGTAGGCGACATCCGGATCAAAACCTGCATTGGCGATCAATTCTGCGGCGTTATATGTTGCTCCACTAACAACCGAGTAGATTGCTTCGCCTTCAGAGGTGAGCGCAAATAGGAAATCATTTAATTCAGTCCCAGTTTCTGGATTGTAAAGGACAGGCGGCGCGTCGGATTGGAAATCAATGATGACGAAGAAGCCCGCAAATTCCTCTGCGCTGATCTCTTGTTCGCTGCCATCGTTATTGATGACTTTTAGTGTGCCAACGCTACCATTCTTGAGGAAATCAAGCGTATAGCTGATCGGGTACGCAGCGATTGTTTCACCCTCATATTCGATTTCTTGGGTGACTGGTTTGCTTTCCTCGGTATAGAAACCTTCACGACTAAAATTGATCGTGTTTTGCAGGATGACAATGCGATTGCCAGGTACCAATTGATCAAAGGGCAGCATTGTATCTTTGTAAGTCGTTGGTTTGACTTCTGGTTCTGCTGAAGCAGCGGTCGGCGAAGTGGTAGCCGTTGCCTCTGCCGTAGGAGAGGCTTCTGGCATCGCGGTAGGTGCGGCTGCGGTACTGCATCCTGACAATATGAGCAGGATAAAAATAAGGCTTGTGCTGAAAATTTGGCTTTTCTTCATTTTCTTTACTCCTTGAAATTATATAAAATTGGGTTCACAAAATTTCTTCTCTTTCATGCCTGAATTCGCTTGGTAGATCTTTACATCGACCCCATATGTATTAGTGAGATGTGCTTCAGTCATAACATCATTGACAAGTCCCTGAACAACCATGCCGCTGAAGCCCAATAAGGCGGCATGTGTACCGACTTTCCAAACATGATTGGGAAAATGACTGCTCATGATGATCGTCATCCCATTTTCGGAGAGTTTCTTGATCGTTTCTAGGATCAGGGCTTGATTCTTAAAATCCAAATGTGAAGTTGGTTCATCAAATAGGATGATTTCTGGTTCCTGGCAAAGTGTGCGCGCAATCAGCACGAGCTGTCTCTCTCCGCCAGAGATATGGGTGTAACTTTTATTTGCTAGGTGCGCGATGCCTAAGTTTTCCATGATGCTGAAAGCCAGATCAGTATCTCGCTGGGATGGAGATTCGAACATACCTAAATAAGGGGTTCTTCCCATACGCACCACTTCCAGTGAAGAATAGGGAAAGGGAGCGGTATGCTCTTGGTACACAATGCCAATGGTGCGCGCCAGCTCCGTGATCGAAAATGTTCTAACATCCCTCCCATTGATAAAAATGACGCCCGTCTTCAGAGGCAAAGAGTTATTGATGCAGTTCAACAGGGTGGTCTTTCCGCTACCGTTGGGACCTAAAAGAAAAAAACATTCCCCTTGATTGACCTGAATATTAATATTCTCCCAAACATTACCATGTTCGTTATAACCAAAGCTGGCATTTTCAATCTTGAGTTTTGTTGTCATTAGTTCCAGCCGCCCTTGGTTTTGCGCAGCAGGTAAGCAAAAACCGGTGCGCCTACGATCGAAGTAAGAATGCCGATTGGAATCTCATTAGCTGTGATCAGACGGCAAAAGTTATCGATCAGGATCAAATAAGCCGCGCCAATCAGCATCGTAGCTGGTATTAAAACCTTATGATCTGGTCCAACGATCATCCTACAAAAATGGGGGATCACCTGCCCTACCCAACCGATGATGCCGCTGAAAGCCACCACTGTAGAAGTGATCAATGTCGTAGATAGGATAATGATTGTTTTGATGAGCTCATTATTGACGCCAAGCGAACGTGCTTCACGATCTCCCATGGACAAGACATTTAATTTCCAACGCAGGAGGTAAAGGATGATCATCGATAAACTGATCGGTGTCACGGCAATGACGAGATCTTTCACTTCTATACTTCCCAAGCTACCCATCAGCCAGAAAGTGATCGCGGGTAGTTTTTCCTCATCATCGGCGATGAATTTAACCATTGAGAGCAGCGCTTGGAAAAAGGTAGAAACGACCATGCCCGACAGCACCAACATCAAGATCGGCGTCGATTTGTAAATACGGGCTAAGAAATAAGCAATTCCAACAGCGATGATTCCAAAGATGAAAGCTAATGCTTGGACACCAAGCGCTGGTAATTCAAGCACCAGTCCAGCCGCGGCTCCGAAACTTGCGCCAGCGGATACACCCAGGATAAACGGACTGACAAGCGGATTTTGGAACATACCCTGGAAGGCAGCCCCAGACATCGATAGGCTGGCGCCTACCAAAGCTGCCATGATCGCTCTCGGTAGGCGAACCTGTAGGATGACCGTCTCGGCAGAACTTGTCCAGGTCGGTTCGAAATTTAAGCCTAAGAATTTGTTCCCCAAAATTTGAACTACTTGGGAGGGGGGAATCGAATAGCGCCCCAAAAAAAGTGTCAGAATGATCAAGAAGATCGGCGAAATGAGCATGACCGCCCATTTCAGCCGTGATTGTTTTTCTTCGATATTCTCCTTTTGCATGATTTTCTTAGCAGCGATGCGTTCGGAAACTTCCATTATGTATCCGGTTCGTCACTGATACGCTCATACCATCCATCGATGATTTTCTGTGCTTGTTCATCGGTCAGATCAAATTCATAGAATTCCTTGTAATAATATTTAATCTCGTCAATGATATTGATATCCGAAAAAAGTTCCGGTTGGATAATGGTTGCCAGCCAGATCAGCATCAAGGTGGTGGTTGTGCCTTTGTCTAAAAAGAAAACCCCGGCTGGAATGCGATGAAGCTGCTGATTTTGGACAGCTTGTAGAGAAGCCCATTTGGAACTCTCTTTGTTCATATCCTTGATCACAAGTTCAGGATAATTGCCATGATTGTCTACTAGGATGATCTCAGGATCCCAGGAAAAAAGCTGCTCTGCTGTTATCTCAGGAAAGTTTCCGCCAGCTTCAGGTCCGAGCAGCAATCCACCGCATAACCGAATTTCATAATAGCGGCTTCGAAGCGGATAGGATGCCAGGATATTCTCACCCCAAGTATTTCCCCAATAAACAGTCCTTAATTGATCATCTGTAAGATCCTGGGTACGCTCGTAGAGCATATGGATCTTTTCTTCGTTATATTTCTTCCAATCCTCATATTCTGCGATCGCATTCGCACCAAAAATATCAGCCAGCAATCCTACAGCCGCGGTGGAGTTGTAGATATATTCGTCAAGGGTCATATTTTTGACATCTTCTAAAGAATCAAAAACACTGGTTGTCAGCGTGAGCACAACAGTGGGTATTTGCGCGGCTTCAAATTTCTCCAATTCATTATCATTGAGATAATAAATGACGAGGTCGATTTCGCGTTTGAGATATTCCTCGATATTAACCGATGAACTTGGGTTTGCGCCAATGCCTTCATAATTAGCCAGATCTGGATTAGTCAATAGGGCAACAGGATAGTTCGTGGTATGTCCGCTCTTGGTCATCACAATGCGATTCTGTCCGCCCAACATAAAGACCATTTCATAGGATGGACCTGTCATGGCGGCGATTCGTTGAGGGTCAATGGGGATGACGACCTTGCGTCCGGCAAGATCAGTCATCTCCCGTGTTTCTGCGCTCAATTGATCAGCTTCGGAAGTTGAGACTGACTGTTCGGGGATTTCCGTGGGTGGGGTTGTGTTGGATGTTGTACAACTAAAAAGCGGCAGTGTCAGTGTAATGATCAGTAAGGATAAGATCAGTTTCTTCAGCATGAAAATCTCCTGGTCTTTTTCTGATCTATTCAATGATGAAATTGATGGCTGTCAAGTTCATCGTCATCCAACGCCCTCCCGTTCCGTTGAGAAAGGCAGTTAAGCCGATTGGAAGATCAGCGGTATCATTATTGAAAGTCTTTCCATCGTACATACAGAAGAACTCAACCGAACCAAAATATTTTTCATCGCCTTCTTTGGTTGAGTATTCAAAATTCTTACCTTCATTTTTCAATCCGTTGGTGCCGTAATACTCTACCTCAGCGATATTCCCGCTCAGGTCCATGCCAAGCGCGTTGAGTTTTGACAGCATGGTTTCGTAATTGATGCCCAGGAATCTTCCTTCGTATATACCAGCTCCACCGTTGAACATAAAGGAACCTTCGAACATCCCTGTGGGGACTTTTTGATCTCCTACGGTGGTCTTCTGCAGAAATTGATCTAGGGTGAGCATACCAATCTTTTCACCATTCTTCTGAATCTCGACTTCAAAGGTAGCCGGCGTGGTAACTAAATAGATGTTGACAACGCCTTTATTATCCTTAGCGCCGGATGCAACACCGCCGTAAACCGCTTTTCCATCCAATTCGAAGGATTTATATTGACCGTCTTCCGCTTTATGTGAAGCCAGATAAAGGTTATTGATATCTGCAACATAAGAGATATAGCCATCGACCGCTTCAAGGAAAGCGCCTTTAACAGCGGAGGTATCAACGCCAACAATCTCTGAGATCGGCGCCGCATAATAAGCATTATCGTTGATCACATGATCGCTGAGGGCTTTTTTAATATCGGTATAGCTGAAGCCTGATTCTTTGATTGGATTGCCGTCGAGCGATACGAATACCGTTTCACGTTCTTGGTCTCCTTGAGGAGGGGGGGGTATCTCGACCTCTTCGGAAGCTGGTTGATTGGAAGTATCGGTGGATAAATCTGCCGTTTGCGCACAAGCGCTGGCAAACAAGATAATCAGTATCATTATAAGAGAGAGTCTTTTTGGAAACATTTTTTCTCCTTGGTGAATATTTGTATAGATACAAAAGATACATTTAGTCTATATTCATCGATTGAATAAGTCAAGGGAGAATTCAAAATTTGTTATATAGATGAACATATGCCTGGCGTATCCAGTAATCCAATTGTTGGGATGGCGAAGGGCATGACGCTGAAAATGATTCTTTCCCTGCCGCAAGCTGAGCAGCTTGGAGTGACCAAAGATAAAGTGGAAAAATTGCTGGTTGAAATTAATAAAGTTCTTTAAATGAAAAAGGTGATCAGCGGGAAGAGCGCTGATCACCCTTATTTCGGTTCTTGGGTATCCAAAAAATAAGCTGTATTTTTGTATATTGATTTTACACTATTAAGCACACAGTGGGGCGAGGTGTTGTTTGGCGAGTATAAAACCTCGTTTTACCAATTCTTCACTGCCTTCCCAATTATGATCTTCATGCTCAATGCACAAAGTGTAGTCATAATCCGCTTCATAAAGGTTGGCTATTAAAACTCGCCAATCAATGAGACCTTGTCCAGGCAGACGTGGTATTTGCCAACGAAATCCACAGCCAAGAATGCCATCTTGATAGAATAAATCCTCATCAATTGCCATGTCTTTGGCGTGTACGTGGAAAATGCGGCTGCCGAAGTCGCGGATAAATCGTGTTGAGTCGATTTGCTGCCAAATCAAGTGAGATGGATCCAGACAAATGCCAAAGTTCTCATCTGGGATCAGATCAAACATACGATTAAGCAGAGCTGGAGAGTGTGGTAAGTTTGAGCCGCCCGGCCAGGTATCAGCCCACAGCATTGGGCAATGCTCAATGGCGATCTTGACATTATTGTCAGCAGCAAGTTTGACAATGTCAGGCCAGACCAGCATCATCTGCTCGAAGTTATAGTCTAAGTCCTTTTGCCATTCACGTCCTGAGATTGAAGTATCCCAAGTACGCCCAATAAAAGTGCTCACGATACCAACCCCCAGTTTCCCAGCCCCGACGATTACTTTCTTGAGGTGATCGACAACATGATTGCGGTGTTCAAGATCAGGATGGAGCGCATTTGGATAGTAACCCAGGACAGATAGATCAATGTGATGATCAGCCATCAACCCTTTAATCTCATCTACACGCGCAGGGCTAAGTGAATCAACATCAATATGAACAACGCCACCATACTTGCGTTGTTTTTCTTCTCCCGCCGGCCAACAGCAGACTTCCAGCATTTCAAAATCATTCTCTGCAGACCATTTGACAAGTTCATCTAAAGACCAAGTTGGAAATGCAGCACTCATTAGACCAAGTTTCATGATTAAATCTCCTTTCACACCAATTATATCTCAAATACATTTGAATCATCAGGGTGTTGACACATAAAATGTTCTTGAATGGTTTTTTGAAAGGCGGTCTTTTTTGGACATGGATTATTATTAATGACCTGTTTCATAAATCAGGCGATAATGCAAGCATAAATCACGTATGGATGATAATTAAACTGTATCGGATCTACTTATGTTTGGAATTTTAATAATAACCAACCTCACCGCAAGGTATCTTTCAGATTTCTGGAGCATTGGTTAAAAAAAGGATCATGGTAATGGGCGTCCTAATGAATGAGTAGACGTATAAAGCGTTAGAACCTGTTAATAAAGAGCAAATAATCATCCCTAGAAATGTTTTAATGGATTGCAACGATGTCGCCCAAGAATCCAAAATTGACGCTCAATTAATAGAAGATTTTAGCCGATTGAATAGTGAACTAATTTGTGCACAGCGTAAGTTTGCAAAGAAGAATAAAGAGCTAACGCTTTTGTATGAGGAGGTGCAGGCGTTAAC
>CAZJMV010000090.1:0-4258 GCA_964547225.1 uncultured Anaerolineaceae bacterium | reverse complement strand
ATTGAGTACGGAATCTTGTTCCGCAACGATCACAGTATCCATTCGTAATCAATATGATTATCACAGAAAATTTGTCAAGAAAATTCGATGATTTCGTCGCTGTCGAAAATCTCAATATCCATGTCAAACAGGGAGAGGTTTTTGGATTCTTAGGACCGAACGGCGCTGGAAAAACAACGACGGTGCGTATGCTCGCCAGTTTAATACATCCATCTAATGGGTGGGCAAAAGTCAACGGCTATCAAGTTGGCGAACAGGACGATCAAATCCGCAGAAGTGTGGGCTTACTGACCGAAACCCCTGGTATGTACGACAACCTTAGCGCCATGTACAATCTGATGATCTATGCGAATCTATACGAAATCAACCAACCCAATACTCAAGTGGAAAAATATCTACGCTTATTGGGCTTATGGGAGCGCCGCTTTGATCTAGTGGGAATGTTCTCCAAAGGGATGCGCCAGAAACTGGCTATCGCGCGTGCATTACTGCATGAACCTCGCATCCTCTTCCTTGATGAACCAACCGCAGGCTTAGACCCCGAAGCTGCTCATCTAGTGCGTAATTTCATTTCTGAACTGAAAGGAGAAGGAAGAACGATCTTCATCTGCACCCATAATCTCGAGGAGGCAGACCGCTTGTGTGATCGCATCGCGGTATTCAAAACTCGCCTTCTCGTGATGGACTCGCCAGCCAGACTACGTTCACAACTTTATGGACGCAAGATCGTCTTTCATCTAACAACCATCGATCCAACTTGGGTCTCTAAGATCAGTGCATTTCCATTTGTGAACGAAACGCACAGCGTAGATAATAAAATCATCGTAACTCTTGAAAATCCAGAAGAGCATAACCCACAGATCGTAAATCTACTTGTTCAGGAAGGAGCTATGATCCAATTCGTAGGTGAACTAAGACATTCCTTAGAAGATGTCTATCTACAAATGGTTAGGAACGCATAGATGAAAAAGATAAAGACGATCATGCTTAAGGAATGGGCACAAATATTTAAGAATAAATTGGTGTTGTTTTCGGTGATCTTCTTGCCTCTTATCATCACCGCCATTCCGCTTGGTACGTTTTACGCGATTGGACGTGATCCAGCTTTGGGATCGATGAACGATGAGCCATTCACATCCGAATTTGCATCCTTTTGTCCGGAAGATATGAATAGCTCCGAATGCTTCCAAGTTTATATGGTCAGCCAGTTTATGATCCTCTTTATGATCTTACCGGTTGCCATCCCATCCTCGATCTCATCTTATTCCGTGGTTGGAGAGAAAAAAGAACACAGCCTCGAACCACTCCTAGCTACGCCAATCACTACGCTGGAGTTGATCGCTGGTAAATCACTGGCTGCATTGATCCCAGCCGTCTTAGCGACTTATCTCGCCTATCTTGTCTTTATCATCGGTACTCGCATCCTCATTCCAGGCGACTTATTTATCCAAGCCATCCTCGCCCCACATTGGATCTTAGCGGTGATCGTCCTTGGACCATTATTAGCATTAATGGCAGTCAACTTCAGCATCATGGTTTCCTCGCGCGTCAATGAACCGCGCGTCGCCGAACAAATTTCTATGGTAATCATTATTCCTCTGATCGGGATATTATTTGCGCAGATTGCGGGGCTTTTCATGATTGATACTAATCTGGTATTCGCATTCGCGATCATCGTCGCAGTTATAGATACCATCCTGGTCGCTTTCTCGATTAAGGTTTTCCAACGCGAAACCATATTGACGCGTTGGAAATAATACACCAAAATTTTTGGACTACAAACAACTATGTCTGAGCATATAAAAACAAGACCAATTCAATTTACAATCTTGATCTTTTGCTTGATTTTATTAAGCCTGCCTATTTATCACATCGCTCACGCTCAAACGGAGGGATTATTAAAGATTCGATTAAGCAGAAACTTTGGTTACTCATCTGGAACAGGACGCATTCAGGGTTTATTTACGATCAAAGCGAGTGGTCCTTTAGAATTATCCCAGGTCTTCTTTTATCTAGATGCTGAAATCATCGGAGAAAGCGCTGAAACTCCCTTCCACTTGCGCTTTCATACCGATGATTATTCCTTAGGTGATCATACAATCCACGCGCTTGGTTATACGAGAGATGGACGTGAGCTTGAATCAAACCAAATTCAGGTCATATTTGTCAACGCTGAGGAAGGTTGGCAAGCTGCACAGAAGATCATGATCCCTATATTGAGCATTGTTTTCGGGATCATAATCCTATCGATAATTTTTGCGATTATTAGTGGTAGAAAGACGAAACAAATTCCCCTAGGCACACAACGCAATTATGGAATCTGGGGAGGCGCGGTTTGCAAGCGCTGTGCGCGTCCCTTTAAATTAATGTGGTATATGCCCAATCTTGGGGTTAAAAAATTAGCCAGATGCCCTTTTTGTGGTAAATGGGGTCTTTATCGATCACTGCCTCTCGAAAAATTACGCACAGCGGAGGCAAATGAACTGCAAACTGACGTAGAGAATGCGCCCTTGGATGAAGAACAAACGTATAAAGAAGCATTAGAAGATTCACGCTTTATGGATCGAAGTCGATATGATTAGAATCCTGCAGTTCACCATCATCTTCATCTTGGTCACCAACGCTCCAGCTTGCGCCATATTTAACAAACAAGCAAACCCCACCCCTGATCTGATCCTCCCTGGTACGCGCTCTCTCCAAACACCCGATGGCACTCCTGATCCACTTTCATCCACTTCCTCACCGGTCATTTCAACAACGAGCCAACCCTCAGACAGCGAAGTAGCTGAAACGGTTAGCACATCTAGCATTCCAGTCGAATTGTTAGGATTAAAGGTCGTCTACACCATCAATGGAAATATTTGGTTATCGGAAGACGGCAGGAAAATACAACTTACCGACTCCGGTTTGGATTATACGCCAATCATTTCCAGCGACGGTAACCTAATCGCCTTCTTGCGCCAAGTTGATCGAATCCACAATGAATTATGGGTGATAAAGATGGATGGTAGCGATCTAAAAAGATTGGTCAGTTTAGATGACTTGAATAAAATTGGCGGTGGGGTACTGGACCCGAATGCAATCGCGGTTGCGCCTTATCGCTATGAATGGATCCCCAATACTCATATGCTTGCTTTCAATACCCAACAAGTCTTCCCCGCACCAGGATTTGCTTTACTAGATGATCTAAATACGGTTAATGCGGATACACTGGAATTGAAATTCCCCTTATTAGCTGGATGGGGTGGGAATTTCACCTTCTCTCCTGATGGTTATCAAGTTGCGATTACCACCCAAGACGCGATCTTTTTAATGGACAGCAATGGTGATAATTACCGTCCAGTCTTGACCTATGATCCGGTGATCACATACAGTGAAGTTCGCTATTATGCTGCTCCCGTCTGGTCGCCAGATGGAAGTTACCTGCGTGTGGCGATCCCTCCTGTCGAACCTTTAGCAGAAACCAATCCCTTGACCGAAATCTGGCGTATATCTGCGGATGGAGAGCAAGTGATCAAAGAATCGGAATTCACTACAACCGCTTTCCTCGTAGATCCTTATGATCGCAGTTTGGTTTTTTCACCCAACATGAATTATATCATCTACCTGATAGATGTTGACCCTCCTGTGGAAAACAAGCAGCAGCTTTGGTTAGCTGCTGCTAATGGTGAAAATGCACGCTTGAACCTCGAAGACCGTTTATTACAAATTGAAACCTGGTCTACGGATTCACAATTCTTTCTCTTCACCAAAGGAGAGGATCAACAAGCATGGCTGGGTCATATCGATGGGACTGCGCAACCTTTTCCGAATGAACCGTTTGGAATGATGCGAGCGAACTGGATCGACGACCAACACCTGATCTATATCCAACCATATATTGATCGCTTTGATCTGATCCTCGCGGATATGCAAGGCAATATTACTATCCTAGATTCCATCACTGGAGCGCCGCCGGCTTATGATTTTTATTCCCAGAAATAGAACATAAAAAAAGCCACGGAAAGGCATAGGATTTCACGGAAACTTATGTTGTTTTGAAGTCTGTTTCTAAAGATAATCTAACCAACTTGTTTAATTCAATCAATACGATTAAAATATCCATATTAATCGTATTGAAACCTATTGACCAATTATTCTTCCAAACCCAAAAAGGGGTGAAGCATGACCATAAACAAAAATTCCAAAAGCAAGCTATCTGAAAAAATCAGCGCGCTTTTCCTCGCGCTTTCGTTAACCGCATGCAGCGTGACACCCA
>CAZJMV010000089.1:0-18153 GCA_964547225.1 uncultured Anaerolineaceae bacterium | reverse complement strand
GATCGAACCGCTCGTCGCAATGACAGGGGGTGTGGATATGTGGAGGATGAGATTGCTTCGTCGCTTTCACCATAGCGCCATCATGGTTATAGACCGAATCGCTCCTACTAAGAAACATAATAGCACCTTTACAATAGAATAGGTTATGTAACCGCAACAGGCTCAAGACGCATGCCAAGCGAAGAAGCCTTACGCCGAAGATTACGAATAGCACGTTTGCGGTATTGTTCTTCGTAATAAGATGAACCAGGATCATAATAGGATTGGCGGTTTTTTAGCATGATATAAACTATGCGAGCCAGCTTATGAGCTGTGGCCGTAATCGCCTTTGGTGAACCATGTCTAGCTCGAATGCGACGGTAGAAAGCTCCAATGGCGCTGTCACTACGAGCAAGGCTTTGAGCAGCCAACCTAAAGGCAGTTGATGCACGATTGGTAGTCGGTTGTGTACCTCGGCGCTTCACTTTTCCACCAGTGACCTTATTGTTCGGAGAAAGCCGCAACCAGGAAGAAAAATGCTTTACAGTAGGCCAAGCACTCATATCGGTTCCAATCTCACTCAATATGTCTTGGACAGTCAATGCATCTAAGCCATCGACTTGAGTTAGGTCGACCCCAGCCATACGATAAAGTGACTGAGAAAGATCGAAATGCGGCTGGTTTTTACGACGCTTCTGCCTCCTTGGTTTCGGTGGAAAAGTACCTGGTTCATCAGGTGGATCAAATTCATTGTAGAGAACTTCCAGTTCAGCATCGCAAGCCGACAATTTCTCGTCATAGATATCGTACAATTCCAAGGCTTGTTTCAATTCAAACAAGTGCTCGCGTTTGTAATGTCCTTCTAGTGACTTTGCAATCTCGGTTTCGTTATGCTTGCATTGCCTGTTGCGGTAACTGGCCAGGACTTCAGGGTTATGCTCACCGGAGACAATTGACCGGATGATCTTCATTCCAGTCACTCCAGTGATATCACTGAGTACATTGGTCAATTTCAGGTTCATCAAGTTCAATGCTTTTTGCATATGCTGGATATGTGCTGAGCGATAGCGGATCAGCATTTCCCGATGACGTACTAGGCTGCGGATGGCACAAATTTCTTTTGATGGTCGAAAGGAAGGCTCAAGCAGGCCATAGGTATGCAACTGTTGGATCCATTGGCAATCCAGAACATCCGTCTTGCGACCACACACGTTTTTGATATGACGAGCGTTGACCAGATAGACTTCGAAGCCTCGTTTTTCAAGGATTTCGTAGATCGATATCCAGTACGTTCCCGTCGATTCCATTGCTACGGTGTCAACACCACAGGTCTCAAGCCAGTTGGCTAAGCGGTGCAAATCTGCGGTGAAGGTTGGAAATGATCGTACGCTCGTTTCATCGCGTCCTTTAGGCACCGCAGCATAGATTTCTTCTGTGCCAATGTCAAGACCTGCAGCATTGAGGTTGATTTGCTCTAGGGTATCTATCTCAACAACCTTTTGCTTTCTTTGACTTTTGTTCTTTTTCATTCGAATAGGCTCCTTATTCCTCATAGTTTTACCCAGACCCGATTATCTATATTACTACTACGCTACTAAACGGGGTCCTTTTGGCCACCAATGAACAAATCGTAAATAATCGGAACCATTCTCGCAAACGGGTTCGTTGACACCATTGCCGCGCCGGTCTTTTCTGTCTGAGCATAACCTATTTTACTTATGTTTCTTACCGTATGAACAGTGTCTTTTTTCCACTGTGGAGTTTCTCGCAATGACAGGGTGTGGGGATATGTGGAGGATGAGATTGCTTCGTCACTTTCTGCTGAGCGTAATCAAGGTGATCGACTAAACCGCTCCTCGCAATGACAGGAGGTGTGGATATGTGGAGGATGAGATTGCTTCGTCGCTTTCTGCTGAGCGTAATCAAGGTGATTGACTGAGCCGCTCCTCGCAATGACAAGGGCGTGTTGGTGTATGGGAAGAGATTGCTTCGTCGCTTTATCCTATGCGACAACAAGGTTATAGACAGAGCCACTCCTCGCAAGGTCGCACGCACCACGCTATGAAAACAAACAGATTATAAAATTACCCGTTAAACCATTAACCATTAATCTGCGGTTGACGGAATCCCCATTTGCGGTTAGAATACAGTCGCTTAGTTAAATGGGCCTATGGCGCAGCTGGGAGCGCGTCTCAATGGCATTGAGAAGGTCGTGGGTTCGAATCCCACTAGGTCCACTTAAAAACAAATTCGTCAACTGCTCAGACGATTGACAATTATTCATGAGCTTTGATGCAGGAGTAGTAAGTCATTTGCCAGCGAGTCGGGATGTGTTAGCTGTGAGCCCGATATTGTACCCGCAGAGTACGAAAGCCATCAATTTGGATGAAAACAAGGCTGAACTCGCCTGCCGCCCTAAACAGGGCAAGCTTCATAGGTGAAAGCTCACAGCTCTAGTCTATGACGGAATTCGCCCGTTATCGCGAAACCGAGTGGTCTGTCTACATACAACCTCAGGTTTGATTGTTATGTTGACAAGACAAACAGGGTGGTACCACGGAGTCTGACTTCGTCCCTGGCGGACGAAGTTTTTATTTTAATCGTGTCGAAATTGTCGCAAAGAAGCCTATTCTATGCGTTTCTGATGACGATCAGGAGATGAAAATGACTGAAAATGAACAATATTTCCCTGAAGAGATCGAACCCAAATGGCAAGCTCGCTGGGATGCGGATGGTCTCTATCATTCCGATATTGACCACGATAAACATAAATATTATGCGCTGACCATGCTGCCTTATCCCTCTGGGGACCTGCATATCGGACACTGGTATGCCGTGGCGCCCTCCGATGCACGCGCCCGTTTCAAGCGCATGCGCGGCTATAATGTGCTCTTTCCAATGGGTTTCGATGCTTTTGGATTGCCTGCTGAGAATGCTGCGATTAAAAAAGGCATCCATCCTAAGAAATGGACCTACGCCAATATCGCCAAAATGCGCCAACAGATGCGCACGATGGGCGCCATGTTCGATTGGCGTCGTGAGGCAGTCTCCGCTGATCCCAAATACTATAAATGGACACAATGGTTCTTTCTAAAATTGTTTGAAAATGGGCTGGCTTATCGAAAAATGTCACCGGTTGATTGGTGTCCGCATTGCAACACAACCCTGGCGCGTGAACAAGTTTGGGGTGAGGATCGCCATTGTGAACGCTGCGGCACGCCCGTGATCAAGAAGAACCTCGAACAGTGGTTCTTCCGCACGACGAATTATGCCGATGAACTCTTGGATTTCTCGCATTGTGATTGGCCCGAGCGCGTCGTCACCTTGCAGACCAATTGGATCGGTCGTTCCGAAGGCGCTTCAGTTGTTTTTCATACCGAATATGGCGACCCATTGGAAGTCTTCACCACCCGTCCGGATACGCTCTGGGGGGCGACCTTCATGGTGCTGGCGCCCGAACATCCATTGGTTGAGAAACTGACTTCTCCCGCACAACGCGGTAAAGTTGAAGCGTATGTTCAAGAAGCGGCGCGTCAGACCGATGTGCAGCGTGAAGCCGCGGATAAAGAGAAGACCGGCGTCTTTACGGGCGGTTATGCCATCAACCCAGTCAATCATGCACGCATCCCGATCTGGATCGCTGATTATGTGCTCATGACCTATGGCACCGGCGCGATCATGGCAGTGCCTTCGCATGATGAGCGTGACTTTGCCTTTGCGATTAAATATGGTTTGTCGATCATCCCGGTCATTGATCGCCCGGATGGATTAACAAAATCATTGATACTTAAAAAAGCGGTCAAAGAGAGCTTTTGGGATATATTGAAACTGGCAGGCATCCCCTTCGAAGAGAATGCAGATGCATTTGAAGTGACCATTCCTCCCGATAAAAGCGACATTTTCATCGATTTAGCCGTTGGATTGGTACAGGAAGGCTATTGCATCGAGGTCGTTGGAACACGTTGGCAGTTTATCTTCACGGATGGAATCTTCAGTTTGGACTCAGCAAAAACGGATGCATCCATCCTATCACGCTTGATTGCTTTAGATAGCAGTCTGAGAAAATATCGCACGGTCATGGAATATCTTTATCAACGTGATTTTTATCAGGATGCCCTTTTCCATCATGAGATTGGCATGATGATCAACTCAAATAAGTTTACAGGTACGCCAGGTGATCGTGCGATTAGCGAGGTGATCGATTGGCTGGAAAGCAAAGGCATCGGCAAAGGCGCAGTTAATTACCGTTTGCGTGATTGGCTGATCTCCCGTCAGCGTTATTGGGGGGCGCCGATCCCGATGGTGCACTGCCCGAAATGCGGGGTCGTTCCGGTTCCGGAAGATCAATTACCGGTCTTATTACCCGATGATGTTGAATGGACGCCAACTGGCGAAAGCCCCCTGAAATTGCATCCCTCCTGGAAACATACCGCCTGCCCACAGTGCGGAGGAGAGGCGTTGCGTGAGACCGATACCATGGACACTTTTATGTGCTCCTCTTGGTATCACCTGCGTTATCTGAGCCCGGATTATGATCAGGGACCTTTTGACCCACAAGAATATGATTATTGGATGCCGGTTGATCTATACACGGGTGGGATTGAGCATGCCACCATGCATTTGATCTACACGCGCTTCTTCCATAAAGCTGGACGCGATATGGGCATCATGAAAGGACCAGAGCCGATGCTCATGTTACGCAATCAGGGCATCATCTTGGGTGAAGATTCTGAGAAGATGTCCAAGTCGCGCGGCAATGTCGTATCCCCAGATGAATTGGTGGCGCAATACGGCGCCGATACAGTGCGCGCCTATCTGATGTTCTTCGCCCGCTGGGATCTAGGTGGTCCTTGGAATAGTCAAGGAATTGAAGGTTCGGCGCGCTGGTTGCGGCGTCTCTGGGCGTTATTCACCAACCCGCCTGATCCGACCAAAGCCAACCCGCAAACTTTACGTGACTTACGTCGAAAACTGCATCAAACCCTCCGTCAGGTCACCGAAGACTTTGAGAAATTGGAGTTCAACACCATCGTCTCGGCGCTGATGGAACTGCTCAATGATATGCACAAGGCGCGAGAAAGTGGCGCCCAAGGTACTCCAGAATGGGCGGAAGCGGAGGATATTTATCTGCGTATGATGGCGCCTATTTGTCCGCATTTTGCTGAGGAGATATGGCAACGCAAAGGCAAACCCTATTCGATCCATCAACAGCCCTGGCCTGAATTTGACCCACAGGCAGCCGCCGAAGAGCGGATCACGTTGGTTGTGCAGGTGAATGGCAAATTGCGCGATCGTATCACCGCGCCTGCCGATATCAGCGATGAAGAAGCCAAGCAATTGGCGCTCGAAAGTGAAGTTATACAATCTTATCTGGATGGCAAACCGCCTCGTAAAGTGATCTTAGTGCCAGGAAGACTGGTGAATATCGTCGCTTGATAAGGAGGTCAAACATGCGTTTTGAAGCCTTGAACTGGTTTGATGTTCAAAACTATCTAGAGGGGGAAGACCGTCTTATGCTGGTGTTTGGATCCACTGAACAACATGGCTATTTGAGTCTGCTTACGGATGTCAAGATACCGCTCGCTTTGGCGGATGCTGCCAGTCAGCAAAGTGGTGTGCTCGTCGCGCCGCCAATCAATTTTGGCGCTTCTCCCTATTTTCTGGCTTATCCCGGCACGATTAGCCTGCGGATCACAACCTTAATGGATCTGGCTGAAGATATGCTGCGCTCTCTTTATCGACATGGCTTTCGGCGACTATTGATTTTGAATGGGCATGGCGGTAATGATCCCATTCGGGCGCGTCTGTATGAGCTCCAAAACGAGCTTAACGGTTTACAGATTGCCTGGTATGCCTGGTGGCAGTCGCATTCCGTCGAGCAGATCGCGCTAGAATATGGCTTAAAACGTGCCCATGCCAACTGGATGGAGGCTTTTCCATTCACGCGTGTGGCGGATTTACCGGAAGGCGAAAAAAATCCGCCGCGTATTCCAGGGCTGATGGGCGCGGATCAAGCTCGAAAAGTGTATGGCGATGGCGTTTTTGGCGGACCTTATGCTGTCGATGAGACTATTATGAATAAAATCTTCGAGGTCGCTTTGGGGGATGTCCTGCACTATTTGCGTTTTGAATAATCCGTTCTTATTAGACGACTGCTTCGTATAGATTAATTTCTAATTCGAAGAAAACTCTTATTTGACCAATGAGATGCCCTGAGATAGAATCAAGATTCAGGAAATTTGGATCTCAATTTTGAACAGAAGATTTTATTCTCACGCGCTGTAGTTGATTGAATTACTGATTGAACGCGATTTCAAAAGATAAGATAATTACGAAAGGTGATATAAATGTCAAAAAAAGAAGTTGTTGTCTCTAATGATGCTCCCGCAGCGATCGGTCCTTACTCCGCCGCCAATCGATTTGGTGATCTGGTCTTTACATCTGGGCAGCTTGGCATTGACCCTGCCACAGGGGAATTAGTTGAAGGTGGGATCGAGGCGCAAACTCGCCAAGCTCTGATTAATTTAAATTCAGTCCTTGAAGCGGCTGGTTCATCGATCGAGCAAGTGATTAAAACAACCGTATTCTTAAAGGATATCGCCAATTTTAGCCGCATGAATATTGTATATGCAGAATTCTTCGCCATTGATCACCCAGCACGCTCCGCTTTTCAAGTCGCAGCTTTACCCAAGGATGCTGAAGTTGAGATTGAAGCGATTGCATGTCTGGAGAGTTAATTCTACTCGTTGACGATGAACCGAATATAGTTCAACTAGCGCGTTTGTATCTTGAACAGGAGGACTTCAAGGTAGATTCTGTCGGTGACGGATTAGCTGCTTTAGAGTATATTGATCGAAAGAATCCTGATCTAATCGTCCTCGATATCATGCTGCCAGAGTTGGATGGTCTTGAGGTCTGCCGTAAGCTTCGCAATCAAGATAATTCCATCCCGATCCTTATGCTGACAGCGCGTGATGATGATATCGATAAGATCCTGGGTTTGGAATTAGGCGCAGATGATTATTTGACCAAACCATTCAATCCTCGTGAGATGGCGGCGCGCGTAAAAGCCATTTTGCGCCGCGGCGCTTTATCCGAATCCGCTGCGAATGCGCCTATTCAAATTGTAGATTTGATCATCGATCCACTGCGTCGTGAAGTGAGCGTGCATGGGCAGATCATCGACCTACGCGCGCAGGAATTTGATCTCTTGTATACCCTCGTGCAGCATAAGGGATTAGTGATGAGTCGCGCTCAGTTATTGGAAAAAGCCTGGGGTTACAAGTACTATGGCTACTCGCGCACAGTCGATGTGCATATCGGTCATCTTCGCAAAAAGTTATCCACGAGCGCTGTCAAAATCGTTACTGTTTCTAGAGTCGGCTATAAGCTTGTGCCTTATGTTTAGTTCACTACGCTTCCGACTGTGGTTGTCCTATGTCATAGTGGTTGGCTTGGTTATCCTCATCGCGACATTTGTTATCGGCTTATATCTATGGCGCAATCCATTACGTGATCGCCTGGAGATGCAGCGCTTGCGTATCGTTTCTAATTTAATCCTTCAGCGTTATGGTTTGCTCAACAGCCCTGAATCGTTTTTCTTTTCTGACCGCTTGGAGCAGATCGCTGATCAGATTGTTGCATCGCTGGGTGTGCGTTTTATCATTGTTGATCAACTTGGTCAGGTTGTGCTCGATTCGAGCGGCGATGCAGAGGCAGAATTACCCATCGATGATATGCTCACAGGACTTAAGAAAAATAATCTGCCGATTGTCCGTGACGCGCAAGATCAGAGCTGGCTTTATCAGATCAACATGATAGGAAATGGAAATATTTTGATCCTCGCAAACACGCGTCAACGCGTGCCGGTGATCAATATTTTTCGTGAGGAATTTTTTACGCCTTTCCTGCGCGGCGCCATCCTAGCGGTTGTCTTTTCCTTGATGCTCGCTTTTTGGATTTCTCATTGGATCACAGCGCCGTTAAGTCGTCTTTCTCAAGCCGCGCAGTCGATTTCTTCCGGTGAGTTCAAACAAGTGAAGCCATCTGGTCCTAGTGAGGTAAAAGTGGTTATGAATGCCTTTAATCAGATGAGCGATCAAGTGCGTCAAAATCAGCGCTCACAAAAGGATTTTATCGCCAATATCTCCCATGACCTCAAGACACCGCTCACCTCCATCCAAGGCTTCGCGCAGGCGATCTTGGATGACGCTGCCAGCGACACAGCGGCGATAAAGAAATCCGCGCAGATCATTTTTGATGAATCAGAACGCATGCATCATATGGTGGTGGATTTGCTCGAGTTGGCTCGCTTGGATTCGGGCACGATCGAATTTAAACAAGAGCCAATTGCGATCGATGACCTACTTGATTCCGTGGTTGAAAAATTCACCCCTCGTGCGCATGCCAACCGAATTAACATACGAACCGATTTCCATGCCTTGAAGACGACTCCTGAACTCCCGCAAATCATCGGTGACGCTGAACATTTAGGGCAAGCGTATGATAATTTGATCGATAATGCCTTGAAATATACTCCTGCTGATGGTGAGATTATTGTTGGCGGTCGCCTATCAGAGGATTGGCTCAAGACCTGGATCGCGGATGATGGTCCTGGTATTCCTGCTGATGAATTGGAGAGGATTTTTGAACGCTTCTATCAGACCGATAAGTCGCGCAAGGGTGGTAAATGCCGGGGTGTCGGTTTAGGGTTAGCCATCGCCCGAGTGATCATCCAAGCACACGCGGGTGAGATCATAGCTTATAATCGCAATCAAAAAGATGCGGTTCTAGAAGAAGGGATCGGCAGCGCTTCACAGGATAGTCAGGGTACGATTTTTATCGTTCGCTATCCCTTACCGAATCCAAGAAATGTACCATCAGAAGGGAAATCACCCTCAAATTCTCGATCGAGGATGACCTGATATGATCATAGAGAATCGAAAATCCGGATTGGTTTCCATTATTGTGCCTTGCTATAACGAAGAAAATTCGATTGTTGAACTCTTAGAAGCCATAATAAAGCAAACTTACCCGCGGGAATCCATCGAAGTAATCATCGCAGATGGTTTATCGACTGATCGTACAAGGGATGTAATTCAAGATTTCTCCAGTCAATATCCAGCGATGACCTTGCGCCTGATCGATAATCCCACTCGCACTATTCCGGCGGGTTTGAACCTAGCGATCCAAGCTGCAAAGGGGGAGATCATCGTGCGTTTGGATGCGCATTCTAAACCTTATCCCGATTATGTACAACGTTGTGTGGCTTCTTTAAATGAAAGCAAAGGCGATAACGTGGGGGGGCTATGGGAGATCTTGCCGCGGAATGACTCTTGGCAAGCGGGTGCGATTGCCAGCGCGGCTGCCCATCCTCTAGCCGTCGGGGATGCTCGTTATCGCTATAGCCATCAGGCTGGTTATGTCGAGACGGTGCCTTTTGGCGCTTTTCATCGCTCTTTGATCGATAAGGTCGGCGCTTTTGATGAGAGCTTGTTGACGAATGAAGACTATGAATTCAACACCCGCATAAACCGAGCTGGAGGGAAGATCTGGTTTGATCCAAAAATTAGATCGGTCTATTATGCACGCGCAAATCTGGTAGAATTAGCGCGTCAGTATTGGCGTTATGGTTATTGGAAGGCAAAGATGTTGCGTCGCTATCCTGAAACGATCCGCTGGCGACAAGCGCTACCGCCAGCCTTTGTGCTTAGCCTGCTCGTATTCTTATTTTCATCGATTTGGTTATCTTTCGCACGATGGCT
This sequence comes from uncultured Anaerolineaceae bacterium, assembly GCA_964547225.1. Taxonomy (GTDB): domain Bacteria; phylum Chloroflexota; class Anaerolineae; order Anaerolineales; family UBA4823; genus CAZJMV01. The sequence continues at coordinate 8,410 of CAZJMV010000089.1, read as the reverse complement.
TATTATGTTAGAATTACTTTCTTACGTGACGGTGTTATTCCTGATTGGGATTCAATCTGCTTACAAATATAAACAACTTTCATATCTCATTGGTGTTCCCCTCGCGATTGTCTGTATGCATCTCTCTTGGGGGAGCGCATTTTTATGGAGTTTATTGAAATCATGAGTTCTCCCGTAAAACGGGTTAAACATTCGAACCTTTGGCAATTGAGAATCGGCGAACGAAAAACGCTGCTCATGATCGGGGATCTGCTGGCAGCGATCATTGCTCTGCTGATTTCCCTTTATTATTGGGGCAGCAGTGAGCGATTTTTGGGTTTTACGTTCGAATTCCTGGAGAAAAGAACCCCGATTTGGTTCTATTTCTTGCCTTTAGTTTGGTTGTTGTTAATGGTTGAACAATATGATATCCACAAAGCGGCTGACTGGAAACATACTATCCAAGGGGTGATTGTCGCTGCTTCTTTGGGTGTTATCCTCTATTTGGCGTTATATTTTTACTATTCCACTCCACCCGATTCCCTCTTGCCTAGGCGAGGGGTGGCTTCTTTTGTGATCCTGGTTACCATCCTTACGCTCGCATGGCGTTATACTTATATCAAAGTATTCACAGCCAGACAGCTCTTGCGGCGTGCCTTATTAATCGGCGCGGGTAAGAATGGCGAGATCCTGCTAGATGTTTTAAACCATATGAAGGTTCAACCTTTCTTATTGGTCGGAATTGTGGATGACAACCATCGGAAACTAGGCGCTTTGATCAAGGGGTATCAGGTCATTGGCTCTAGCGAACAATTACTGGATATCATCGCTGAAAATCAAATTTCGGATGTGATCGTTTCCATCTCAGGCGAAATGCAAGGCAATATGTTCCAAGCTTTATTGGATACTCAACAGAGTGGTGTGGATATCTTCCGCATGCCTACCACCTACGAAGAATTGCTTGAGCGCGTCCCCATTCTGACCCTAGAAGCGAACTGGTTATTAGGTTCATTTATTGATGATGTGCGCATAAGCGGTTTCTTCCTACTTAGTAAACGCTTATTGGATATTGTGGGCGGTTTGATTGGCTTATTGATCAATATCGTCGCTTTCCCATTTATCGCTTTGTCGATCTTGATCGATGATGGAGGTCCCATCTTTTACAAACAAACCCGTCTGGGGCGGGGCGGAAGCAGTTATGATATCTATAAATACCGTACCATGAGACGCGATGCCGAACCGGATGGACACGCTAAATGGGCGAAAGAAAACGATGAGCGCGCCACGCGTATTGGCAGGATCTTGCGCAAGACGCACATCGATGAGCTACCTCAGTTCTTCAATGTCTTACGCGGCGATATGAGCCTTGTGGGACCACGCGCTGAACGACCTGAATTAGTGGATTATTTTCATAAGCATATCCCCTTTTATCGAGCGCGCTTATTGGTGCAGCCTGGAATCACCGGTTGGGCTCAGATCAATTTTGGCTACGCCGCTTCGATTGAAGAGACAATTATCAAATTGGAATATGATCTTTATTATATAAAGAACCGTAGTTTTTGGATGGATTTTATCATTCTATTAAGAACACCTGCAACAGTGCTTGGATTTCGAGGTAGGTGAACATGCGTATTCGGAATTATTTTAAAAACCGCACGCTCTTGATTAGCGATTTATTCCTGATAGTATTTGCAGCCTTAGGAAGTTTTGCCCTGCGTACCGATCTTGGTCCACTCTTCGTTTATTACCTCCCCCAAGCTTTATGGTTGATCGTCATCGCGCTGTTGATCAAACCAATCGTGTTCTTCTTCTTTGGTCTCTATAACCGCTTGTGGATTTACGCCAGCATCGAGGAATTAAAATTGATCGTCGCTTCGGTGACCACCGCCTCGGTTTTCGTATCAGTAGTGATCGTCACATTGCGCGCATTGCAAATTTTGCCCGCTTTCCCTCGCAGCACGCTGCCGATTGATTGGTTGTTGAACTTAATTCTGATTGGTGGCTTGCGTTTCTCTTTACGAATTTTAGGTGAGACACGCGGCAACCAACTTGAAGCGGGAATTAGACAAAAACAGGTCTTGATCGTTGGAGCCGGCGATGCTGGCGCTTTGGTTGTACGCGAAATGCAGAAGAACCAACAGTTGAATTTATTACCGGTTTGTTTTATTGATGACGATCCTGAAAAACAAAAACAACAGATCCATGGTGTGCCCGTGGTAGGCAATTTAGATGATTTGGCTCGCACGGTCTTTCTGCGACAGATCAATGAAGTCATCATTGCTATCCCCAGCGCGCCAGGTCGCGTCATCCGTAAAGTGGCTGAAGTTTGCCGCTCACGCAATATACCCTTTCGCACGATGCCCGGTATTTATGAGCTGATCGGAGGTAAGGTCAATGTCAGCCGGCTGAGGGAAGTCGAAATATCCGACTTGTTGCGTCGTGAACCGGTCTATATCGATGAACGTTTGATTGGCGCTAGTTTATCCGGTCAACGTGTGCTCGTTACTGGCGCGGGAGGTTCGATCGGGCGTGAGTTATGCCGTCAGATCGCCCGATGGAGACCTTCCCCTCTCATCGCCCTCGGACATGGTGAGAATAGCATTTTTGAGACCGTTTTTGAAATTGGAAATGATTTTCCTTCTCTGGCGATCCATCCTGTCGTCGCGGATGTACGTGATCTTGATCGCTTGAATGTCATCTTTGATAACCATCGCCCACAAGTCATCTTTCACACCGCTGCTCATAAACATGTACCCATGATGGAAGCCAATGTCGAGGAGGCAATCTTAAATAATGTCCTCGGCACGCGTAATGTTGTCGATGTCTCTGTCAACTTCAGAGTTGAACGCCTGGTTTTGATTTCAACCGATAAAGCCATCCGTCCTTCAAGCGTCTATGGCGCCACTAAGCGTCTCGGCGAGATGATGGTGATTGATGCCGCCGCTCGTACGGGGTTGGCGTTTTCAGTTGTTCGCTTTGGCAATGTGCTTGGCAGTCGCGGCAGCGTTGTCCCACAGTTCAAGAAACAAGTTCAGCGCGGTGGTCCCGTCACAGTAACCCATCCCGATATGCAGCGTTATTTCATGACCATCCCCGAAGCCGTCCATCTTGTTCTTCAAGCTTCTTCCATGGGGCGTGGCGGAGAGGTCTTTGTGCTCAATATGGGTGAGCAGGTGCGCGTTCTTGATCTAGCCGAAGACCTGATTCGTCTCTCTGGATTAGAGCCTGGCAAAGATATAGAGATCGTCTTTACTGGTATCCGCGCCGGTGAAAAGCTTAGCGAAGAATTATGGGATAAGGGCGCTCATTATGCCGCCACCTCTCATCCTGATATTGTCTTGCTGGATGAAGAAGATGTTTTGACGAGTGATGAATTGCAAGATACCGCTAATGAACTCATTTATCTCGCTAGAGAAGGACAAGCAAGAGCGGTGATTGATATCCTCGAAAAAAGTGTCCCTGGCGCTTCAATTAGCAGAACGCCATTACCAGATATCTTTTCGTATATCTAATTCTTTTGAGATATACTTTTGAGTTTGCTTAACAAGGAAATTTGTTTTTATCATGACTGAATTGACGCAAATTGAGTGGGAAAATTTCATGCTCGCCCATCCCGAAGCGCATCTTCTACAGACTGCAAACTGGGGGAGGCTAAAAACTGAGTTTGGTTGGCAAGTAGTATGTGTAGTCCACCCATCTAAAACTGGTCGTGAAGATATACCGATTGGCGCGCAAATTCTTTTCAAACGTTTACCGCTTGGTTTTTCGATGGCTTATATCCCCAAAGGTCCAGTGACGGATAATTTTGAAAGCCAACAAAACGATTGGGAAGGCTTCTGGAAAGTCGTCGATCAGATCTGTCGCGATCGAAAGGCGGTTTTCCTGAAAGTCGAACCGGATCTTTGGCAGCCGGTTGAAACGCAATCCATTTTATCAAAAGATCGACAGATCTTTGCAGATTTTCGCCTCAGTCCAACAAGCGTGCAACCACCGCGTACTTTGATGATTGACCTACGTGGCGATGAGGATCAAATCTTGGGAAGGATGAAACAAAAGACGCGCTATAATATTCGACTGGCGCTTAAAAAGGGAGTCATAGTTCGTTTCAGCGCTGATTTGGATACTTTCTACAAGCTTATCTCAATCACCTCCAATCGGGCTGAATTTGGCGTGCATAGTAAGGCTTATTATCAACGCGCTTATGAGTTCTTCCAACCTACCGGCGAAGCGGAGATCTTGATTGCTGAATATGATGGGGAACCGTTAGCGGCGCTGATGGTCTTTGCGCGCGGAAAACGGGCATGGTATTTGTATGGCGCTTCCGGAAATCAATATCGCGATCGTATGCCGACCTATATTCTGCAGTGGGAAGCCATGCGTTGGGCACGTAGCCGTGGTTGTGAGTGGTATGATCTTTGGGGCGTGCCGGATGTCGATCAAGAGCAATTAGAGCAGAAATTCACAGCGCGGTCGGATGGGCTTTGGGGGGTCTATCGCTTTAAACGCGGTTTCGGCGGCGTTCTCAGGCGAGCGTTGGGACCCTATGATCGTATCTATAATCCGCTGTTGTATTCTTTCTATCGTATCCTTGCTCGAAATAAAACGCAATGACCCAAGCTGGCGCTGAGCGCGTTAATTCAAGTAATTCAGAACTCGAGCTGAGCGTCAGTGAAACGCAGCCCGAGATTTGGAATGAGCAGATTGCAACATTGCCAGGCGCCCATATATTACAGACCGATCAATGGGCGGCGCTTAAATCGGATTTTGGTTGGTTACCCAGCTATGCGGTTTGGCAGAATCAACAATCACGAACCGTCGCTGCCGCTTTGATCTTACAGCGCAATGTTAGATTTCCTATTCTAACCAAGCGCTTGAATATTCTCTATATCCCTAAAGGTCCGCTCCTAAATTGGGAGGATGAAGACTTGGCTAGACAAGTCGTTAATGATCTGATCAACATTGGGCGTCAACGAGGATCTATTTTTATCAAGATCGACCCAGACCTTGTACTAGGCAAAGGTATCCCTGGCGAGACAGACGCGACAACCAATCCGGATGGCGAACGATTCTTAGCCTGGATGCTCGCCCAAGGCTGGCGCTATTCCGATGAGCAAATCCAATTCCGCAACACTGTATTGATCGATCTCATGCAGGAACCCGATCGACTGCTTGCGAATATGAAACAGAAGACGCGCTATAATCTGCGCCTTGCAGAGCGTAAAGGCGTTCAGGTGCGTATAGGCGATAGTTCTGATATTCCCGCTCTCTATAAACTATATGCGGAGACATCCGTGCGGGATGGTTTTGTGATCCGCAGCGCTGATTATTATCAATCGGTTTGGCGACGCTTCATGGAGGCTGGTATGGCGGATGCTTTGATCGCTGAAGCGTATGGCGAGATGGTGGCAGCGATCATCGTTTTTCGATTTGCGAAAAAAGCCTGGTACTTATACGGCATGTCGTCGCTTAAACATCGCAATTTGATGCCGAATTACCTCTTGCAGTGGAAAGCTTTTCTGCATGCCCAAGAGCAAGGTTGTCAGATTTATGATCTCTGGGGAGCGCCCGACGAATTCAACGACAATGACCCATTATGGGGTGTCTATCGCTTCAAAGAGGGCTTTGGCGGAACTGTTTCACGCACACTCGGCGCTTATGATTTCCCCATCCATCCCTTTTACTATGCCTTGTACACACGGGTTGTCCCCCGTATATTAGATTTTATGCGCCAGCGTGGCAAAGCCCAAACGCAGCGTATGTTAACCACATGATCAGGAGGTATTTATGAAAGAGATAGACCGAATTCGAATTGCTCATCTTCCAACCGTTGTGGAAGAATTACCCAATTTGACGAAACAAATCGGTGGTCCGCAACTACTCATCAAACGTGATGATCTGACCGGATTAGCTTGTGGAGGCAATAAGATCCGTAAATTGGAATTTTTAGTTGCGGATGCCAAAAAAGAAAATGCCAAGATGGTTATCACTGCTGGCGCTGCTCAATCTAATCACTGCCGCCAAACCGCGGCGGTCGCGGCGCGCACTGGTTTAAATTGCACGCTGGTCTTATCTTATCCCTTCGCGGAGAAGACGCCCCCCGAACTCGGCATCCATGAGTCCGGCAATTTATTAATCGATGAGCTGCTTGGCGCTGAGATCGTTTGGCATCAACCTGGCAAACGCGATCAGATTCTGCAAGAGACTTACGAAACCGCCAAGAAAGCCAAAAAGTCCCCTTATCTGATCCCTTATGGCGGCTCGAATAAGATTGGCGCTTTGGCTTATGCTTTCGGCATGCAGGAATTGATTGAACAACAAGTCGATGTAGATTGGATCGTATTTGCCTCTTCCTCAGGCGGAACGCAAGCTGGCATGATCTTGGGCGCGCGCTTGTTTGGTTTCAAAGGCAAGATCTTGGGGATCAGTGTCGATGAACCGCAGGATGTCTTACAGCAGCGCGTAGCTGGACTGGCTTCGGAAGCAGCGAAGAAACTTGGAGAAAAGGTCACTTTTTCAGCCCAAGAAGTCCTGGTCAACAGCGACTATACCGGCGGCGGTTATGGTGTGATGAGCTCTCTGGAGCGCGATGCGATTCACTTGTTGGCGAAAAGCGAAGGCTTATTGCTCGACCCGGTTTATACCGGTCGTGCCATGGGCGGTTTACTCGATTTGATCCAAAAAGACTTCTTTGCGAAGAAAGATCAACGCATCTTATTCTGGCATACCGGCGGTACGCCAGCGCTCTTCGCCGATCAATACATGGATAGCCTGTTAGTTTGATCTAACCTAATTCCAAGGTGTGCCACATCCCGAAGCCTTCCTTACGGCGCGCTTCGCGCATTTCCTGCTGTTCATGGATTTCAGCTACATGATCGATTTTTTCTTGAATAGCAGCTTCCAACCAGAGGCGACCCTTTTCGGCGGTCGCTAAACTGCCCGCGCCATACGAACCGGTTTTCGTGTCATCATACCAAGGTGGGTTCGCTATGAGAGTCCCACCTTCGATCCAATCCATATAATAATTAGGTGTCGCAACGAAGTCGATCTCATCCACGACGCGCTCCATATGGCACAGCTCCGGTCGTAGATGCAGCATGAATGAGGTCTCCAATTCACCAGCATGACCCATCCCGCCCAGTTTGGATTGGCGGTATTTCTCAATAGCTGGCGCGCCCAGATGACCCGATGTATGCAGGAAGGCGGTCGCGCAGAAAATGCGCAGATGTCTCTCGCCAGCATATTTGATGATATTCACCAGGAAGGACATATTGCCGCCGTGACCGCTCAGGAAATAAAAGCGGTCAAAGCCGCGCCCTACCAACACATCGATGATCGAAAGCCAAAAATCTTCGAAAGCGCGTCCGCCAACCGTGGTCGTAGCTGCATAGGCATAGCGATGCATACTGACGCCGTATGGCATCACTGGCAGTGTCGCGCAAGTCGTCGGGCTTTGCGTCGCCGCGCCGTTAGCGATCGCTTCGATGATCAGTGTGTCGACGTTTAACGGCAGGTGATAGGCGTGCTGTTCGGTATGTCCAATCGGGATCAGGATCACCTTGCGGCGCTGTTCATCGCTAGGCAGGTTTTCTCCCATTTCGCTGCTTGTGAGATGCTTGGTGGGTAGATGCAGCGCTTGCGAACACAGTCCCAAATCCAAACCTTGCGGCATTAAAACAAAAACGCGTGTAAAACCGTCATCGCGCACGCTTGCGATTAAGTTGCTGAGAATGGCGCTGAATTTTTCTTCCGCAGCCATCAGCCCACTGCCGCGCCAGCCATAAGGGATCGCGGGCAGCAAGCCAATCTTCTCTGGATGGCTCAATTGATCTGCCAATCGTTCGATCTCATAACCACTGCCAAGCGGAATAACGAGCGGGGTGTCACGCGGCAGCTCGGCTGCTTCCTGCCAGGTGAGTTCATCATAAGGGAAAAAGTCAGTCATGTTTTGCCTTCTTTCAAATTAAATTAGGATAGCGGTTTTTTTAATTCTATCATCCATTGTAGAACACTGATAGTTGTTTTTCCTCTGCTCAAGCCAGCGTCCCCGCTGGCAAAGGCTGGTGGGTGATGTCTTCGGGGACGCAGATGGGTGATAAGAACAAAACCTTCGCGAGCTTAGCGGGCTTTGCGAGAAATAAAGTTCTGGTTGTTCTCGTTCGTTGCGTTCTCCTTATTTACTGTACTTTGCGTTTAGGGTAGATTGAAGGGTGTCGGTTCTTGCAAGTATAAATCGAGATTGCTTCGTCGATTGTTTATGTAGAAAGGCAGTATAAGAGACACCCCCGGCCCCTCTCCCACTTCGGTGTATAGACGGGATACATAGGTAACACATGTTCGGAGACATGGGTAACAGTTGAATTCTTTAACAATTACCCAAATGAAGGTTTATCTGAGAAACCTTCTGGTCACAAAAAATAATATCATAAACACC
>CAZJMV010000088.1:0-10349 GCA_964547225.1 uncultured Anaerolineaceae bacterium | reverse complement strand
GATTGGATTTGTCCCCATAAACCATTTTTAGAAATTCTGTCCAACTTGACCGATGAGATCACGTTTTCGATTGGATAATTTGATAGAGAAAAAACCCGTAAATAATTACTTGTCAAGCCAGTCAATCTCCATTCTTGAAACTGAAGCTTCGTTGCGCTTTCCCATAGTACTGGGAGCATTTTGCCTAAATATTTTTCCTGATATTTATAGGCAGTTTGTGCGAAAACTGTACGCATGCGGGCGTTACGTTCTTTTCGAATCGCATATGGTATTTGATTCTCCATTTTTGATGCTGCTGTTCCTGGTCTTGGGGAATAGGTAAAAACATGTCCTCCAGAAAAGTTCAATCCCCGTACAAATTGTAGACTTTCTTCAAATTCACTATCCGTTTCTCCAGGAAAGCCAGTTATGATATCTGTTGTAATGGCTATGTTGGGTATATTTGAACGAGCGGATTCAATTAGTGAAGCATATTCTTTCGTTGTTGTCTTACGTCCCATTCTTTTAAGTGTTGCGTCGTATCCAGATTGGAGAGGTAAATGCAAATGTCTGCATAGACGTGAGTTTTCCCAGAGTTGAAAAACAACATCATTCAGATCCCATGGCTCAATGGATGAAAGTCTGATACGAGGTACTTCGGTACGATCTAGTATTGTTTGAATCAAGTGAGTGAGATCAAGATTATTTCCTAAATCTTTTCCCCATGATCCTAGATGAACACCCGTTAGGACGATTTCGTTTGCTGATTCTGCAGCTTGAATATCATCAAGGATTTGATCAATGGCACGACTAATTCCTGCTCCACGTGCGATAGTGGTAATACAAAAAGTACAATGATTATCACATCCATCCTGAACTTTGATAAATGCCCTAGTTCGTTGTCGTGTGCCTGGGATGGGTATCCGAGAATTATTTTGATGCACAATCATATCTATTGGAATGTCCAATATATTTGAAACCAGATCATCCTTTTCGTTATTGGTCACTACTTGTGTCGGAAACGGAAAGTTAGCTGCTTGCTTGGGGTGCATTGTCGCCCAACACCCAGTCACAACGATCTGTTTTATTCCAGCGCGCGCCGCTTTACGAATTTTTCCGCGCGAGTCAGACGCGGCTGCCTGTGTGACTGTGCATGTATTGATAACAGCCAGATCAGCTTCTTCTGCGCTGGCTACGATCTCATGTCCTAAGGTTCTAAATTGTCGAGCCATGGTTTCTATTTCAGCTTGGTTTAAGCGACATCCAATGGAATCTAAGAAGATTTTCATGGTTTGTAAACGATAAAATTATCAAAGCGAATATCGGTGCCAACATTATTATAGGTCCCTGCAATCAAACCAACATCTCCAGAAGTTAGATCGCTGTCTTCGACCTGTGCAAGCTTTGTGCCGTTTACATAGAGGGATAATACATTGCCAATGCAATCTGCACGAATATGATTGATTGCAGAGCCTTTTTCAATTACATCGGAACGGAGGAGGGCATCCATCCCAATCAGTTGGTAATCATTGCCGCGGATTTTTCCTATTCCAAAGTAACCGTCACTGCTGATGATAAATGTATAAAATTGCTCAATCTCATATGCCCTACAAATAATGCCAAATCGATTGTCTCTTTCACCACCGACCTTAAATGTATCCACTTCAATACGAACATCAGTAAGGTCAAGGTTGGGTTGGCTCCAAATATCCATATTGGGTTGATTGACATAGATCCGATAAGTTCCATCGGCATAATCGGTTTCCCCGCTTTCAGTGGAAATTTGATTCCATCCACTGGATGGGTTAGAAAAATCATCTTTGAATAATACTTCACCAGGCGCGTCCCTCCCTTTACCTGGAATTAAAAATTGACATGAGATTGAAAGCAGAGCGATGAATAATATACGTATGGTGATAAAGTATCTCTTTTGCAAAGTACACCCTTAATCTTACATTTTTGTTATCTATTTTAACATATAGAAAGGGGGGTTTTAAGTTCAAGGAAAATAAATTTCAAGAAGGCGATGTACCTGATCAGCCATTGGATCGTTGGGATCGGATATCAGGGAAAGCGATACCTTAAACTCGTTATATGCCTCTTCTCTCCTGGATGTTAGAGCAAACAGAATACCTCGATGTATATGTGCTTGAACTAGATTGGGATCGATCTTCAGTGCATTCTCTAAAAAACGTTCTGCGAGTGCAAGATCACCCAATTCAATCAAAACTTGCGCCATTAAGTCATGAGAGATTGCATCTAAAGGAAATTCTATGACCAATCTTCTTGCGAGAGGTAGGGCGATCTCACTTATTTGATAGTTATATACCAATGAAAATTCAATGATTTGTTGTCGATAAATTGGGGAATTTGGAGATAGCGCAAAAGATTCCAAATACGATAAATACGCATTTTCAAAATCCCCGGAACTCGCTTGAATATTTGCGAGCTCACTGTATAATATTGGATTATTATCGTCTTTTTCAATCGCTTTTTGTATTGCTTCTTCAGCTAGGTCAAAATGACCTTTTCGTTTCCAATAATTAGATAAAATCGTGTAAGCAGCGAGGGAGTCAGGGTTGATACTAATCGCGGTTAGTATTTCGTTTAAGCCATCGCTTCGGTTTTGTTGAATAGATCCCTTATCCAAATGTTGATAAGCTTCACCAAGAAATGCCCAAGCATCTGCATATCCGGAATTCTTGATGATAGCTTGTCTAAAAGCTTCTGCAGCCAAATCCCATCGATTGATTGAAGCCAAGGCTCTTCCTGATGATAGCAAGGAATATGCAGAATCCTCGAAATACCTTGTGCTTTGGATAGCTTGGATGAGCTTCTCTGCATCTTTCTTGGTGTCTGTGTTTAGATCGGCTGCTTTTTTTAAAGGTGCTATTGCTGATAAAGGATCTTGTGTTGCTAATAAAAGTCCCAGTGTATAGTTCACTTGCCAATCATTGCTATTGAGCTGTTCCAGGAAAGTTAGGTTAATGATCGCCTTTTGTATGTTTCCTTGAGCTAAATATGCTTCGGCGCGATACTTGAGTATATCTTCCGATAATCCGTACATCTCTTCTGATATTTGAAAAAAGTTTAGGGCATTGTCATACTCCTTCATTTGCAGATAAGCTCGAGCTAATACTATCAAACCGGTTTGAGATAGTTGTGGATGCTCATTTCCATCAGGGGCGAAATTTTCTAGGTGTATGATTGCTGTATCCGGATCACCCCCAACGAGTGAATAATAAGCTGCTAATTCCCATAAATGAATATCTAGGGCTTTCTTTTGCGCAGCGTTAAAGTACGAACGTGATGCCTGTAGAAGTTCACCAGATTTAACATAAGCTTGCGCTTCTCGTAAGTCTTCAATGAAACCTTTTGGTAATGTTGCAACACTTGAAATTAAGAGGAATAATGAAAAAAGTGTTATCATCAAATACCATTTATTTTTGAATAAAAATCTCATACCATTAAAATTATATCTCTTATTATGGATGCAGATTATTTAATAAAGCAGAGGAGATTGAAAAATGGATTTCATGCTATCAGAAGAACATCTTATGGTTCAAAAGACAGTAAAGGACTTTGTGATAAAGGAAATAAAACCCATCATTAAAGAATGGGATAGAAAAGGAGAAATGGCGCCATTCATTCTACCAAGAATGGGGGAACTAGGTATTTTAGGCGTGTGTATCCCTACAATCTATGGCGGGCAAGGCATGGATTATATATCGCTTGGTTTGGTTTGTGAGGAACTCGAAGTGGCGGATTCATCCTTGAGGGTTGTGATGTCAGTACATATGGGATTAAACAGCCTTGGTCTTCTTCAATGGGGAACTGAGGAGCAGAAACAGAAATTTTTAATCCCTCAAGCCAAAGGAGAAAAGATTGCTTGTTTTGGGCTCACAGAGCCGGGCGCTGGATCGGATGTCGCTGCGATTCAATCGACTGCCCGTCGAAATGGGAATTCTTATATAATCAACGGTGAAAAAATGTGGATTTCCTTAGCTACCAAAGCTCATCATTGTTTATGGGTAGCCAGGACAGACCCCGATGCATCTGATCCTCACGATGGTTTGTCTGCATTTATGGTGGAGTTAGATCGTCCAGGTGTAACGAGAGGAGATATACATGGTAAAATGGGAGTCAGAGCCGGCTCTACAGGTTGGATTTCCTTACAAGATGTTCGTATACCGGACGAGAATCGAATTGGTGAAGAAGGTGAGGGATTCAAGATAGCAATGTCCTGTTTGGATGGAGGTAGATATACTGTAGCGGCAGGAGCAACTGGTTTGATCCGAGCTGCCTTAGAGGCTTCAGTAGAATATGCGAAGGAACGCGAAGCTTTCGGGAGAGAGATTGCTAAAAAACAACTAATACAACAAAAGATTGCAAATATGGTACAATTCTATGACGCAGCGCGTCTTTTATACTTGCGTGCTGGTTGGATGAAGAACCAGGGGCTTCGTAACACCCGCGAAACCTCATTGGCGAAATGGTTCGCAACTGAAGCTTCGTTTGAAGCAGCATCGGAAGCCATTCAAATACACGGAGCGTATGGTTATAGTGATGAGTATGATGTTGAGCGTTATCTTCGAAATGCTAGAGGGGCAATGATCTATGAGGGAACAAGTGAGATTCATCAATTGGTTCAGGCAAGCTATGCCATGGGTTATCGGAGTGATGCGCCTTTAAGACGCGAATTACCAGCTTATGATGAAATTGAATGGCAGAAATAATTCTTTTCAAATTTCCAATATCCAAAATAAATAGGAGGTCACGTTGAAAATCGTAGTATGTGTCAAAGAAGTACCTGATAGCGCTGCCAAAATGGCAGTGGAGGATGGAGAAGTATCCTGGGGTGATGCACCTTTGGTTCTTAATCCCTGGGATGAGTATGCTGTTGAATCTGCATTACAAATCAGTGAAAAGCATAATGGGGATATAACAGTAATCACAGTGGCAAAAGAAGGAAGTAATGAAGCTTTAAAGACTGCTTTGGCAATGGGATGCAATCAAGCAGTATTAATTTCTGATCCTTCTTTAAGTGAGGTTGATAGCCAAGCTATTGCTAAAATCCTTGCAGCGGCGATCCAGAAAGTTGGCGACGTTGACCTTGTCTTCTTCGGTCGTCAAGCAATTGATGGAGATATGGGTGTAACCTCAGCTCAAACAGCTCGGATCCTTGGTTTTCCAATGCTGAGTCACGTTTCGGTTATTAATAATGTCGATGTGGATTCAAGAAAATTATCGGTCGATCGCACAACGGAAGAAGGTCGACAGTCAGTTGAAGTTGGTTTCCCATCAGCAATGAGTGTATCTAAAGATATTGGTGAACCACGTTATCCTTCTTTTATGGGTATTCGAAAAGCTTCTCGAGCGCAGATTCCGGTTTGGTCCTTATCCGATCTAGGAATAGAGACTCCAAGCTCATTTGTAAAATGGCCTGATATTCAGGTTCCCCCTGTACGAGAAATTACTACTGAAATGGTTGAAGGTGATAGCCCACAGGATATCGCAGAAAAACTGGCTGACAAGATCATGGGAGAAAAGGTGCTGTGATGAGTGAAAAAATTCTTGTTTATATTGACCAATTTAAGGGCAAAGCATTGCCAACGTCATGGGAAGCGCTAAATGCTGCTAACTGGTTAGTTGATCAAATAGGCGGCGAAGTATTGGTTGTGACCATGGGAGAAGGATCTGAGAAGGTTGCCCTGGAAGCCTTTGGGTTTGGTTGTACAACCGTTTTGTTTAATGAACAATCTGATTTATCGGATTATCGGGCTGAGCCATATGCATCTTTGGTATCTAAAGTGGTTCAAGAACAAGGTTGCGGATTCCTTTTGTTTCCAACGACAACCCGTGGGCGTGAACTGGCTGCGATGTGTTCTATTGACCTAAAGACAGGTGTTATGCCAGATGTTACTGCACTAGAAATGGAAGATGGAAAAGTACTTGCAACCCGTCCCGTATATGCGGGGAAATTGCTTTCAAAAGTATATTGTGAAGCGGCACCCACTATCATTACATTTAGAGCACGCGCTTTTACTAAACCCGAATTTGATGATTCAAGGAACGGAACGCCAGAAGCAGTTGAAATAGCCGTGGATGATTCAGATAATAAATCGAAGGTTGTGGGATATTCAGAGGGTGAAGTCGGTGTTAGCCTGATAGACGCTGGTGTAATTGTATCAGGAGGTCGTGGCGTTTCTAACAACCCCGAGCTTACACCGCCTGCTGATTTGGATGAGAAAGAAGCGGAAATTTGGCGTGCGCAAGAAGGTTTCAAATTAGTCAAAGAATTAGCAGAAGTAGTCAATGGCGCTGTAGGCGCCAGTCGTGCTGCTGTTGATGCCGGTTATGTCCCATATTCTCATCAAGTAGGACAGACTGGAAAAATCGTATCACCAGACCTTTATATCGCTTGCGGTATCTCAGGCGCTATTCAACATTTGGCAGGTATGCGTACAAGTAAGGCAATCGTTGCGATCAATAAAGATCCTGATGCACCGATTTTTAAGCTTGCGCGTTTTGGGGTTGTCGGTGATCTATATGATATATTACCGCCACTTACAGAGGCTCTTCGCAATCGCTTAGGTAAATAAACTTAGTCCTTTAATCTCTAATTTGATCACAAATAATTTCAGCCGTACACAAATCGTACGGCTGATTATTTAAACACTTTCATTTCCAACATTAATATATAATTTTTTTCCTTGCTTGGTGATTTTTGTCTATCCTTTTAGGACATTTGCCACTTGGATAGATGTAAATTCATGGGTACCCTCTTATCATAATAAAATAATGGTATTGTGTGATGCCCGATAATCTTTTCGATGATCTTTTTCTGTTTCAAGATCTTTCACGAGGGGAGGCCGAGCTTGTTTATCCACTTTTTCATATTCGGCACGAGTCAGCAGGAAATGTAATTTTTGAGCAGGGAGATCCAGCAGATTTTTTATATATAGTAATAAATGGGGAAGTTGCGATTCTCTATAAACCGGAGGATGGTCCTGAATTAGTGATCTCCCGCGTTCGCGCTGAGGGTGTCATTGGATGGTCATCAGCGATTGGGAATCCAAATTATACCTCTACGGCAGTTTGTTCAAGAGAGTGTCAATTGTTATATCTAAGTGGTAATTCCCTCAGGATGCTTTACCAAGAACACCCCAAAACCGGATTGTTGATCCTTGAACGTCTTGCTGCATTGATCGCTGAGCGTCTTAAGAACACTCATCAACAAGTCATGGCTTTACTAGAAGAGGGGTTAAGGATTAAAATTAACCGAACAGAGATAGCGAATTAATTAGATTGTCTTTTTTATATGGTTATTTTTTGGAGGAGAGACTATGTCTGAGAAAAACTTAACCCAAGTTGAAGTGGTTCAGTTACGTGATCTTGTTGAGAGAATTAATGCATATATTGAGCAATATCATGGAGGTTCCGTAGAGATTGTAGCTATTGAAGGATATCGAGTAAAAGTTCGATTAGGGGGTTCTTGCGCGGGTTGCCCGCTTAGTTTTTCCACATTACATGGCTGGGTTGAAGGTACTGTGAAGCAGTTCTTTCCAGATATTGAAGTTTTTGAAGCAGAAAACTGATAAAACCCACAGTATTGTATTCAGGGCATCTCGTCATACGAGATGCCCTTTTTAATAATAAATAGGAGGTATATGGCAATGTATATGATTTTATTTGTACTTGATAACCCACAATTCTTAGATGAAGTGCTGGATGCTTGGGACGAGATCGGGGTTTCTGGTGTGACGATCATCGATAGTACAGGAATTAATCGTAGAAGGCAGGCGCTTCAGGTTGGCACACCGTTTATGGCAGGGATTAATCGAATTTTGAGTGGTGATTTAGAGACTCACAACACCTTATTTACTATTGTTCAGAATGAGACTATTGTCCATGAATGTATAGTTGCTGCCGAAAAGATAGTGGGAGATCTTAATCAACCTAACAGTGGTGTTTTGGCAGCCTGGGAAATACCAATCGTGAAAGGGATTCCATCCATGAAAGAGAACTTGGAGGATGTGTAATGGTTTGGGTGCAATTCTTTATCAGTGCCGCTGTTGTGGTGTTTGCGGCAACGAAATTAGCTCAATATGGCGATGTCATTGCTGTCCGAGCTAGATTAAGTGGAATGTTTATTGGAACATTATTATTGGCAGGGGCGACATCTTTACCCGAGCTGCTTTCCGCAATTAACGCAATCCAAATAAACGTTCCTGATCTTGCTGCTGGCAGTATGTTTGGATCAAGTATGTTTAATATGCTCATGTTAGCTATCCTTGATCTAATAACCCAACAAGCAAGAATTTTACGAAGAGTTGCTATGAATCATGCCTTGACCGCGAGCTTAGCTAATTTGCTCATGGGTTTAGCTGTTTTTTTCCTTTTGGCTGATATAGATGTTCAGATTGGCTGGGTTGGTTTGGATAGTCTGGTTATCATTGGACTTTATATGTTTGGTATTCGGATAATCCAAATGCAAGGCGGGAAGCCACCAAGCGATATGGTTGAGGCAGATTCAAGTATTCCAAGTTTAAAGAATGCTTTGATTGGGTTTGGCTTAGCGGTTGTCGCATTATCGATTGCGACACCATTCACTGTACGAAGCGCTTCTCAAATAGCAGAAATAACAAAAATCAGCGCTGGTTTTATTGGGGCTACATTATTGGCAATAACTACCTCTTTGCCTGAAATGGTAGCGACGATCTCAGCAGTTAAGATCCGTGCTTATGATCTCGCGATTGGAAATTTATTTGGAAGCAATTTGTTTAATATGTTTGCTTTAGGACTGACAGACGTTTTCTATCTAGACGGACGTTTTTTATCTTCCATCGACCCAGCTTTTGCACTGGTTGGCTTATTGGGTTTGATATTGACAACATTGGGACTAGTGGGAAATATTGTCAGGGTTGAGCGTCGTCATCTAGGTTTTATTGAAGTTGATGCCTTAATAATCTTAATTGGTTATCTAATAAGCATGTTTTTCTTGTATAACCGAGGAATTGGAGTATAAGGGATGCGTATTGCGATATTTTCTGATGTGCATGGTAATCCATATGCTTGTGAGGTAGTCTTGGAAAGGATCTATTCAACAGATCGCGTGGATAAGATCATTGTTGCTGGTGACCTTTGTTTAGGGGGAAGTGATCCGGGTAAATGTATTGATTTGCTGCAAGATACTGGAGTTGAGGCTGTATATGGTAATACTGAAGAGTATATTAAGTATCCTTACCAGAAGCCAAAGGATGCCAATCATGCTCGAAAATGGGATAAATTGCACCCGGCTGTGAAATGGGTTCGATCAAAATTATCCCCTCAGCAACTTGATTGGATCAATTCATTGCCATTTGCGCATACGATTTCACCGACTTCAAATCCATCTGATGATTTACTTATCGTTCATGCCAATCCATTAGATATCGAGTTAATGATCTATCCGAATCTTATGGAACAGCAAAAGTTATATGGGAAAATTATTCAGCATGATGATGATCCTGCTTTGGTGAATGCTTTGAAGGGTCTGCATGCGAATATACTAGCCTTTGGTCATTTCCATTATCCATCTCAACGGAAATGGAGAGAAAAAACTTTAGTGAATGTAGCTTCGTGCAGTTTACCTGGGGTGGATTTTGATCCGACTGCTCATTATTCCATTTTCACATTTTTGAATGGGAAATGGTCGATTGAGCAGTATGCTGTGGAATATGATGTAATAAGAGAACTTGAAGCCCTACAAGCCAGTGATATGCCATCCAAAGAATTCTTTCTTGCTTATTTCGGAAATCAAGATGTCTGATCAATTAATAACTCATTGCACAACCATCAGCGCGTGGGTCGGAGCCTGCCTGGTTTACACCAGAAACTGGATCACGTAATATGATTTGCCCTCTTCCAAAAATAGCTCGGTTAAAGTCACTGACTGGCATCACAGGATGCCCCATTTCCGCGATGGTTGACATGCTTTTTATAGGAATACCTTCTTCTAGCGCCACTAATCCATCTGGACTACCGTCGGTGATACAAAATCTTGGTTGATCTAATATTTTTTGTGGATCATAGTTGTCATCAACCAAATTCACGACAACTTGTACATGACCTTGTGGCTGCATGAATCCCCCCATTACTCCAAAGCTAGCGATTAATTCTTCTCCAGGCTTCTCTTTACGACTCCTAGTTGCTAAAGCGGGAATGATGGTATGGTAAGGTCGTTTACATGGTGCGAGTTTATTGGGGTGGTTTCTATCTAACGAGAAACCATAGCCTCTGTTTTGAAGGCTAAAACCCCAACCCTTCGGTACAATACCGGTTCCGAAACCCATATAATTGCTATTTATGAATGAACACGCGTTTCCTTC
>CAZJMV010000087.1:0-2512 GCA_964547225.1 uncultured Anaerolineaceae bacterium | reverse complement strand
TGAAAAGCGCCATGCATACTGCGCAAGCGATCGGCAGAGGAGTTTATTTAACCCGTGACCTGGTAAATATGCCAGCTAATATGGCTACACCGACGTTGTTAGCTAACACGGCAAGTGAGATTGCCGAAGCATATGGATTCAACTTGATTGTGGGTGATCGTGACTGGGCAGCAGAACATAAGATGGGCGCATTTTTAGCAGTTGCTCAAGGAGCGGGTGAACCTCCAAAGTTTATTGTCTTGGAGCATAACGCCAATCGGGATGATTTGGATACGATTGTTTTGGTTGGTAAGGGAATCACTTTTGATACCGGTGGTATTTCCCTAAAACCTGTGGAACGCATGGGATTGATGAAATCAGATATGGCAGGTGCTGCTGCAGTGCTTGGAGCAATGAAGATTGTTGGCAGCCTTGATCTTCCACTAAGAGTAATTGGAATAGCTCCATGCACGGAAAATATGCCTGATGCAAACGCTTATCGTCCTGCAGATGTGATCACAGCAAGTAATGGAAAGACGATCGAGATCATCAGTACCGATGCAGAAGGGCGTATGGTCTTGGCAGATGGATTAGTGTATGCATCTCAATATCAACCAGATGCTGTGATTGATTTGGCGACATTGACCGGAGCTTGTGTGATTGCGCTTGGTCAGGGTGTAGCTGCTGGTTGTTTTTCTAATCAAGAAAAATTAGAAAAGATGTTGATCAAGAGTGGTCAAAACACGAATGAGAGATTGTGGTCTATGCCGCTGTGGGATGATTATCGCAAAGCAATCGATTCAGATGTTGCCGATATGCAGAACAGCGGCGGTAGATTCGGTGGAGTAGGGACTTCAGCCATCTTTCTTAAAGAATTTACTGACTATCCTTGGGCTCACTTAGATATCGCTGGCATGGCGCTAACTGAAAAAGCAAGTGATTACATCCCTATTGGCGCTACTGGATTTGGAGTTCGCTTATTGATAGATTTCTTACGAAATTGGAAGTAGAATTTCCAAGATTGAGAGGAGTGGCGCTATCAGATCGTCACTCCTTTTTTGATAATTGATCGATATATAATTGCTCAATCTGCTGGACCATATTTTCAAGATGGAATTCTTCACAAACGGTATTTTGTCCTTTTTGACCGATTTCTTGGCGCAGAATTGGATTTGAGATCAATCCTTGGCATATCTTGACCGCACAATCGATATCTCCTGGATCGCACAAAAAACCATTCACGCCATCTTGAATGACTTCATTGGTACCATCCGCTCGATTAGAGACAACGGGTAATCGCATGGACATCGCTTGAGGGATCACGCGCGGTAAGCCTTCCCATAAGGAAGTGATTAAAAAGATATCCATAACAGAGAGGATTTCTGGAATGTCACGCCGTAAGCCCGTCAGTATGAATCGATTGGAGAGATTTTCTTTTTCAATCTGCATTTCCACTTCTTGTCGTAAAGGTCCATCCCCGACGAGGAGAAAGTAGACCAGTGGATTTTTGCGACCGATTTCACCAGCTATCTTAACCCAGTCGAGCGGATTCTTTTGTGGAGAAAAGCGTCCCACATTACCGATGACGATGGCATCTTTTGGGATGTCCAGTTGATTCCTTAAAGAATCTCTAGTAAATTGGTTAGATTTGAACTGTTCTAATGGAATGGCGCTGCGGATAAGGTGATATTTTTCTGATTTGCCAATGCGTGATTCTAGTCCCTTTTGAATATCTTTTTGGGTGACAACGATGAGGGCGTCGGTTAAAGAAGCAGCCCATCGTTCTAAAATGATGTAGATCTGTCGAAGAATTGGAGACATAAAATCATGGAAACTCCAACCATGGACCGTATGGATAATGATCGGGATACCTGCGACATGGGCTGCAAATCGACCGAGGATGCCTGCTTTAGAGCTGTGCGTATGGATAATATCGACAGGTTCCTGACGGAAAATCCGAACAAGTTTGATCATAGTTATCACATCATTTAACAGGCTGATCTCTCTCAATAAACTTGGTAGTATCTTGATTTGAACACCCCTTTCTTGTGCTTCTTCGATGAGACTACCTTCACTACCTGTTTGTGGTCCACTAATAATTGAAGATTTGAAACCTTTTTTATCCAATAATTCAACGGTATAGATCGTGTTTTCTTGAGCGCCTCCAATGATTAACCTAGTGATGATGTGGATAACTGAAATCGGTTTTTGCATTAGCTTTCCCTGTATTCTTTGATAGTCTGTTGATAAATATTCAGCGTTTCTTGGGCGCATTTTTTCCATGTGAAAGTTTGAGCACGCTCAAAACCTCTTCGGATCAGTTCTTGCCGTATTTTTTCATTGTTGGTGATTTCCATCATTGATGCTACGGCTTGGTAGATATCGTTCGGGGGTATCAATATGCCTGTATCGCCAACTACTTCAGGGAAAGATGTATTGTTTGATACGATCACTGGCGTTTGACTTGCCATGGCTTCTAAAGCAGGCAGTCCAAAACCCTCATATTGTGAGAGTGATATAAAAGCGGTAGCAG
>CAZJMV010000086.1:0-6889 GCA_964547225.1 uncultured Anaerolineaceae bacterium | reverse complement strand
AATGTTATTGCAACTATTTGCAATTACGGTTTATTGCGATATAATTAGAAAAGGATATGATAATGCCAGAAAACTCACTTACCCAATGGAGAGAAAAACAACGCGTACCCCATTCTCTAAGTAAGAAATCAGAACGCCGTTTCTCTAAAGATAAAGCGCAGTGGTATCAAGACTATGTACACGACAACGATTACGTCGAAATCACCATGCCTTACTTGCAACCCTACCTGCAAGATTCTGCGCGCATCCTGGAGATCGGTCCTGGCACAGGCGCTTTCACCATTCCGCTAGCTAGGTCAGCACAATCAGTGGTCGCCGTCGAATCTGCTCCGCTGATGCAGAAAAGGCTAAAGAAGAACCTCTCCCTTGCTGGAATCCAAAATGTTGACATCGTTGATAACAAAATCGAGCATGCCATCGATGATCTTTATGGTACCTTTGATCTGATCTTCGCTTCTCATTCGCTCTACAATATCCTCGAGATAGATCAACTGATCACAAAACTACTAAAGCTTGCTCCCGATTTTATCACCCTAATTGGTACCGGCGATACGCTCGAATGGCAGCATAAACTGAACCAAAAATATATGCAGGAAGAAAAAGTTTCTGCGCCAGATTTTGCCTTGTTTTACAACCTTCTGCTTGAAATGAATATCATCGCCGATGTCAAAGTCTATCCGACATCCTTCAATTATATCTTCGAGAGCCAAGAAGATTTACTTGATTTCTGGCAGGATTATTTCCATATTGATGACAGCCTACGGGGAGCGCTACTCAAAGATTTAGAACCGCTGATCAATGTACGCGATCAAAAAGCTAGTGCAAATAGACGAAGCATAGGCATCTATTCACAGCGCAACAGCGCATTGGTCTTCATCAATCGTGATCGCAACATCCAGTCGTCGGTCGGAGGCTCTTGATGCGTCCAAGCAAGACCAATCCCAAGAAAGTCAGTTCCACACTCTCCCTTCTGGCAAGTTATCTGCTCACCATTTTTATCGTGTTTACATTGAACTTCTTGATCCCGCGATTATTACCTGGAGATCCACTATCGGCTTTATTGGATTCGGAAAGCTCCGATTATGTCTTCGATCCACAAGTACGACAGGCGCTCGAAGCCTATTACGGTCTCGATCAACCACTCGCCGCTCAATATGGACAATATCTGCTGGATGCCTTGCGTGGCGACCTCGGCGCTTCGATACAATTCAACCAACCAGTTACTGATCTGATCCAATCTCATCTGCCTTGGACACTGCTCCTAACCCTCACTGCCATGTTCTCGGCAACACTTTTTGCACTGATCGCTGGTTCGGAAGCAGGTTGGCAACGCGCCACTCGCACCGATCGCCTGCTCACCACCAGCAGCATCATCCTCGCAAACACACCGGTATATTTTCTAGGCATGATCCTGATCATTATCTTTGGCGCTAAATTAGACTGGCTACCTCTCGCAGGTGGACGCACTGCATTTGCCCACTACGACAGTTTCTTTTCGATGATCTTAGATATTGGCAAACACCTGATCCTCCCCGCATTCACCCTTTCTGCTTCGATCGCGGGCGTCAGTTATTTGCTTATCCGCAATAATATGACCATGGTGATCAAAGAAGATTTTATGCTCGTCGCACGCAGCAAAGGAATCACAGTACAGCGCCTCAAATGGGCTCATGCCTTACGCAACGCGATCTTACCATTCATCGCTCATATGGCTGCCCATGCCAGCATGACGATCACCGGTGCAGTCTTCATTGAAACGCTCTTTAACTACCCTGGGATGGGTCGCTTGATCTTCGATGCAGTTGGTTCACGCGATTATCCCGTCATCCAAGGAGTATTCCTGATCGTCGCCTTGATCGTCGTCAGCGCCAACCTTCTCGCTGATCTGATCAATGCCCGCCTCGATCCACGCATCCGGGAGCCGCTCACATGAAAGCCAATCTCTCCTCCCTTTACACTTCATCGCCAATACCGCTGAATCCAGATCGCATAACGGCATGGATCGAAGGTATTGGCTGGGATATCCTTCTTAGCGCTCTTCTCCTGATTGGCATTACTTCGGTCGCGATTTTCGCGCCGCTCTTGGCTCCCTATGATCCGCATGATTTCGTCGGCAAACCGCTCGAACGTCCCTCTAGAGCGCATATCTTGGGCACAAACGACGCTGGACAAGACATCCTCAGTGAACTGATCTACGGAGCGCGTATCTCATTGATCGTTGCGATTGGCGCTGCTTTGGGAACCATGCTATTGAGCCTGATCATTGGCGGTCTATCTGGTTATTTCGGAGGCTGGCTCGATCGTATCCTGATGCGCTTCACCGATGTGATGCTCACCCTTCCCCGCCTACCTTTGTTGATATTACTAGCATCATTT
The DNA here is from genome assembly GCA_964547225.1 of uncultured Anaerolineaceae bacterium. Lineage (GTDB taxonomy): Bacteria > Chloroflexota > Anaerolineae > Anaerolineales > UBA4823 > CAZJMV01. The sequence continues at coordinate 4,513 of CAZJMV010000086.1, read as the reverse complement.
CTGGATGCCAGTCTCTGGCAAACCATAATGATCATCGCCCTATTATTCTGGCAGGGGAAAGCGCGTTTAATCCGTGCGCAGGTACAGAGCATGAGGCAGCGCGGTTATATCAAAATGGCTCGCTCGTACGGCGCTTCCTCCTTGTATATCTTTCAACGTCATATCTTGCCGCAGATCGCCCCCTTGATCGTATTTGGTCTGGTTGCCGCCGCTGGACAAGCAATCGCCATGGAAGCTGGGTTAGCCTTCCTCGGCTTAGGCGATGCCACCGCCAAAAGCTGGGGACTGATGATGCGCTTCGCGCTCAACCTGCCCGGGTTGCTCCTGACTGAACGCTGGGTGTGGTGGCTCTTACCTCCCGCGCTGTCGGTAACTGTATTAATGCTTGCCATTACCTTCCTGGGAATTGGACTCGAACGAATTTGGAACCCACGCTTGGAGCAACATGACTGAACAATCCTTACTCTCGGTGCGTGATCTAAAAGTATATTTTCAAGAGGCTTCTTCAAGGTTTAATCAAGCACAGAAAACCATTGTGCATGCTGTTGATGGTGTCTCTTTTGATCTTCGAGCCAAAGAAACACTCGCCATTGTTGGTGAAACTGGCTCCGGTAAAACCACCATTGCACGCGCATTATTAGGATTACACCCACCCGGCGCCACCACAGGCAGCATCCGCTACCAAGGTCAAGAATTGAATGCACTTTCTGAATCGGATTGGCGTCCAATTCGCTGGAATCGGATCGCCTTATCCGCGCAAACCACTGGCACAGCTTTTGATCCGCTATACCGCATAGAAGAGCAAATCATCGAGCCGCTTCGCGAACATCAAGGACTCAGCGCTTCGCAGGCTCAACAAAAGGTTCAATCTCTTGGCGAACAAGTTGGATTATCTCCTCGGCATCTCCATGCCTATCCACATCAATTGAGCGGCGGCGAAAAACAACGCGCCATGCTCGCCATGGCGCTTAGCTGTGATCCGCAAATTCTAATCGTCGATGAACCCACCAGCGGTCAAGATATGCTCTCACGCCATAGAATGATCGACTATCTCCAAGAAGTCCGTCAAACCCTTTCTATCAGCTTGCTGATCATCACTCACGACTTAGCCTCAGTCTCCCAACTAGCTGATCGCATTGCTGTGCTGTACGCCGGAAAGCTGATTGAAACCGGTCCCGCTCAACCCATTCTAGAGAATCCGCGTCACCCCTATACACGCGGCTTACTGAACGCCTATCCCAATATGACCACCCAACGTGACCTGCGCGGTATCCGTGGCGAGCTCCCCGATCCAGCAAATCCACCCACAGGCTGTCGCTTTCATCCGCGCTGCACCCAAGCAGTCGAAAAATGTGCAATCGAGGAACCACCTTTGGTTCAAACAGGCGACCGCTTTATTGCCTGCCATCTCGGCGGTGTGCAAGTCTTACTGAAAGCATCCAATTTACGCAAGACCTTTTCCCTGAACGGTAATGGGAATCCAAAAAATGATACAGAAAATGCCTCCACTGAAAGTTACGAAAGTGTGAAAGCAGTTCAAGATGTCAGTCTGGAGCTTTATGAAGGAGAAGTCGTCGCCTTGATTGGTGAAACCGGCAGCGGAAAAACCACCCTCGGGTCCTTATTGGTCAGTCTTCGCGAACCAGACACCGGTCAGATCATCTTTGAGGGAAAAGATTTACGCGACTTGGATAGGCAAGAACACAAGCGCATGCAGTCACGCATTCAATTCATCGCTCAAGACCCCTTTGATGCCATCAGTCCCCGCCTAACCGTCCAAGAAATAGTGCGTGAACCGCTAGATATCCAAAATCTAATTGATAAAGAAGAAAAAAATCAAAAAGTCAATCAAGCTATCAAAGCGGTTGGTTTACCAATTAGCGATAGTTTCATCGGATTGCATTCGCACCAATTAAGCGGCGGTCAACTACAGCGTGTCGCCATCGCGCGCGCTTTGGCGCTTTCACCCAAGTTGATCATCGCCGACGAACCAGTCTCGATGTTGGATGCCAGCGAACAAGCCAAGGTGATCAATTTGCTCAAAGACATCCAAAATGAATATGGATTAGGGTTACTGCTGATCTCTCATGACATAGCCTTGGTGCGGAAAGTCTCTGACCGTATTTTAGTCATGCAAGCTGGCAAGATCATCGAAAGCGGTCCAACCAATCGAGTGATCAATTACCCACAAAAAGATTATACGCGTGCACTCCTGAACGCTGCACCTGCTTTTATTTGGGGTCGCAATGGACAGGAATAATATTTAAAAACAATACATTCAAGGAGAAAAAACAAAATGAAAAAGCAAATCATCAAAACCATGTTCATTATTGCGCTTACATTCACAATTATACTAAGCGCCTGCAGTACACAAACTACAACTGAACAACCACTCACTGCAGAAACTGAATCACAAGAACCTGTTGTGCAAGAAGTAGTTGAAGAAGAACCCACCTCAGAACCGGAAGCAGCAACGGTTGAAGAACCCACTTCAGAACCAGAAGCAGCTACAGTCGATGAACCAACTTCAGTCCCTGAGGAATCAGTCGATTCACTCATGCTTTCTGGGGGTGGTTATTGGGGACATCCTTCTCCATTTGGAATCAATCGCGGTCCTGGTTATGTGCGCGCTTCCCTGATTTTTGATACGCTTGTATGGCGTGATTCTACTGGAGAGACGATCCCCTGGTTAGCCACCGAATGGGGACTTTCCGATGACGAATTAACCTGGACATTCACTTTACGTGATGATGTCACCTGGCAGGATGGTCAACCACTAACCGTAGAAGATGTCATCTTTTCGATTCAATACTACCTCGATCATCCGGGTACCGCCTGGTTCATGTCACAGGTTAATGAGATTGAATCAGTCAAGCAAATATCTGATAACCAGGTCGCTATCACACTCAAACGTCCTTACGCCCCATTTATCCAAACTACAGCAGAATCCTTGTTTATCTTCCCCAAGCATATTTGGCAGGAAGTTGAAGATCCAAAGACCTATATGGAAGATGATGCATATATCGGAAGTGGCGCCTATAAACTGGTCGAGTTTAGCCAGGAAGAAGGCACCTATCTATTTAAAACCAATCCAGATTTCTTCTTAGGGCAAGCTTATGTCAAAGAAATCGCTTTTGTGCCCACCAGCGATGATTTTTTAGCGTTATTAAATAGCGATATCTCCGCTTTCGATAAATTCGGTGGCGTCACAGATGAAATGCTTGAGCCTTTCCAAGTTGATCCATATGTGATTAAGGAAGCGCCAGGCGAGTGGGGCATGTTCCTGTATTTCAATCTAGAGAAAGATACACCTCTCAAGGATATTCGTGTTCGGCAAGCCATCGCCTATGCTATTGACCGTCAAGCCATGCTTGAGCGAGTTCTTTTTGGTTTCGGTGACACGGGTTCACCGGGATTTCTGCCACCTGCCAACCCCTATTACAATGATCAAGTAGCTCAGTATCCGCTTGACCTTGAAAAAGCCAAAGCTTTGTTGGCTGAGAGCGATTATGACGGCAGTCCGATCTCATTGGCATACTCTCCGGATTGGATTATGGCATCCCCACGCATTGTTGAAATCATTCAGGTTGCATTCGATGAGTTAGGCATCAAGCTTGAACTGAATTCGATGGACCAAGCCACCATCGATGCGGTAGCAGAAGAAGGCAGCTATGAAATGATCTTGACCGGTTTCGGTGGCTTGGGTGGCGACCCCGATCAACTACGCAGAAATTTCTCAACCCAAAGCACAAACGCTGGTTTTTCTCGTGCTATTGGTTACAGCAATACGGAGTTCGATCAACTCGCCGCGCTGCAAGTTTCAATGGCTGATTCTGCGCAACGTCAAGAAACCATTGATCAGATGCAAGTCATCTTATCTGACGACCTGCCCGCATTAGCGCTCTATTATACAGCCCGGGTGGTAGTCTACAACAGCGAAGTTTTTGATAACTGGTATTACACCCCCGGCGGTTATGGAGGTGGTATCCCGATGCCTTTTAACAAACATCAATTCATCACTGGCTTACCGGCTGGTCTCACGATCAGATAAACACCTTTCTTTTCCCTGACCTTTCTCGCTCAAGAGAGGTCAGGGAGCACTTTTTTGATTTATAATTTCACTTTATAGTAAAGAAAAAATTGAATTGTCAAGAGGTTCCCCAAGATGGACAAACTACGTGATTTCTTCGAAGACCTTGCTCTCAGATGGGATGATCAGCAGCCCCCAGATCGCGCCATCGTCTTACATAAGTTGCTTGCTCCCTTTGCCTCTATATTGAAAGAAAGCCACGCTATTCTTGAAGTTGGCACTGGCACAGGCGCACTGATCGCAAGAATACGTGAGCGTGCTCCCTATGCTACCTTAGTCTCCATTGATCTAGCCACCGAGATGCTGCGACGCGCTCACCAGCGTTGTTCCGATTCCGACCTTGTCCAAGCGGATGCACATTTTCCACCCTTTACCCGATCTGCTTTCGACTTTGTGATCTGTCACAACAGCTTCCCGCATTTC
>CAZJMV010000085.1:0-7410 GCA_964547225.1 uncultured Anaerolineaceae bacterium | reverse complement strand
GTCGACCATTTCAACGCCATATTCTAGAATAAAATCTGGAGCGATTTCAATAATATCGTTTCCGAGCAGTTCCATTCCAAATGCACGCGCTCTTCTAATCACAGCTTTTCCACAGTTTCCGACACCGATGATACCAAGAGTAGTCTCACTCAGTGAACGTCCAGGGATCTTCTGCCATACCCCGGATTTTATGGCTCTATCCAGCCAAGGTTGTTGTCTAGCGAAGGCTAGGATATACCCCATAACACTGTCAGCGACGGGCATTGTGAATGCGTTTGGTGTATTACTTACTTGAATACCCAATTTTTCAGCCGCTACCTGATCGATCGAATCAATACCGGTACCCCATTTTGAGATCACTTTTAAACGCGGTGAACAAGCTTCCAAGACTTGCTCGGTGTATTTATCGTCACCGCAAATTGTCCCATTATATTGTCCCGCTAGCTCAAGGAGTTCTTGCTCATCAAGCCGTTCTTGCACATCTGCGATGATCAGTTCCATGCCTGATTGTTCAAAAATTGGTTTATATTGATATACGACTGGAAGAAAATAGGGGGCTGAAATTAATATCTTTGGCTTATTATTTTTCATATTATTCCAGATAATGATCAATTTGTTTTCGATATAGTTATTTGGTTTATTTATCCGATTGATTCAACAGGAATTCGGTTATCTTAAAGTCAAGTTCATTGTCGATGTCCCAAGATTCCTCAGGTTTGATCGGATACATTAAAGGACGATCACCAATCCTGTTATGTTTTTTTAGGAGGATATCCCTTGTAAATATGTATAAACATGAGTTCTCTTCGTAAACGGGAGGAAGATCTTGTGTTTGTAGAAGGATATTAGGATTGTGATTGATCGGTCTTGATAGTTGGTCCCAAAGACGAGATTGAATTTGCGTAACAGAAAATAAAGAGTCATATATTGGATAGTTTTCAAGAAATGAATTTATTGCTTTCGAGATAGTCTTCGCTTTGAGTAGAGGATTTGTACTATGAGTTTGCAAATAAAAGTCCGCCTCATAATTCTGAACATCATTTGCCAAGACTTCATTCATCGGAATATCATCTGCTCGCAAGTGATCAGGTCTTTCTGTGATTAAGATGGTGGAGAAATTCTTGTGAATATCATCAATTATGATTGGACTATCTGTGTCGACCAAGATATGATCAATTTCGTTGCATTCTAGTAATGTGTTTAAGATATGATGAAATAAAGGTTTTCCTGCTATAAGTCGAAAATTCTTTTTGGGTACCCGTTGAGAATGATGTCGCATAGGTACGAGAGCAATGATCTTATTTTGCATAGTGCTTTTTACCAATTCGTATTTTCCTCATAACCTAATTTGATTAATAGATCTCCGCTAATTTGCTTGAACAAATCTTTATTGTGGTCGTTAAAGCTTAACTTCCACGATCCAATTATTCCGCTTCGAAAGGTTGGGGAGGTTTCCGGATTGATGCAATCAGATAAAATCCGTAATGCATTATCTTGTGGAGTATTGATTTGGAATCCTTTTTGGATAACTTGGCTAAGAATCTTTTTTAAAGTCGTTTCTTGTTGTGTTATCAGTTCTTCATATTGAATAGTTAATATTTGAGGTAAATCCAACCATCCCAAATATGGTGAGAATCTTTCATATATATTAGGCATTCCGTTGTTTTTTGAATCCAAATTTATACCTTTGATACTTGTCTCTAGACGATCGTCAAAAGTATGTAGAATGTTTTGATAATAATCATGATGTATATGCTTTTTTTCCATATCTGTTAAATAATGGACATGTGAAACGGCTACATCACGAGGGTCACGTATAATGAATACCGTAAAGAAATTCTTTTGACAAAGCAAATCGGATATCTTAGGATCGGCATGTAAATGACCGTAGGCAATGTCGCCAGGAAACAGTCTTTTTAATTCGGTTATTATTTCTTCTTCAGATTTTTGTCGTCCAGTATATCCATCAAAAGTTGTAATGGCAGGTAACCCACTATCTACAGCAGGACCAATGATAGAAAAACCTTTCATGATTTGAATCAATAAATGAGTACCGCTTTTTGGAAATGAGTTCGCGAAGATTATTGGTGAGTTCTTTAGGGAAGGTTCGAAAGGATTGATCTGTTTTCGAATACGTCTAAGTTTTCTTCTGATCAATTTCCCTTTCAAGGTAAATTTTTCTCGTGTTGGTGTTTTTATCATTGCAATGGTTCTCACCAATCGGAATTATATTCATATCCAAGGCGAAGCAGCAAATCGTCGGTTTGTTCTTTGAATAAAATCTTATTCTTATCAGTAAAGTGTTCTCGCCAATTACCTGGTTTTCCCTTGCGGAATGTGCCTGAACGTTTTGGTGCAATTGATTTTTGTAAAATATCAATTGCATTCTGGCGTTTGCCTGAAAGGTCAAGACCACGAATTATCAAATAATCTAATATATTGTCTATTGTTGCGTGTTGGTCAAGAATTATGTCTTCGAATCTTAGTGAAAGAACATCGGGTATATCAAGCCAGCCCAGATAAGATTGATATTTTTCGTAAATCGGAGACAGCTCTGATCCTGGTTCTTGGACGCCTTCAATAGCAGCGTTTATCCGCTCTTCCATAGTCGTAAGTTCATTATTATAGTACTGGTGCATTCCATGTCCGGGATGCATTTCAGTAGCATAGAAAACATGCGATATGATCATGTCGCGTGGATCACGATATACAAATATTGTCGCACGACCTTTTTCGGTTAATAATTGCGTGAAAGGAGACAAGGCTTTAATATACCCATAAGCAATATCTCCGGGTTTCATCCTGTGAAGGTTGATCAAGATTTGATCATCTGGTAATTTTTGGTTGTCTTCAGACCGATTTACTGGCGGTAACCCGGGGTTGACAAATGGTCCAATTTTCGTAAGACCTTGCAATATCTGAATGATTAAGTGAGAACCAGATTTTGGCATGGCATTTCCCAAAACAGATGGTGTTTGCTGTAAATTTGAATGTCCCCACTTTATCGCTGTATTCATTCGGCGGAATTGCCAGCGTTTTATTTTTAACCAGTATTTAATAGGTTTATCACTAGTCATAAAATATTCTTCTAAAAATGCTTTCTATGCGGCGATGTGCTTTCGGGAGTCCTGCTAAGGCGGACTAATTCTTTTTCCTTCAAGATTTGGATAATTTCCCAAACAGATTGAAATGAGATATCAAGATCGAAGGCGATATCAGCGATTGTTTTTTCACCATCGCATTTTTCCATAATCTCAAAAAGGCGTTTATGCCCTTCTGGATTTGAGCGGTAATCGACCCAAATTCCATATCCAGAGCAGAAGATTTCACCCTTAAATTGGTTAATGACATAGTAATTATTCTCAAAAGCGTCGATTAATTCGAGCAATATCTCTTTACTTTCCTCTAGTCGTTCAGGAGTGATGATTTCTGGTGTATCTAGGCTGGAATGATATTCTCGATATGGTCTAGCGCCAGAATCTGCCGGTTCTACGCGGGACAGAGATAACATGGGGACACGCACACCAGGTGCATTGAACTGACGTTCATCATTGCATATCACAGTTCGATATGGAGCGTAATAACTATCTGGATCTAAGCTGCGCAATGCAGTAATAAAACATCGATCGATTTGGCTATTGGGTTGAAATGATTGTTGCAAAGCGTGCGGTGAATCATTGCCTAGCATCTCTAAGAATAAACCCCCTACCATTTTTGGAATGAGGTTTTCATTGTGGCTTAGGTAAGCTACTGAACCAATCGTCTCAGGCAATATTAATAATCGGTATGTGTAGTGAAGATCTTGATTCTCAAGAAGAGATTTGACTGCATCTAGCCCAACGACGACACCACTCAGGTCATCGTTGACCATCGCCGGGTGACAGAGGTGTGCCACTAACATGATGGTCTCTTCGCTTTTGCCTGGAACAATGATCTCGCCGACTTTCAAGGTGCTATTATTAAAACTAGTCCGAATGACAACCCGATACGATTCCTCAGTTAAAGAAGCTTTTACTTTTTGTGTTGTACATAGTCCCCAGTCTCGTTCATAATATTTAAAAACAAAAGGAATGGCTTGCTCTAATTTAGGGTGAGCATGGATATGTTCAAGCAATTCTGAACGCTCTACAATCCCTTCATAAGGGAGTGAATAGGAGACAACATGTAAAGGATGATCCGTATAGTCTATCAAGCGTTTTCCATCGAGTGTTTCGAGGTAAGCTTCATGGCAAGTCCATTTTTCTGGTACTCGCCATGTCCAACATTGTTCTCCCGTTGGATACTCGTGAATTGCTGTATGATCCGGATCGATTTCTCCTAGTAAAGTGTTTAAAGCTTTGTCGAAATCATCCGAAACGATATCTCTTTTTAAGAACCATAACTCTTTAATTAGTTCAAGCATTGATGTCATAGTTTATAAGCTTCCGGTTTGTTTAGAACTAATTTCCAAGGATCATCAGCGATAATTTCATCAGCGGCTTTCACAAAGTCAATTAATTCACATGTTGTTATTGAGCCATAATTAATTGGTATTGAATGCCACTGTTGTCGTTTTTTTAGTAGGTTTACCACAGGCTCAAGAGTTAATTGAGGATCCAATTTTAAATCACGTACATACATGCGATAGGTTTGTTTTTTCCATCCGGATGAGGTATGTATCTTTCCCGAAAAATCTTTCCAATAGCGGTATGGAACCCTCCCACGTTGCTCACTATAATGAAACATCGATATAGCTCGTTCATCAGCACCCAGTAACAATAGCTTGAAACCCAATTTATAAATTCGATCAAATGCTGATCCTTGATCAAATGCTGATGGAGTATCTCTCTCTGCAAGATCTTTTGCATAATAGCCAATTGCAGCTAAGGACTGCATTGGATGTTTTGTCCGCAAGGATTCAGGCTGTTGGCGTACATATTCTGAAAAAGCACCCATTTTTTCAGAAGGTGTTTCTTGTGGATCGAAAATTTCACCTTTCGAAAATCGAAAATTAAATGTGGGAACAACAACTGTGCCAGTATCTCCAATGATAGATTGGATAGCATCCAGGTATATACCTATCCCCCCAATTGGTTTTCCCAAAAATTGAATTGCTGAGTGAACTAAAAGACCATCCCCTTTTTGTATATTTAATTGTTGTAGGTAATCGACAACTTGCTCCCGATTTATTTCTTTCATCTTAATGAAAAAGCTATACTAAAAATTCATAATTACGCTTCGTTATAGTTATCCCAAGCCATTCTAAGTTGATAAAGTTCGCGTTTCATTCCCAGATATTCGACTAACTTTAATATCGGTTCATTGCCAAGTAAGATTTGCGCTTCAACCGAATATACATTCTGTTCTTTACACCAATCAATAGCATATCTTAATAGAACTTCTCCAATCCCTAGTCGTCGAACTCTGTGCTCAACCCACATATCTTTGAGTTCACCCACCATGACACCCCCTAAGTATTCTGGTACGCGCTTTATGCGCGCGATGATAAAGCCTACGATTTCGTCTTGATATTCTGCTACGTAGAGAACACTGAAACGTCCTAATGTCCTGCGGAAGGTTTCAAACCATTTTTCGCCAACATTTTCAACTTCAGGGAAAGTGAAGGTGTATTCACGCAAAAATTCATCCAACTTGTCATACATTGCTATGACAGCTGCATAATCTTTTTCATTCGCTTCGCGATAAATCACCTTGTTTTTTTCTTGATTATTCATTTAACTGCCTCGCGTACTTCTTTTGGCCAGTTGGATTTCTCAAAACCATATTGTGTAATAAAAGCAAATGCAATTCGTTCGAGCCCAAAAGCAACACATCCTGTATGAGCTGGTGAACCATCAGGCAGGGAAATATTCATATGACGTCCAAAAAAATCTTGATGATAATTATATGATCCAACGGCAAGCGTTGAATTCTTGAATGGTAGGCTCGCGCGAATCTCATATTTTAATTGGAAAGCACTTTGAAAAGCAGCTTGTTTTCGGAATTCTCCGATAAAGAAAGGATCATTGGCGCTTTCTACTCGATAGGCAAACCCAATTCTTTCAAATACCTTTTCCATTCTTTGGCGTGCAATTTCACGGTTTTCTAAAACATAGTCTTTTGGACCTACAAATATGACTTCTCGCATGGTGAAGTCCCAAAGTCTTTCTATGGATGCTAAGTTTATTGCTTCATAACGGAAGCATTTTCCCACCGCTGTTGCTGCTAATTTTCCATTCGGAAGAGGTTTATCAGCAAGAGCAAAGTAAAGATGATAGCAAACTGCGGGAGAGAGGAGGTTCTCGACTTGGTCGAATGACCCATCAGGTTCGACTAAACCTTTTTCGTCACAGAATGCATGTTGTGCGAATTCATCAATCAAATCCAGGTCTTCGTGTAGATGGGTAACAAAACTTAATGAATGTGGGAAAGCTTTAAAATAATTTACTTTTTCCAATTGCTTGGCGGGGATAAGAGTTGGGAAGCGATATGGCGCAGCTTCGAATGAATCAGCTAAGGCGATGAATTGATTTTCAAAGAAATCTGTTATCCGTGTCAAGAGTGGACCAAGCGTATATATTCCACCCGCTTCTTTGCTAAGTTCATTGCTGTTAATCAATTCAGGAGTAGGGTCTTTGGAATATGGAATTTGACGATCCAAATGATCTTCTAAGACTTGAACTTTCGGTTTTATGGAACCTTTTGCCATTGAATTAACAATGCGTTGAACTTTTTCTTCTATTTTAACTTCTCTTTCCGGGTTGATTTTTTCTCGAGAATCTAAGAATATCCTTATCCGGTCACTACTGACTTGAGCTTCTGTAATGGCTTCGTCAACATAGGCAAGTTTTGATTGAACCTGTCCAGTTAGGTGTTCCGGAATACTCACAACCGGTTTAATTTCAAGCGCTGTTGTTTTTTGATCAAGTTTTGTATTCATTGGTTTATTTTCCTTGATTTTCGATATACTCAGTAATTCTTGGGATACTTATAAGCTCTGCAATTGTATCCGCGCTAATCTCAATGCCAAATTCATCCTCTAATTGCATCATTAATTCCATATGTCCTAGTGAGTCCCATTCTGGGATATCGCCAAATTCCAAATCAGGTGTGAGGATTTCTGGAGATACTTGAAATGCTTCAGCCAATAATTCTTGAATTTTTACATTTAGTAGATTGATTTTTTGATTTTCCATTTTCTCTCTATCCATGTTTAACTTTTAGAACACCAACAGGTTGGTATTGGGGATCCCAAATTCCTTGAGGCATCCCTTTTTGTGTGGAGGTGGTATAAAAACTTGCTAAATTTCCCCGTAATTCTTTGCTGTCCTTTAATTTAGTAAATAATTTGTCATATTCATCGTAATTAGATGGACTATCTGGAGATAGCGAAAATAATGTTCGTAGACTGTTATCTGTATAGCACATCGC
>CAZJMV010000084.1:0-7240 GCA_964547225.1 uncultured Anaerolineaceae bacterium | reverse complement strand
CCATAATCTAAAACTTCGCGACTTCCAGTCGATGGTTCTGGTGGTCCAATGATTCCTTTGGCTTCAATATCCTCAATCAAACGACCAGCACGAGTATATCCAATCCGAAGTCGACGTTGAAGCATCGAAATCGAGGCATGACCATGTTGACGGATGATCGCGACTGCCTCATCATACAATGGATCCTTGTTCTGCTCATCTTCCATATCCTCCCATAGTGGGATTTGTTTAAGAGGAAGAGAACTCATTGAAGCATCAACAATACCCCCAGCCACGGATTGTTGTGTATGTAAGCCATAGAATTGCCGCCAGTATTCAACAAGCCTTTGGATCTCTTGATCAGATACAAATACACCTTGTAATCGAATCGAAGCGGGAGCATCAGGCGCCTGAAATAACATATCGCCTCTCCCTAATAGTCTTTCTGCCCCTGGTTGATCCAAGATCACACGACTATCCGTACCAGATGCGACTGCAAAAGCAATCCTGGCAGGGAAATTCGCTTTAATCAAACCGGTGACAACATCTACCGAGGGTCTTTGTGTAGCTATGATCAAATGAATACCTGTTGCACGCGCTAACTGCGCCAAGCGAGTGATCGTTCGTTCGGTTTCATCTGGGGCAAGCATCATTAAATCCGCCAATTCATCAATAATGACTACCAAATATGGTAATTTATTCTCTGGAGCTGTCGTGTGTTTCAGATTAAATTCTTGGATATTCCTACAATTGGCTTCGGCAAGTTTACGATAGCGCATATCCATCTCGCGCGTTACCCATTGGAGTACTCTGACAACTCGTTCTAATTCCACAACCACCGGTGAAAGAAGATGAGGAATGCCATTATAATTACTTAATTCTACGCGTTTCGGGTCAATCATTATCATTCTTAAATCATTAGGCGTGTTATTAATCAATAAACAACTGATAATCGCATTCACACACACCGATTTGCCTGAACCTGTGGCTCCAGCAATCAGTAGATGTGGCATCACAGATAGATCAGCCGCGATTGCATTACCGGAGACATTTAAACCCAGGGCAATTCGTAAAGGTGATTGCAAGCGTTTAAAAGCTTCACTATTGATCAAATCTGATAGCGCTACCAAGGATATACTTTCATTGGGGACTTCGATACCAACATATCCTTTCCCAGGTACTGGAGCCTGAATTCGGATCGTTCGCGCAGCTAACGCAAGCGCAAGATCATCCGCCAGCCCTGTGATTTTATTGACCCTCACTCTTGTTTTTCCATTACGAGATTGAATATACTGCGGCTCGACACCAAATTGCGTGATCGTGGGACCACGGTTTATTTCTACTACACTAACAGGAGCGCCAAAAGACTTAAGGGTTTCTTCGATCACTCTTGCACTTTTTAGATCTAATTCATCGTTATAAGAAATCTCTCCCCCCTCATCTAAGATCAATTTGATATCCGGTAAAACCCAGTGTTGAAAAGCGCTCTCATTCATTTCTTGACTGACATGAACAATCGGTTCCGAATCAGCCGAGGAAACAGTTTTATCCATCATTGGGTTTGAGATCATTGGATCATAATTCGTAAGCACAGAAGTAGGTTTGATTTTTCGCATACGAATCTCTTCAGTGATCTCGATAATCCAATCTTGCAAATTCTCCCATAAGACTGGAATCCAACCCACCATATTGACAATTGCCAAATCAAAGGTTAAGGTAATTGAGATCACAAACCATGTAAAGAACGCAATGATCGCGCCTCCTTCCCCAAGACTTTTTAACAACAAACCTAAAAGAATTGCGCCGAAATAGCCGCCCGCTTTTTCTGAATTGTCTAGATCAAAGGGTGGCAAATTTGATTGCTTGAAGATAATATAATCAATGATTGTCAAAAGAAATGAGAAGAGAAGAAGCAAACCTAGAAAACGAGTAAATTCGAAGCCAGGGATGCCTTCACGTTTTCTAAGAACCAACCAAATTCCAATCAAGAGAATACCGAAAGCAAAGATATAGATTCCTAGTCCAAAGATCAACGTCAAGAAATGCACCCATTTTTCACTGAAACTATTTTGGATTGGTGAAAAGATACAAAACAGTGAAATTAAACCAAGTATTATTAACACAATACCAATAACATCCAGCTTACGATCTTGAGGCAAATGGATTTTCTCGGATATTGTTCGTTTTAGTTGACTTAGTTTTTGCGTAAAACGAGAAACACCATTAATCCTTTGATTAGCCTGCTTGTTTACTTTTGCAGCCGCAGTTTTCTTATTTTTCGAACTACCGGTGTTGGTTTTTGAGTTAGTTTTTTTCACCATGTCGATTAAATTTTTCCATACATCTCGATATTATCTAAACATTATAGCACAAATGGTCTGACAACAAGTATTCATGTCATCGACATACGATCATGAATGATCATATTCTGATCCTTTAATCTAATGAGGTACAATAACCAATAGTTAACCTGATTTGAAAGGAAAATGACTTGTTTGAAATATTATTTCTAGGGACGTCCGCCTCAGCGCCAACCGCTAGGCGGGGACTATCGGCACAAATCATCACGCATGAAAAACATCGTTTTCTCATTGATTGTGGGGAAGGAACTCAAAGACAAATGATGATCTCTGGGAGTGGATTTAAACGACTAAATCGCATTCTAATAACGCACGGACATCTTGATCATATTCTTGGTCTGGCTGGTTTGCTTTCTACATTTACTCGTTGGGAGACGATTGAACAGCTAGAAATATTTGGCGGTTATTGGGCGTTGGAACGAATCCACGATTTATTATTTGGTGTCGTTTTTGGGGGAAAACCTCCCATAGAAATCACTCTGCGGGAAGTCCAACCTGGAGTGATTATTACAGAAGATGACTTTTCTGTGAGCGCATTTCAAGTCTATCATCGCGGACCCGATTGTTACGGGTATCTTTTTGAAGAAAAAACTCGACGTCCATTCCTAACAGAGAAAGCTGCCGCGCTGAATATCCCTCCTGGACCTTGGAGAAGGGATCTGGTGAATGGAAAAGCCGTGATCTTGCCAGATCAACGTGTAATAACCCCTGACCAAGTGCTCGGGGAAGAAAGACCAGGAACGAAATTAATTCATGTCGGTGATACTGGACGAACAGACAATTTAATTGACATCTGTGACCAAGCCGATGCATTGATCATCGAGTCGACATATCTTAGTGAAGAGACAGAGATGGCGCACGATTTTGCACACCTAACAAGCGTTCAAGCTGCTGAATTAGCTGTGAATGCCAAAGTAAAAAATCTGATCTTGACTCATATCTCGCGTCGCTATCGAGAGGGAGATGTCATCCAAGAAGCACGCAGTGTGTTTCCAACAGCGATTGTCGCCAGGGATTTTGATATTTTTCAGTTGAAAAGAAATCAACTCCTAAAAATCAATTAGATATCTCACGATTACTAAGCAACGATGATATCCTTTTTATGATTTCAGAAGCGACTTGATCCTTTCTCAAGAGGGGTAAAGGTTCCGCAGATCCGTCCGCATTTATAATCGTTACACGATTGGTATCGACATTAAACCCAGAATCTTTAGTACTAATATCATTCGCTACAATCATATCTAATGTCTTGGTTTCTAATTTATGGCGGGCGTTCTCAAGCAATCGCTGGGATTCTGCTGCGAAACCTACTGTGATCAGAGACCATTTATTTTCCCGTTTCAATTCAACAACTGTATTAAGAATATCAGGCGTAGTCTCAAGTTGGATCGTGGGAATTCCATTCAATTTTTTAATCTTCTCTTGTGCGGGTGATTTTGGTCGAAAATCAGCCACGGCTGCTGCCATGATTAACACATCAGCATTGGATATCGAGTTTTTCACAGTCTCTAACATCTCTTGAGCAGTTTCTACATTGATACGCTTTGCTCCCATTGGTGTATCTAAGTGAACAGGCGCTGAAATTAATTCAACTTCCGCCCCTAGATCTAAGGCTGCCTGCGCCAATGCAAAACCTTGTTTCCCTGAAGAACGATTAGTGATCACACGAACCGGGTCAATCCTTTCTTGTGTCCCTCCTGCTGTTATGATCACCTTTTTCCCGCACAGTGAACCACCTTTTGCAAGCGTCTGCCGAACATATCCAAATATTTCTTCAGGTTCAAGCATCCTTCCAACACCATTCAACCCGGATGCTAGATGACCTTCTGCTGGTCCAACAATTATTACACATCGATCATATAAAATTTCAAGATTTTTTTGTGTGGCTGAGTGCAGATACATGCCTCCATCCATAGCGGGCGCAATAAGAACGGGACAATTTGCAGCTAGTGCAGTAAGCGTCAGCAAATTGTCCCCGAATCCATGCGCAAGTTTCGCGATCGTATTTGCGGTGATGGGGGCAATCACATAAATATCTGCTGCTTTTGCTAGACCAATATGAAGCACATGACCTTGGCTGCTCCAAAGGTCTTGGTCAACAAAAGCGCGTCGACCAGTGACTGATTGGAAAGCAAGCGGTGTGATGAACTCTTGCGCTGCTTTCGTGAGGATGACATCGACTTCAGCACCAGATTTGGTCAAACTCGATGCTAGATAAACCGCTTTATAGGCTGCAATTGAACCGCTTATCCCAAGCAAAATTCTCTTTCCTTCAAATAATGGATTCATAACCAACCTCTCAATGAGTAAATCATAATCCCAAGATATTCCTTTAAAGCACGCGTGGTTTCAGAAAGATATCCAACATTAGGGAGCAGATTCAATATCTGCACGCGTAGATCTAACTGCGTCAAGTCCTGCCAACTTTGTTCTGTCACTGTGAAATCCGTTGGAAGCGCAGTGACATGCAATCCTTGGGCTTCAAAGAGCCTGACAGAGCGCGGCATATGCGAGGCTGAAGTGACGAGTAATATTTCCTCAGTACCAAGTTCTTGCAAAATTTTGGCGCTATACAAAGCATTTTCATAGGTATTTCGTGATTTATCTTCGATGATCAATGCCTCACTTGGTACATTGAGCATCTCCAGAAGGAATGCCATATCCCCTGCAGGTGTCCCGGCAGATAAAGTCCAATCCAACAAACCGCCTGATATGATAATTTTTTGAACCTTCTTTTGGTTATACAACCAAGCTGTATAGATGATACGATCTCCTGCCGAATTGATTTCCACGATCGTACGCGGATCTTCCGCTGGCTCTGTGCCTCCACCTAACAGCACAACAACCTCGGCATTCGGAATTTCTTCGGGGGGTAAATATTGCCATTCTAATGACCGAACTAACCCCATCGCAACCCAACGAGTACTGCTGATCCACAGTAGACTCAAAGCCACGATCAAGAATAATCTCTGCCAGTATGGATTACGCGTAATTAGAATCGCAGCGATGATTAAAATACATGCAAAGCCCAAAGGATAAATAAAATGGGGAAGAAATTTTGACAAGAATAAAAACATACACTAAATATTATAGCCCAAATTTACTGTTCTAGCATCACTACCCTAATTAACAAATTTTTTCAATCTGGAGAATGCGAGCTTTACCAGCATAATCGTAAAAGACATGCACATACGAACCAGGCAAGTTCTTTTTCGCCAATCTAATAACAGATTCTCCTTGAGACGATTCTATCTCCAAGAGGATAAAGCCTCCTGGCAGAACAAGATGAGCGCATTGTTGCAATAATTTCTCGATCTGTTCAAGACCACCGATACCCCCATCCAAGGCTAATCTAGGTTCATATTTCGATACAGAGAGAAAGTTGATTCTTTCTTGCGGAATATAGGGTAAATTGGCGCAGACTAAACAAATTTCCTGTTTGATGGCTGTTAATAGATCGCTTTGGATATACTTGATCCCGTCCGATAAATGATGTTTTTCGGCATTCTTTTTTGCCAAACGTAATGCAGGCAATGAAATATCGCAGGCAATCATATCTAGATACGGGAAATATTTCTTCAACGAAATAGCGATACAACCTGAACCAGCGCCCACATCAACTACAGTTCTGCAATCGGTGTGAGATTCCAACCAGTTTATAGCTTTCTCGACAACCAATTCCGTCTCTGGACGGGGGATCAAGACATCATTATTCACTAGGAAAACTAACCCATAGAATTCCCAATGACCGATTATATAGGGTAATGGTTCTCCAGAGATCAAGCGTTTTGATTTATTAAACAGCTCTTCTTTTTTTTCTTGATCGAGAATTACTTCTGGATGAGTAACAACCCAAGTTCTATTTTTCTCTACAACATGCGCTAATAATACTTGCGCGTCTAGCGTTGGTGAATCACTAGTCGCTTTAATTTGCCCAATTATGTATTCTTGGAACTCTCCAATAGTGTCCAATGTATAATTTTTCTAAAAGAACCCCTTATTCATTCACCAATCGCTGCCAAACGTTCGGCTTCCTCGCGCTGCGATAATTCTTCAATAAATTCATCAATATTTCCTTGCATCACTAAATCCAAGTTGTGATTTGATACATTAATGCGATGATCGGTAACGCGCGATTGTGGATAATTATAGGTCCTGATTTTTTCGGATCTTTCCCCAGTACCTACCTGAGAACGACGAGTTTCCTCTACTTCCTTACGTTGTTTCTCTTGTTCAATTTCATATATTCGGGCTCGAAGAATGCTCATAGCGCGGAGTTTATTCTGTAATTGAGAGCGTTCGTCTTGACAGGCAACGACCATGCCGCTTGGTAGATGTGTGATTCTAACCGCGGTGGAGTTTTTCTGCACACTCTGCCCCCCCGCGCCCGCCGACTTATAAACATCGATACGTAGATCTTTTTCTGGTATCTTAACATCGACATCATCTACTTCAGCCAAAACTGCCACGGTTGCTGCAGAAGTATGAATACGACCGGATGATTCTGTTGTGGGTATACGCTGAACGCGGTGCACGCCAGATTCATATTTCAAACGTGAATAAGCGCCTTTGCCTTTGACCATGAAAATGACTTCCTTAAAACCACCAATTCCGATCTCACTAGCTGATAGGATTTCCATGGCATACCCCTGACGTTCAGCATAGCGATGGTACATTCTGAACAAATCCGCCGCGAAGAGAGCTGCTTCATCGCCGCCGGTACCAGCGCGAACCTCCATGATCACATTACGTTGATCGCGTGGATCTTTGGGCAATAAGAGCGTTTTTATCGCTTGCTCAATTTTTTCGATTTTTGGTTCAAGTTCTATGATTTCAAGTTGAGCTAGCTCGACAAGTTCTTCATCGCCAGAATTTTGAATCTCTTGCGCTTCTTTCAAGCG
>CAZJMV010000083.1:0-5103 GCA_964547225.1 uncultured Anaerolineaceae bacterium | reverse complement strand
TTAGAGTGGTAATATCGAAAAGAGTTAGGCTTGAGGAGGGCGATAAATATGCAAGCGTAGCATTAACAACCGCTTCAACGGTGTTAGGTTGAGTTTGTTCTTCGGGTTGAAAGACTATCTTCTCAGGAGGATTAATGATGCGTTTGAAGTGTGTAATTTGATTCTCAACATGCCAGATAACCTGGCTGCGAACAGATGGCAGCGTAAACAGTCCCCCCATGATTAAACAGCTCAGGATCACACCGATGATGATGATTAAGATAAATTTCAAACGCATTCCGGCATTATATCACTCCAATATGGGAGGCGTTTAATCAATGATCTCCTGCAATGCCTGATTTATAGCTTTCAACACGCTGTCATCCTGTTCGGTGTTTGCAGCCGCTGACAAGATATCTTTTACCCTAGAATGGCTGATCTGCGCCAAGCTCCAGGTGGCATGGGCACGCACAAGGGTTTCGGGTTCTTCAAAGAGCGCTTTTTCCAGGGAAGAAATGACTTCTTGTGTGGGGTAGTGCGCTAAAGCGACGACAACATTGCGTAAATAGCCGCGTCTTTTTGCGCGTTTAATGGGGCTACCTCGAAATTTAATATTGAATGAAGTTTGGTCAAGCTTTGTTTCTTGGAGAAGATTTAATTCCGAATAACCAGGACGCGCTTGAAAAGCTGTATCAATACCCCGCTGATTGATTTTTTGATTCCAAGGGCATACCATCTGACAAATATCGCATCCAAATATCCAATCTCCGATTTGGTGGCGAACCTCCATTGGGATTTCGCCTTTATTCTCAATGGTCAGATACGAGATACATTTGCGGCTATCGATGGTACGGTTCGCTAAGATCGCGCTCGTTGGACAGGCATCAATACAGCGTGTACAAGTCCCACAGCGGTCGTAGGGAAAGGTTTCATCGGGCTCAAGTTCTAATCCCAGTAGTATTTCGGAAAGAAAAAGATAAGAACCGTGATCGGGATTAATCAAACACGAATTCTTCCCAATCCAACCTAATCCAGCCCGTTGGGCAATTTCACGTTCTAGGATTGGACCGGTATCGGTATAACAGCGATTGGGAACCGAATAACCAATACGGTTCTCGATAAAAGTCACCAGTTCTTTTAGGCGCGCTTCTAGCACATCGTGATAATCATCTCCCAGGGCATATGAGGAGATCCTTCCGATGGGTGACCGTTCTGAATTGTGAGAATTATTGGGTTGGGCAAGATCATTCCATTTTTCAGGTGTTTTGGGATAGCGGCTGCCAAGCGCCAGAATCGACTTACATTCAGGTAAGATATTTCTGGGGTCAGCGCGCCGTTCACGCGCTCTTTCTGTAGCCAGATAATGCATTTCAGCATGATGTCCCGCCTCCAACCATTGTGAATAGATATTAAGGTTTTCAGGTGCATCCGCGCTTGTCACACCAAAGAGATCAAAACCGATCAGATTGGCTTGGTGTTTGATCTCCTTCTTAAGTTTTCTAGTCCATTCGGAGTTCATAGAAAAGGTCTAAATCATGTACATTCCAACTCAAATTGCACGGGTTCTGATTTGATGGCTTCAGGTTCTGAAATTGATAATCGCGCCCATCCAGATATATCCTTGGAAAGGGTGATCTTATATTCCACAGAGTGAACTCCTGCAACGAGGTTCTTCGAGATTGGCAGAGGGATTTTGATCTGAGAGTCGTCTAAATCTATAAATTCCAAGTTATAGGTAACTGAAGTGGTTTTGGCAAGCGTGAAATTACCAGTGAAAACAAAGGTATAGGGACAGGATGTGATCGCATGTGCATTATTGATAGTTAGATGAAGATCATTTACCATCAGATTTTTGGTTGGAGTGCTTTCTGCGGATGCCGCATTACTCTCGACGCTAATGTCGACCCATATTGCGTCATTAAAGTCAACCCCTACGCCAAACAAGTTCCCCTCCGCGTTCCTAAGTTTCCAGAAACTTCGGTAATTACCAACGCTCGTTGGGGCTGTCATTTTGACGGAGATTTCAATCTTTTCATAAGGCGCTACTTCCTGTGATAGATAGATAGCAGTCGACTCACTCATCAGGGCGCCATCAATATAAACAAAAGCGTATTCAGTCGTCCATGTTGTATCGCCGATGTTTTCAAGCCGCCAAGTTTTCGTAAATTGTTCTCCTGGGGTAAATATGGAACCGTCAGGGACCGATACATCGGCGACAAATTTTGCCTTATCCCCACCAGGTGTGACGGGATTGGTGGGTTGGCTGATCGGGGTTGTAGCCGTGATCATCGCTGTCTGCTGGATGGATTCGGTTGGATTTTGAACCTCGGTATATGTAGGGGTTGGCGCGATAGAGGTGTTAATTATGTCTTCAGCTTCAGGAGAGGCGGTTGTGGTCGGTTTTTCCAATCGTTTCGCTTCCGCTGTCTGAGCTGCTGCAGTAAAGACCTCTTCAGGTTTTAGTTGGGTTGGTTCTGAAGATAAAGGCGCTGTTAGTTGACAAGCGCTTGTCAAAAAAGTGATAATCAAGATGATAAACAGGTACTGAGGCGCGTAGAAAAAAGCTTTCAAAATATTCATTCGTCTGAAATTTATGATTTTTAGTTTGCCTGTGTTGTACATAGACCGAACCTAATTGATTGAATCTTATCCTTCTTTATGGTCAGAGCTCAAAGCTCTGACCTGTTCACCGGCATGGTAAGAAGATCGAACCAAGGGTCCACTCTCAACCCATTTAAACCCAATCGATAATCCGAACACTTCAATATCTTTAAATTCTTCAGGGGTATAATAGCGTTCGATCGGTAAATGTTTTCGACTTGGTTGTAGGTATTGACCAACGGTCAGGATATCCACCTCCCACTCGCGTAAGTCCTGCATCACCTGTTTGACTTCATCCATCGTTTCACCTAAACCAACCATGATGCCTGATTTGGTGAGCGCTTGTGGGTCGAGTTTTTTTGCGTTGGTTAGGGTCGCTTTGGTCCATTCATAGCGATCTTGTGGTTGCACCTTTTTGAATAAACGCGGCACGGTTTCAACATTGTGGTTGAGAATTTCGGGGCGCGCATCCATGACAATCTGTAATGCTTCTATGCTACCCTTAAAATCGGGGATGAGCACTTCAATTGAACATCCTGGTTGCAGTTCTCGGATTCGTTTGATGACCATGGCAAAGATCGGCGCGCCGCCGTCTTTGCGGTCATCGCGATTGACGCTCGTGATGACAGCATGTTTGAGGTTTAGATCTTTTACAGCCTGGGCGACACGCTCAGGTTCATCCCAATCAATCGGGGATGGTTTGCCATGCATTACATCGCAGAACCCACATGTGCGTGTACAAACATCTCCCAGCATCAGAAAAGTAGCTGTCCCAGCGCCCCAACACTCGCCAATATTCGGGCACATCGCTTCTTCGCAGACAGTATGCAAAGATTTACTGCGCATTAATTCATTTAACCATTTGTAGTTTTCCCCTGAAGGAGCTCTTACTTTGATCCAGGGTGGTCTGCGTTTGGGGGTTGTATCGATTTTTTCGTCTTTGACACGGTCACGGGTCGGGTCGAATGCCATAGTTTCTCCTTAAATTTCATTTCATATCTATTCAAGCTTATGAAATTTGTTAGTCGAATTTTACTCCTTTTTATTTTCCTGCGCCAATTAAAGGAATTTAATCCTGGTTACTGGATCGATATAAGGACTATTTTATAAGCTTAGGGAGTGTATAATGCGTGTGTTTTAAATTAATCGAATTGATGAGGTATCAATGACAAAAGATTTATTAAGACAATTATTATCACTTCCCTCGGTTTCCTACGCGCAGCTATCACCTGATGCTAGATGGATAGCCTTTGAATGGTATCGCCTACGGGAGAAGGTCGATGTTTTTATTGTGCCATCAGATGGATCAACCCCTCCAAAGGCAGTCGCGACAACTGATGAAGATACACATCTAATCAGTTGGTCTGCCGATTCACGCGCAATCATTGTATCAGAGGACCATGATGGCGATGAACATGCGAGATTGTACCGAGTTGTACTTCAGCTTGATGATCATGGAGCATTACAGATAGGCGCGCTAGAACCATTAACAGCGCCTGCGCCAGCGTATTTTCTGCGCGGTGGAAGCCTTTCTCCGGATGGAAGTAAGCTGTATTTCGGAGCGAATTATGATTTCTCGACCCATCAAATCTTAGAGGCGACCTGGATTGTCCAAAAGGACCTAAAAAGCGGTTCTTATACAGCTCTTGGGAAACCTCAAAAGCCAGCCTTTACACGACCAGAGCTTAATCTTGCGGGAACGAAGTTGATCTATGCTCGTAAAGATCGTCATTCAGCGGGAAGACAATTTCATCTCATCGATATTGAAAAACAAGAGGACATCGAAATATTAAATTTTGGAGATCAGGAGAAAGTATTTGCACACTGGTTCCCTGATAGCGAAAATATCTTGGTGATCTCAGAGAATACAAGCCAAGGAGAGCAGGCGTATCATCGTTTAGGCATTTATCATGCGGTCAGAAAAGACCTACGTTGGCTGATCGATGACCCTTCCCTTGATCTTGAGAGCGCTTGGGTCACTCCATCAGGTGATATCATTGCTGACCGAATTGTGGAGAGTAATCATCAACCCTTGCTGATCAAGGCGCCAGCGGGAGGTTGGAATATTGATGAGATATCAGTGATATCTTTCCCAACTGTAAAAGGCAACCTACATCCGCTTGGGCAAGCGCCCGATGGCGCTTGGATTGGGTTGCTTTATTCTAGTCAGTTTCCAACGGATTTAGTTCGGTTCCGAATGGAAGATGAGCCTGTTTTTGAATCCTTGACGAAATACGCTGATCGTATTTCCATTTCTCTAACCGATCTGATCTCCGCACAAGATTTCCGCTGGAAATCTGAGGATGGTTTGGATATCCAAGGCTGGTTATATCGAGCTCAGCCTAATCAGCAGAAAGCAATCCTCTATATTCACGGTGGACCTTCTTCACATTCAGAAGATAAGCTCAACCCGGTAATTCAATATTTGGTCGCGTGTGGTTTTAATGTCCTGGATGTCAATTATCGCGGCAGCACTGGCTTTGGACTGCGTTATCGGGAATTGATCAAAGAAGATGGTTGGGG
>CAZJMV010000082.1:0-12401 GCA_964547225.1 uncultured Anaerolineaceae bacterium | reverse complement strand
GTTCGACTTGCATGTATTAGGCACGCCGCCAGCGTTCATCCTGAGCCAGGATCAAACTCTCCGCTAATTTTCTTTTTTCACATCTTTCAATGTGTTTTTTTTCCTTCTCTCAAAATCTTCGCGGGCTTCTTATCACTCTTCAATTGTTAAGGTGCTTCTCTCTTTTTCAATAGAGACTAAATACCGATGCCTCTTCTCAGGCATCGGCTCATTAGACCATCACTTTTCATCGGAGGGTCTTTGGCGCCAATCCGCCTTCTCTATTGTCAACAATCTGCCTTACGGCTAAATTGAATTTTGAAATCATTCAAAGTGCGAAAACAATTATACGCACCTCGTAAAAGTTGTCAAGGCTAAAATCAATTCTTTAAGAATTGGTTTCTTAATTACTTTTTATACTTCTAAATAATCAGTTTTTTGCCTCAGGTAGCAAATGCCTGAGTGAGGGGGGCACCCAGGCATTTGCTAATATTATTATACACAATTTCTCGGAAAAATCAACCCTTTTTTGAATTTCCTCAGTATTTTGAGATGTTGATCGTGAATATAATCCCTTAATAATCTGATATTCAAGTTTTCGCCCAGGTTGATTACGCTTTCCTATGTAAAGCCGTGTTAAAATAAATAGTATCGATTGAAATTAACCCCATTAATCTTAGCTACCCGGGAGATCAACCGTGGTGAATCTAATTCATCCATCTACTAAAAAAAACCTAAAAACCCCCAAATCCTTCTTGCAGTTAATAAAGCAGAATCGAGAAGAGATTAAATTTAGATGGATTGAGAAACTCGCTACAATCCCAGGCGCTCATTACGAAAAACTTTCACCCTGCGAAATAAGTCAATGGACTTCCCAAGGCTTAGATAGCATCTTAACTGCTCTCGAAACAGGCTCCTATCGAAAACTAGATAAGTACCTATCCAAAATCTCTTTCGCTCGATTAAAAGCAGGCTTTCCAATCTCTGAAATAATTGAGGGTCTTCTTTTCCTAAACGAGATAATCTTAGAGCTTCTAAACTCAAAGGGAAATCTCTCAAAGGATGATCTTTTTCTTAGCCTAGAACAACTCGATCAATGCCTTCGAGAGATCGTCTCTCAATTTGGACAAACGTATGCCTGCGCACTTCAAAGACAACACAATCTTGAGGTGGAAAAAAATCTAGCGGAAAGTGAGAGCCTAAGAAAAATCACATCCGCCTTACTACATAAATTAACTACAAATGAAGTTCTAAAAATCGTCTGTACGGAAGCCCAACGGCTAACAGGTGCAACGGGTAGCTCAATATCACTACTTGACGAAGATGGCAATTTACAGGTTACCTTCAGCATTGGACAACCCTCGCCATCAATAACAACTATCTCCGGAAAGGACTCGGTCGCTGGGATTGCTATGGATTTGGGGAAACCCATCATGCAAAACGAAACAACAAATTTACTCCATGTTTATCATGAAAACCAAGACCTAGAATCTCTGCTAGTAATTCCTCTGCGAGTTAATGAGACTAGCATTGGTATCCTAGATATTGTCAATAAATCAGGTGGGTTTTCTAAAAATGATATTCGCATCATGGGTTTATTTGCAGATCAATCTGCGATTGCTATCGAAAACGCCAGGCTGCAACAACAAGCCGAACAATTAGCAGTGATCGAGGAACGACAACGCTTAGCTCGTGAGCTGCATGACTCAGTAACCCAAGCGCTTTACAGCGTCACTCTATACACTGATGCTACCAGATTAGCATTAGATGCAAACAAGATCGATGTCGCTAAAGAAAATTTAGATGAATTGCGTAATATGGCTAGAGAAGCTATTCTGGATATGAGATTGTTGGTGTTCGAATTGCATCCCCCGATTCTCGAACAAAAGGGATTGGTTAACGCACTAAGAGCTAGGTTAGAGGCTGTTGAAGTACGCTCGGGTGTAATAGCAGATATTTTAGTAGAAAATGAAAAGCGGTTACCTCAAGATATCGAGCGAGAATTATATAAGATCGCGCAGGAGGCAATCACCAATACGGTTAAACATGCCAAAGCAAAAAAGATCCGTCTAAAAATTATCTATGCCGTTGACCAATTCTATATGGAAATATGGGACAATGGCGTCGGATTCAGCGCCACCGATAGCGATACTAAAGGCGGATTCGGATTGCGTAGTATCACTGAAAGAGTAAATCAACTCAACGGCAACATAGCCATTAAAAGCAAGTTAGGAAAAGGAACTACAATAAAAATAGAAATTCCTGCATAGTAAAAAAAGGATTTAAGTAAGATATGGGTGAACCTACAATTCGTGTTTTGATCGTTGACGATCATGTTATCGTCAGAAAAGGGATAAAAGCTCTGTTAAACGAGGTAAATGATATTGTCGTAATCGGTGAAGCCAGCAATGGAGAAGAGGCAATCACTCTTTCTGAAAAATTAAACCCTGACGTAATTCTGATGGACCTCGTTATGCCCGTAGTAGACGGTATTATAGCGACTTCGAAGATCATGAAGAAGCAAGCTAAAACAAGCATCCTTGCTCTTACTAGCTATACAAGTGATGAATTAGTGTTTCCCGCTATAAAAGCTGGAGCCTTAGGTTATCTATTAAAAGATTCCGATCCGATTGAATTGGTTGATGCCATCCGACACGTTTACCGAGGAGAACCATCCTTACATCCAAGCATCGCGGCAAAAGTTTTACAAGAGTTAAGCCATCCTTCTGAAGGGCCTCCAACTCCCGACCCACTGACGAGCAGAGAGATGGAAGTTTTAAAGCAAGTCGCAAAAGGTTTAAGCAATCAACGGATCGCAGATTATCTCGGACTTGCAGAAGTGACAGTTCGGACACATGTCAGCAATATTCTAGGAAAGCTTCATCTAGCAAATCGCGTTCAAGCGACGCTTTATGCCCTACGAGCAGGTCTTGTCAACCTGGATGACGAAGAACCTATGATTGATTAATTCAAATTTGCGACTTAAACGACAAATTATAAATCATCGACTAATCAAGGTTAAACCAAGTCCAACGACGGTCAGTACTACCAAAGGACCAACTGTCCCAACCTGTTTAGCCAGGGAGGTATTTAGGACACACTGGATCGCTAAGAATGAACCGCCTAAAACCCATAAACCAAAAAAGGATAAGAAACGCGCATCCAATATAGCAACCTCCAAGAAGAAAAAGAACGAAGCTGAATACTGCTCCTATTAATCAGTAGTTAGCGACAATAATTACTCAAAACATTCGAAGCGCCATAATAATCCCGAAAGGAAAGAACCCAATAACGCTCAAGCTTAGAATGGCAAGCTCGGAAATAAGACTTCCATCTAAAGAAGGATTCCCCCGCAATCGACTAAGGAAGGCATCGAAAGTATTACCCATTAAATTCCCAAACATGATCATCCGGATATATACCAGGATGTCTCGAGATCTCTTCTCACCATAAAAATTTTCAAGTCTTTCAAACGCCTCAGCATCTGGATTTCCACCCGTCTCCGCGTAATGTTGTCCAAAAAATAAGGCAATCGCTTCATCTTCGGGAAAATCACCCAAATCGCCAGCGCTGATCCTTGCTATCTCCTTAGGAGACACCCCTGCCCGTAACGCTGTTTTGGTATGCCCATAATGACAATAGCGACAACCATTAACTTGAGTAACCGCCAACATAATTTTCTCAGCGAAAGAATGATCGATGCGTTTTGATCGTGCTGCATTTTTAAGATCATCAGTGTGTCTGAGTATATCTGCGATTGCCTCCATAAATTGTCGAGGGGAAGTATATATACGTCGATTGTAACGGTTTATTTTTATTTGCATTGGCAAATCTTTTATCCTTCTGGTAAATTCCAATAAGTTACTAATAAGGTAATCCTTCGAGAACTATAATATACTTTTTAATGGTCTGTTTGCAAAGATGGGTTAACAGCATTATTTTCCATGACTACAGATATGGGTAATCGTTCACAATCATAACGGGTGGCTATCGAATATTTAGAATTACATTAAAAGACTTTCATCAGAATTTGTGTTTCTGACCATACTCATGCTACCATCATCGCTATTCGCCACAGCTTAGATCAATAATAAACCGGCATCATGGAAAGCTCATCAGATAACGGATGTACTATTCATGATTTATCTGAAATGTACATCCGTTATTAATCAATGGTGCGTTTGAATCAGCGCCGATAAGCCGGGGTATAAAAAGGTCTTTTTACTATTTTAGCGCGCACGCCTTTATTACGAATTTGAATTTCTATCTCTGTTCCCGCTTTCGCAATTTCACGAGGCACATAAGCCATCCCTAAATAACGCGAAGTACTCGGAGAAAACATGCCTGAAGTCACAAAACCAATATCTTGTCCATCCTGCATGACACGATAACCTTCCCGTGCTACTCCTCGATCCACAAGTTCAAATCCGACTAGGACGCGATCAGGTTTTTCTAACTTTTGCTTGAGAAGAGCGTCGCGACCAATAAATTCTTTATCAAAGCTGAGCGCGAAGGTTAAGCGTGCCTCGACTGGTGTAATGGTTGGCGACAATTCATGCCCATAAAGCGGCATGCAAGGTTCAAATCGCAAGCTGTCACGGGCAGCTAAACCAATTGGCAGCACACCATCCTCTTTGCCTTCTTTGAGGATGCCTTCCCACACGACTTGCGCTTTCTCCGCCGGAAAGAACAACTCGAATCCATCTTCTCCTGTATAACCAGTTCTACCTAAAAGTACAGGTACGTCACCAAATATCATATCCTGCACCGATGTAAAACGCTCTACCTTAGTTAGATCAGCCTTAGTTAAACGATCCATAATCGCAGGCGCTTTTGGTCCTTGGAAAGCTAGCATATAAGTATCGTCGGAAATATCCTTAACCTCGACATTAAAATCAGCAGTATGAGCGTGCACCCAAGCGACATCTTTAGCGCGGTTCGCAGCATTAATCGCTAAAAAGAAATAGATTTTTTCTTGATCCTCTGGATCTGGCAATTTATAAACGAACAGGTCATCAATCGCACCCCCATCCGCATAACAAAATAATGCATAATGGGCATCGAACAACTCCATTTGGCTGACATCATACGTAATGATCCAATTGACAAATTTTTCCGCATCTTTACCGCGAACTGATATCTGTCCCATATGATCAATATCAAACAAACCTGCCGCTTCTCTTGTTGCTTGATGTTCCTTGAGCGGTCCAGTTGGGTATTGTACAGGCATATCCCAACCCGCAAACGGTACCATCCGACCATCATTTGCCACATGCCAGGAATTTAATTCGGTCTTTTTCAAAGCATTTTTCATAATCAGTCTACCTTTCTTGTATTGAAATTCTATGACTCTTTTTCTAAAATATATCGCTTTCTTTTTTAAATTAGAAAGCATGTTAATAATTCTTCGATCATTAAAGATCTAATAAACAGTACTCGTTAATTTTCGATAATGTCTACATTTTTGTAGAAAAACTTGGTTATTAGACAAGATTATTTTAGGAAAGCAAAAAATTTTCTTTTAAATTAAATCTTCTACTACCTCCTGTAATGTGAGGGCATCAAGTTCTTTCTTATCTAAGAATGCTACCGCCCCAACTTCTAGACTTAAGCGACGGAATTCACGATCCGGATAGGCGCTAATCATAACCAATCTTGATTTCTTGGAAACTGATTTAATTAAATAACCACATCGAATACCATCTTCTTCCCCTAAAACGACATCCACTAGAACTAGTTGAGGCTGAACGTTCTTTGCCAAAGATACAGCTTCTTTTAATTCATTCGCCAAATATATATCAGCTTTGGGAATAATTTTACTTAATACTCGCTTTAATTGATGTAAGTAACGTGGATTATCATCAACCAAGAGGATTGAGATCTCATTGATATGGAGTTTAGGGGAGTTATCCTGATAAAAAATTATTCCACTGCCTCCCCATACCTCTGGATGTTGATTTACATAATTACTCGCCTCCAAACGACTATGCACCCCAAGCTGTTTGTACAATCTAGTCAAGTGATTCTCAATAGTTTTAATGCTTAAATTCATTTCTAAAGCAATACTATTATTATCAAGACCTTCATTAAGCAAACGGAGTATATCCAATTGTCTAGATGTGAGCAAAGGCGCTTTAGAAATCGGTTTTGTTGCTTCCACCAATTTTGTGATTAAAGAACTTGAAATCCAACGTTTACCATTCAAAACGCGCTGAATGGCTAATTTCAAATCACTTAACGGTTGGTCTTTTAGATGGTACCCGTCAACCCCAGCTTCCAGTAAGCCTTGAACATAAAGATCATCATCATAAGCGCTTACAACCAAAATCTTTAAGTCCGGATATTTGGTTCGTATCTCTGGGATCGTCTTGAGGGGATCAAACGCGGGCATGCTGATGTCCAATAATAAGCAATCTGGCTTGGTAGTTTCTAAACAATCCATCAGGGTAGGACCATCTTCCACTTCTGCAACTATCTGCAAATCAGGAGATTCTTCAATCACTTTATGAATGCCGGCTCGTACAACAGCATGGTCGTCAGCTAATAGCACACGTGTTAATGGCATGATTATATTTATAACATAAACAAGCTCAAATCATCAATAATATTCTTTTTCCTTTTATAAAAAAACCATTTTTTATACCAACGATCTAATCGTACCTTATAGTGATTAGGGGGAATCCCTAAGATGTATTAGTGGAAAATTAGGGGATCATCAATGTTGTTCTTATTATGGGTTGTACTAAAATAATAATCGACCATATTATCATAGAATATCAAAGCAAAACATCAGAGCGTAACTTGACTTTTTTAAGTCATAGAAAGGAGGTGGTTATTTACTAATAATATTACAGGTTTTTAGAATATTAAATCTACTTATTAAAAATTTCATATAGAAAATTTGGAGAAAAAGATGAATAACAGATTATTTCGTTCCATAACGCTTATCATAACCCTTTTTATGTTATTAGGATTGGTTCTGACAGCTTGTGGTCCAGCACCCTCAGAAGAAATAGTTATTACTGAAGTGGAAGTCGAAGAACCTGCAGTAACAGAAGAGCCTGAAGTAGCTGGAGAAAAACTCGCAGTTGGTATTGTATTACCGACAAAAGAAGAGCCACGCTGGATTCAAGATGAGACCCGCTTTAGAGACGCTCTTGAAGCCGCTGGTTACGATGTTGAAATCCTCTTCAGCCAAGGCGACTCCGCCAAGGAAAAAGCCAATGTCGAAGACCTCATCACTAAAGGTGTCCAGGTCCTCATTATCTGCCCGCATGATGGTACAGCCGCCGGCGCTGCCGCAGAAGCCGCCCATAACGCTGGCGTCAAAGTGATCTCCTATGACCGCTTGATCCGCGACACTGACGCCGTCGACTATTACGTTACCTTCGACAGCATCGCTGTTGGCGCTGCTCAAGCTCAGTATCTGGTTGATAAAGCCTCCGGTACCGACAATCCTCTCTACCTGTACGCCGGCGCAGCTTCCGATAACAACGCTTTCTTGTTCTTCGAAGGCGCTTGGAATGTCTTGCAACCCAAGATCGCTGACGGCACCTTTGTGATCAAGAACTCCAGCGAAGCAATTGCTCTCCAAGATAAAGCTGAACTGACCCGCGACGAACTCGGTCAGATCATCGGTCAAATCACCACCAACTGGGATTTCAATACCGCTAAGAACCTCGCAGAAGCCAACTTGACCGCCACTACTGCGGACGACAAGGGTGATGTCTTCATCCTCGCTCCTAATGACGGTACCGCTCGCGCAATCGCCGACGCATTCGCCGCCGATGCAGACGTTTCTAGTTTCATCGTCACCGGGCAGGATGCCGAAATCGCCTCCGTTCAGTACATTATCGACGGTAAGCAATCCATGACTGTTTTGAAAGATGTACGCACTCTGGTCGCTGACGCTATCAGCGCTGCCGTTGCTTTCCTTGAAGGTACCACACCTCCAGAAACTAATATATATAATAACGGTGTCATCGATGTTCCCGCTAAACCTTCCGAGGTTATCGCAGTTGATAAAGATAATCTCATGGAAGCTATTATCGACTCCGGTTACTGGGACGCCAGTGAATTCACCGGCTTAGAGTAATAGATCGCTCGAATTAAAGGAATAGTGGTGGATAATCCACCACTATTCTTTTATAATTACAGAGATAAGTCAGAAAATTCTAATATCCCTTTTTTTTGGGAACATTCAGAAGGATTTATTGATGGAAGATATATTACAAAATACACCAGTTATCGAAATGCGCAATATTAAGAAACACTTTGGAGCTGTTCAAGCATTACGTGGCATAGACTTTAAATTGTATCAGAACGAAGTGATTGGATTAGTAGGCGACAACGCAGCAGGCAAATCAACTTTAATGAAAGTTCTCAGTGGAGCATACATACCTGACGAAGGTAAAATCTTTATTCAGGGTGAATTGGTTCATTTTTCCAATCCAATGGATGCACGCCGCCAAGGAATTGAAATGGTCTATCAAGACTATGCCCTAGCTAATAACCTTGATGTAGCGGGGAATGTTTTTATGGGGCGTGAAGTGGTTAGATTAAAACTTGGTCCAATTGGTGTAATGGATTACCATTTCATGGAACAAGAAACCGTTAGTCTTCTCGATCGCCTTAAGATTAATGTAAGCTCCGTGCGACAAAAAGTGGAGAGACTTTCCGGTGGACAACGCCAGGCAGTAGCCATTGCTCGCGCAACAGCATTCGACGCTAAGGTAATCATTATGGACGAACCTACCGCGGCATTGAGTGTTGCAGCTATTGAAAAAGTGCTCACGTTAGTAAGAGAATTAAAAGCCCAAGGTTCTTCTATCATCATTATCAGTCATCGTCTGGAAGATATCTACCATGTAAGCGATCGAATGATAGTGCTCCGTCAAGGGCGTAAAGTCTCCGATTCGCCTATTGAAGGCGACATTCATGAATTCCGAGAACGAGTGGTTGCTTATATGATAGGCGCTCGTGATGATTTCTCCGAAAAGACAGCAAGAGCATAATGTTTACAGGAGGCTAAAGATGACTTTTATTGATGAAACAAAAAAACTAGTACGAGAAAATATCCGTGATTATGGCATGTATATCGCCCTATTCATCATTATGGTGGTTTTTGCTATTACGACAGATGGTTTATTTATTTCTTCAAGAAATTTAGTTAATCTAGTTAACCAAACAGGATATATCGCTGTTCTAGCAGTGGGTATGACATTAGTTATCGTAATTCGACATATCGACTTATCAGTTGGATTCCTGGCAGGATTTTTAGGCGCAGTAGCTGCTATCGCCATGGTTTCATGGAATCTGCCAGTGATTGTTGTAATACCACTCGTATTAGGATTAGGGATCATTGCAGGACTTTTCACAGCTTTCCAAGTAGCCGACCTAGGCATCCCTGCATTTGTAGCAACACTTGCCGGATGGCTGGGATATCGAGGCGCTTTACAGCTAATTACGATTTCAACGGGAACTATCGTCATCCCTAATCCTGCATTCAACGCTATCGGAAATGGCTTTATCCCAGATATTCCCGATATTGGCATACTACCAGGTATGCATATAGTAACCATATTACTAGGTCTTCTTGGCATCATTTTATTCGTTACAAATGAGATCTATACGAGAAACAAAAAGAAGAAAAATAATTTTGAAGTGATATCAGACGGACTCTTCATTCTAGAACTAGTGTTAATATCTACACTTATTGGTGGTGTTGCTTGGATACTAGCGGGTTATAAAGGTCTTTCCTGGACTGCAGTAGTTGTATTGATGGTGGTCCTTTTTTATGACTTTATCACAACAAAAACAGTACTTGGTAGACATATATATGCTGTTGGTGGAAATCCGGAAGCAGCAGAATTAAGTGGTATCAGTGTAAAACGGATTACACATGTTGTCTTTGGTTCAATGGGAATGCTCTCCGCATTATCAGGAATTTTATTTGCATCTCGTTTACAATCTGCTACAACAACAGCAGGAACTCTGTTTGAGTTGGATGCAATCGCAGCCGCTTTTGTTGGCGGTGTATCAGCAGCTGGCGGTGTTGGGAAAGTAGTAGGCTCACTGATTGGCGCTTTGGTTATGACTTCATTAACCAGTGGTATGAACTTGATGGGGATCGATCTTTCATATCAATATATTGTAAGAGCAGTTGTACTCGCTGTCGCGGTTATCTTTGATGTCACTACTAGAAAGGTTACCAAGTAGAGAAAAACAAACTAATCTTGGAAATCATAGGAAACAGAAACTGCAAGAAAAGAGCAGAACAGTTTCTGTTTTTTAATATTCCGTAAATTATTTTCACTTACTAAATCCTTCTTGTTGTTTCATAGTTTGAAATCCCAGCTTTTTTGCGATAAAATAGTTAACACTTCTATCCAAAACTAACTTTTAAAATCAAAGTTATCATGGCGAATACAGATATACAGATACAATCGCTTTCCAAATATTATGGAAACCTCAAGGTACTTGACAATGTAACCTTCGAGATGAGACCGGGTGAGATTTATGGCTTAGTTGGTCGAGCCGGTGCGGGCAAATCCACCTTATTGCGTATTATGGGTGGCGTTACCCAACCAAGTCAGGGGAAAATATTCATGCAAGGCAAACTTGTGAATTTCTCAACTCCCTATCAAGCGCGCCAAAAAGGGATCGAATTGGTTCATCAAAAACCTCAACTCATCGATCATCTTGACATTATCCAAAATATCTTTTTAGGACATGAGGTTACCAAGTTCTCATCTGGCGGACTACCAAAATTGAATGAGATGTGTAGAATCGCTCGCGGATTACTCGACGACTTTGGATTATCCCAAAACCTAATCAATGAAGCTCCTACAAATCTAAGTAATGAACAACGCCATTTAATCGCGCTGATGCGCGCCTTTAGTGATAATCCTTTTTTGTTATTACTGGATAATATCTTACCAAATCTCAATTTTCATAGCCAGGAAAATTTACTCAAACGAATTACGGAACAAGCTGACCAGGGATCTGCCATAATAATTAGTAGCGATAATCTAAAACATCTTTTTAATATCACCAATCGTATCTTGGTATTATACGAGGGTGAGTTAGTAGCCAATCAAAACACATCTGATCTAACTCCTCGTGATGTTGTAGAACTAATTGTGGGTGCTAGCAATAAAGAAGAAATCACCCCAACTATTTGGGCTTTGGAAAGTTTTCACAAAGCTCAACAACAAACAGAAGACCTATTCAAGAAACAAGCTCAATTGCATGAGACGTTGGAAGCGACCGATTTACGGAACCGACAATTAATTGAGAAATTCAGCGAACAAATGAAAGCAATGGATCGCCTGAATACAGCTTTGCAGGAAACTCAACGTCGCTTGATGACCGAAAGAGAAGAAGAGCGTAAATCATTAGCGCGCGACTTACACGATTCCGTTATACAGGATTTGCTCGGTCTAAACTATCATTTGGAAGACATCGAGAACGCTGAAGAATCGCAGGAACAGCGTGATGAATTACTCGAAATTCGTAAGGACATTCGCCAAGTTGTCAGCGATTTGCGACAATTATGCCGTCAACTTCGCCCACCAACCATAGACAATCATGGGCTTTCTTCTGCAATTCCATCTTTAGCACAAGAGTGGGAAGAGCGTACTGGCGTTGGCGTACATATAGAAATCGATAAATCTATAGGTAGATTGCCAGAATTAATGGAACTTTCGATCTTCAGGATCATTCAAGAAGGATTAGGAAATGTTGCCAAACATGCCAATGCAAGTCAAGTGTATGTAAAACTAAAACAAACTTCTGAAGGTCATCTATTGATCCATTTTGCTGATGATGGACAAGGCACTGAAAATATACCTAACCTAGCAGACCTGCAGGCAAAGCAGCACTTTGGTTTAGTTGGAATTAGTGAGCGCGTTGCTCTATTAGAAGGACATATGCATATTAAATCTTCGTCTAGGGGTGGCTTTGTATTACAAGTCGAACTACCCAATCCCAACCCATTCAAATTAATCAAATAGATATCAATCCTTCCATATAAGTCACAGCTTTTCCTGAAATCAGAACCCTGTCTCCAATATATTTACAGAATAGCTTTCCACCTCTAGAAGATAACTGCAATGCAATCATACGCTTTTTACCTAATCGCTTACTCCAATACGGCGCCAACGAACAATGCGCAGAGCCTGTAACCGGATCTTCAAATATGCTTGCCTGCGGTGTAAAGAAGCGCGAAACAAAATCGACTTCCTTTCCTGGCGCCGTGATGATAATACCTCCCGGATCAAGGTTTATCTGATTGAGAATAGTCTGGTTAGGTTTCATATTTTGAATGATTTCTTCATTTTCAAACACAAGCATGTAGTCCCTTGACTTCAAAACTTCTTTAGGTTGTTCAGCAAATGCTTGTGAAATGATTTCAGGGAGTT
>CAZJMV010000081.1:0-25282 GCA_964547225.1 uncultured Anaerolineaceae bacterium | reverse complement strand
GTTGCTGAAACGAGGTTGTTTTTTGCGCTAAATAAATTATCCTCGACTAGACTATTTTCATCGAAAGCAAGGGCATTTCAGATTCCTGAATACGCTGGTAAATTGCATATCGTCACACCCAACTTTATCAGGAATGCGCATAAACAGAATTTGCAAGTACATGTATGGACTGTGAATTCAGATCAGGAAATGATGCGGTTAATAGATTGGGGAGTCGATGGGATTATTACCGATTACCCTGATCTTGCTTTGGATCTATTTTTGAAATAGAAATCATGGATGGGGTTAGTGTAGATATGATCCAATCAGGTTTCAACCCTTTACACCATGGATTTCGTTTTCCAAACCAGTTTAAATTAGATCTGTTCTCGCGAGTTCAATTACCTTTTGTCAAAGAGAAAAAATTTAATGAGTTGATTTATGGCTTATGCGGTGGGATGTGTTACTCAGCGCTGGACTATTTCCATAATCACCAAAAGATTCCAGATATTTCAAACGTGTCAGAGATCAACCATCTGCTTTTTAGTTATTTATGGCAACGACAACTGGATAGCTTACGCGGAAAAACTTTATTCAAAATGGCTCTGTGGATGGGATTTGAAGATGATAAACTGGTTAGTCTTGTTTTAGAACAAGAAGTACAAAAAATCATTGATTCGATCAGAAGAAACGAACCTGTGGTACTTGTATTAATTCGTGTTTCGGGATTCTTTAGACCTATGCAGAATCATCAAGTCGTCGCAGTTGAGTATAAGTATGAGTTATTGAATCAAAGTTTGTCGTTAGGTTTATATGATCCCAATCATCCTGGTGCCACCCCAACGATATCAATAGGTTTGGAAAAGTTAGATCGAACAAAACATTTCCAACAATCTACCGGTGAGCGTTTAAGAGGTTTCTTTACAATACCTTACCAAAGACAGATACCAAGTTATATGCTTGAAGAAAACCAGCCTAAAAAAATGATCATTTAGCATAATCGTAAAAGATCTGATTTTGTAAATGCCACATGCGACTATACAATCCCTTTCGATGTAATAAATCTTTATGGCTTCCACGTTCAACAATCAAACCGTTATCGAGGACGATGATCTCATCCATTCTTTCCATTCCAATTAAACGATGAGTAATCATCAATACAGATCGTTCTTTCATTAATTTAAAAATTGAGTTAATGATCTTTTGTTCATTGATCGTGTCGAGGTTGGCGGTTGGTTCATCTAAAATCAATAAAGCTGGCTCCCTAAGAAGTGTTCGAGCGATTGCGATCCTTTGACGCTCTCCGCCACTAAGTCGCAACCCTTGCTCTCCAATCCAAGTGTGATAGCCTAGGGGTAAGGTTTGAATGAACTCATGAATTTCAGACAATTTTGCTGCTCGAAAAATTTCTTCTTCACTAGCTTGTGGCTTTGCCAAACGAATATTGTCAAGGATGGTTGCATTAAATAGGTAGGTATTCTGTGAAATTACAGCAATCCTTTGTCTGATTTCATCTTGTGAATAGGTATGTAGTTCATATTGATTTAGAAATATTTCCCCTTTGGAATAATCCCAAAATCGGTTCAGGAGATTTACAATGGTGGTTTTTCCAGAGCCACTATGTCCAACGATCGCCATTTTTCCCCTGGGTGGAAGGTTAAGATTGATATCTTGTAATTTGAAAGGATTGTTTGAGTACTGGAAATCCAATTTTTCCCTCGATGGAGGATAGGAAAAGTTAAGCTTTTTTATCGTAAGTTCAATTTGATCTTCTAAAGGATTACTTTTTTCAGGATCATGTACTTCCGGTTCGGAATCGACAATCTGGAAGAGTCTTCTTGCGGAATATAGATTTCTTTCAAAATAATGAGCAGCAGTAGGGAGAGGGTAGACTACTTCGAAACTTGTAATAGCCGCTAAGGATAATACAGCTAAGAATATGCCGTTCATTTTGCCAGCATGTACTATAGGAATGGTAAGGAATAACACGATCCATAGACTTAGATTTGAAATCGAAAAAATAAGCGCGGTTTGTAACCCATTGATACGAGCCATCGCAATATGTAATTTACCGAGTTCTTTACTTATATGATTGATTCGAGCAAGAATATTTTTGGCTTGCTCATAAATGATTAGATCTGCGAGTCCTTGGATCAAGTCAATGATTTCGGTACTAAGTTGCGTTTGTTGGTCGATAATAGTTTGATTGATTGATTTACTTAGATAATGAATGAATATTGGGATGAAGAATCCAGCCAGGAAAATCAGTCCAGGAATTACAAAGCCAAGTGATGGTAAGAAGCTGTCCATGAAAAAGAACATGAGGATGGCTATTAATATGGTCACTAAAGGAGGGGCAATCACACGCCCGTAAAAATTTTCAAGTGAATTAATATCGGATGAAATCCGATTGAATAGATCACCGCTGCGGTATTTCATCAATCGAGCTGGAGCGAGTGGTTCTAGAGATTTATAAAACCACACTTTTAATTTAGTTATCAGTTGTAAAGTGACCTGATGGGATGAATAACGTTCAAGATATCGAAATACACCCCGAGAAATACCAAAGAAGCGAACACCTACAATCGCGACTTGCAATTCGGCAATCGATGGTTGTAAAGCGGCTGCAGAGATAATGTAAGCTGAAGTCGCCATTAACCCAATACCGCTAGCAATCGTAGCAAATCCTACTAGAACAGATAAAGCAATTCTATGCATAAATGGTTTGATAAACCCGAATAATCGTAAGATTTCTTTTATTTGTTTCTTTCCATCTTCTTTGTATAGCTCATCTGATGGATAATTCATCAAGAATTCAGGTTTGGGTATAAAACTTGTGCTATGAATGTCGACAGTATCATTTGAAGATTGACTTTTGGTCTGATTTATTTCATTAGTAAGTTTAAGTTGAGGTGATAAATCAATATCCTTCGATGATTGAACGAGTTGCTGATATATGCCTGGGATTTTGATTAATTCTTCATGTTTTCCTTCTTGAACGATTCGACCTTGATCGATCACCAAAATCTTATCTGCTTTTCTGATTGTGTTCAAACGGTGCGCAATGATCAAAACGGAGCGATCTTTGCATAAATCTTCTATACAGGTTTGTAAAACCATTTCTGATTCTGGGTCTAAGTTAGCCGTTGGTTCGTCCAGGATCAGATAATTTGAATCTCTCATAAAGGCGCGTGCCAATGCAATCCGTTGCGCTTGACCGCCACTGATTTGGTTCCCTCGTTCTCCGATGATCGTGTCATAACCATGGGGTAATCTAGTAATAAAATCATGGGCATTAGCTTGCTTGGTGGTTGTAATGATTTGATTCATATTCGCAGTTGGATGTGCAAATAAGATATTCTCCTTTATGCTGCCATAGAAGAGATAAGGATTCTGAGATATCCAAGAAATTTGAGATTGCCACCTGTGTGATGGGATATTCTCAAGAGTTTCTTCGCCAATTTTTATCAAACCACTTTGGGGTTTGATAAACCCTAGAAGTAAATTAGCGATGCTCGTTTTTCCACTTCCACTTGAACCAACCAACGCTACCATTTGACCCGGTTTGATCCGAAAATTAATCTCAATCAAGATAGGATGATGATTTGAGTATTCAAGATGAACATGCTCAAAAATAATCTCTTGGATAGGATCTTTTTCTTTGGTTGATAATTGGTTGGAAATGTGTTCAGATTCGAATTGTGTTTGGTCGGATGGAGTCTCCAAGATCTGAAATATTCTTTTTGCTGCATCGACACCGGACATCCCCGCATGATAACGGGCGCCAAGGGATCGGAGAGGGTTATAGAATTCGGGGGCGAGGATCAGGATAAAGAAAGCTAGTTCAAAAGGGATATGTCCATATAGAAGCCGCACACCAATTTCAACTGCAATCACGGCTGTGCTCAATGTGGCAACTAACTCTAATACTAATGCAGATAAAAAGGAGATCCGAAGCACGTTCAAGGTTTCTAAACGATATTTTTCACTGATATTTTCAATTACTTTAGCTTGTTCTTTGCTGCGGTTTAATAATTTTAGAGTAGTAATCCCTTGTAAAATATCGAGGAAATAGGCGCTCATATGACTTAAGGTTTTCCATTGTTTTTGGGTAAGTTTTTGAGCGAAATTTCCAATCAGCAGCATAAAGATTGGAATTAGAGGGGCTGTAAGAAGAAAAACAATTCCGGATAATAAATCGATCGGTAAAACAAAAAGGATGACGGAAAAGGGGATAATTACAGCTAGGAGTAACCCTGGTAAATATTGGCTAAAATAGGCATCCAATGATTCAACTCCTTCAAGAGTAGTGTTGAGTAATTCTCCGGTTCGTTCATCTTTACAGTAATTAGGTCCCAGGTCGCGAATTTTTGTTAGTAATGATTTGCGTAAAAAGTATTTAATATGGACAGCTACTTTTTTCGCATAGACTTCATTACCCCATATGAATACTGCTCTCATGATTATTAAGAAAAGAAGGATGATCAATAAGTTCCTGACATCATAAAGCGATTGGTTTTCCAGGAAAACGAGAGAAATTGAATGACTCAACACATATGCTTGAAAGATTGCTAATAAACCAGCTAAAAATCCCATCAAGTTTGTGATTAAAAAGGATATCGGACTCTCTTTTAATAGAGATAATAGGCGTTTATCAATATTCATGATTGATTGAGAATATACTATGAATTAGGATGAAATGAAACTGCAAGTTTGTTATTGTTTATAGTATAAATGAATAAAGAATCGACTTCAGAGGGGATTGTACGTATTTGTTTTGAAATACGTCTTTCCTAAATTTCCTCTGAAGTCTACTGGTTTAACCAAATAAATCTATTTATATCGTATCTTAATATTCTAATTGTGACTCGGCGGTCAATCGTTTTCGGAAGACCCAATAACTCCATGCTTGGTAGAATAGAACAATGGGAACAAAAATGGCTGCTACAATCGTTATTACTCGCAGGGTATATGGACTGGACGATGCATTGTAAATCGTCAAGCTAAAGTTGGGATCTGTATTCGATACCATCACTCGTGGAAATAAGGCAATAAATATTGCCATGATGAAAAATGCTATTGTAAGGGCGATCATAAAGAATGACCAACCCAACGATCTTCGGTTAAGAAGCCATCCAGTTAGGATAGTTGCGATTATTCCCAGTAACAAAATTAGAGCAGGGACTATACCCATTCCGTTGAGAACATCGGTCTCTAAATAAGTCCATATTAAGAATAACGCTAATAGTAGTGCCACATATTTCCAGATTCGCTTGGCGAGAGCATTAGCTTTTTCTTTAATTTCTCCATCTGTTTTTAAACTCAAGAAAACACTCCCGTTTAGAATGGAAATTACCACTATTGTTATTCCAGCTAATAATGAGTAAGGGTTCAATAGATTAAAGAAACCACCGGTGTAGTTCATATTGGCATCAATCGGAACACCCCTGAGGATATTCCCAAAGGCAACACCTAATAATAATGGGGTGATTAGGCTGCCTGCAAATATAATCCAATCCCAGGTGTTTCGCCATTTTTTCGCTTTTTCTTTGCTACGAAATTCGAAAGAGACACCCCTCCCAATGAGAGCAAGTAAAAGCAAAAATAAGGCAAGGTAAAACCCGCTAAATAGAGTGGCATACCATTCTGGAAATGCCGCAAATGTAGCCCCACCTGCTGTGATTAACCATACCTCATTGCCATCCCAATGTGGACCAATCGTATTGATCATTACTCGTCGTTTCCGGTCTTCTTTTTGTTTATCTTTATCTCGGCTTAAATAGGGTACTAGCATTCCGACGCCAAAATCAAATCCTTCTAAAAAAAAGAAACCAGTATATAAAATGGCAATTAATACAAACCAAAGGATATTTAGATCCATTATTTCCTCCATATCTCCTAATCTTGTGACCCGATCAAAGAAGGTGAACCATCTTCAGTGACTAAAGTCTCGCCTTCTTTTGCTTCCCCGGTTTTCGCATATTTGATTAATAGATAAATGGTAACGATCATCAATGTAGCATAGATCAATGTGTAACCAATTAAACTAATCAGTACGAAGCTGCTGCTCACTGCTGTAGAAATTCCTTCTTGGATCTTCATTAGTCCATAGACAATCCAAGGTGCTCGTCCCATTTCAGTCATCAGCCAACCATTGATATTTCCAATATAGGGTAGGACAATGACCCATGAAAAATATTGAAATGATTTTGGTAGCTTGTTCAAACGTTCCTTGAAGGATAAATAAACAGCATAGAGAGCTATCAGTCCCATCAATGTGCCAGCCCCTACCATTAAACGGAATGTCCAATAGATCACTGCAACAGGGGGGATATAATTATCTTTCCCAAATTCTTGCTCAAATTGTGCTTGAAGATCATTGATGCCTTTGACTTCTCCAGATAATGTATTGTATGATAATAGGCTAAGAACATACGGAATTCGAATTGATAAGATCTCATTTCCTTTACTACAATCCCCAATTGTGATAAGCGAGAAGGAAGCTGGGTCTTCGGATTCACATAATGCTTCCGCAGTTGCCATTTTCATAGGTTGAGTGGCGACCATGTGTTGAGCTTGTCCATGTCCGGTAAAGCCTACAAGAAGAATAGAGGCTAGCCCAGCGAAGGCTGCAAGTTTAAATGATCTTTGAAACATCTCAATATTTTTCTTACGAACTAGGTGGTAAGAACTAATGCCTAAAATAAAAAATGCAGCGGTTGTTAATCCAGCGAGTATGGTATGTGGGAATTGCACTCCAACACTCGGATTGGTTATGAGAGCAAGAAAGTCATT
The DNA here is from genome assembly GCA_964547225.1 of uncultured Anaerolineaceae bacterium. Classification (GTDB taxonomy): domain Bacteria; phylum Chloroflexota; class Anaerolineae; order Anaerolineales; family UBA4823; genus CAZJMV01. Next base: position 18,508 of record CAZJMV010000081.1, on the reverse strand, counting down.
CATTTCCGCGCGCCCATTTCTCAATATATAACCGACTGGTTCCTGCATGAACGAGTTCGCGACTAAAATCCAGAGAGCTGATAGATTAGAACCGATTGCAACAAGCCACATCACGGCTGCATGAGCTCCTCGTGATAACTTGTCCCAACCGAAGATCCAAATGCCTAAGAAAGTTGATTCTAGGAAAAAGGCTAATAACGCTTCAATAGCTAATGGAGCGCCAAATATATCACCCACAAATCGAGAATACTCAGACCAATTCATGCCAAATTGGAATTCTTGAACAATCCCAGTCACTACTCCCATGGCGAAATTTATCAAGAAGAGTTTTCCCCAAAATTTTGTCATCTCTCTATAGACTTCTTTTCCTGTACGGACATACACGGTTTCCATGACTGCGATAAGAATTGAGAGACCAAGTGTAAGTGGTACAAAAAAGAAGTGATACACTGTAGTTATTCCAAATTGCCATCTTGCTAGTAAAGTTGCATCCATATTAGAGCTCCTTCATTTTCTTTACGTATTTTTTATCTCCTCGACTAAGATAATCTTAGATAAACTTAGCGATATAAATTTAGATAATTTAGAAAATTCACCTCCTTTCAAATTACTTATTCAAATGATCTTTAATTGATTTAGGACCAATTTTTTAAAGAACCATAAATTTTCTGATCGTCTATAGATTTAGCTTCTAGCGCTAATATTTCAAGCGTGATATTCTCTAATTCGTTTACGATGATATCCTGAAGCTGTATCCAGTGGTTACGTATTGGACAGGATGGGTCTAAGGGACAATCTCCCAATGATTTTACACATTCGGAGATTGTGAATAGACCTTCGGTAGCTTCCCAAATTTGTCTTAAGTTGATATTTGAAGGAGAACGGGCTAACTCTATACCACCATTTGGACCAGGATATGTTAATAATAAATTCGCATTTGAAAGATTGGCGATTAATCTCTGTAGGAATGGGCGCGGGATTAACATTTCTTCTTGCACCGTATTGGTCGGTATTCGCGAACCAATTGGGCGTTTAGCGAGACATAACATAACGCGAATAGAATAATCAATTTTCCGATTGATTCGAAACATTAATCCTGCTTTTATTATATTACCATCTGTGTCAATGCTGATCTAAATGGTAAAGAATAATTGACGAAGTTTCAATTAATTTTTATCCTAGATGATGTATGATATTTGTCATATCTAGAATGAATGGAAATTCTGAATTAATCATAATTTTAAAAATTGAAGATATAAACATGATATCTGAGAGAACTCATTAATCTTGATTATCTAAGGATCTAGGTTTATTTCGCCAGAATCCTCTCTGTATCGGACGCACAGGTAATGCCGTAATAAATGCTTGATTATCTGTGTTCAAAATAATTTTTTCTAATTGAGAGGTTTCCTTTCTTTTTACATTGCAATGTAATAATGCAACAGTACCATCTTTCCCATAAGCTGATACTTCTGTTACCGCATACCCTTCGTATCTTAGTCTCTCGGTAATTTCAGCGCCTCTGCCAGGACTGATGATATGAAGAAGAGTGTATCCCACAGCAATTTTTTCTTCTATGATCATTCCGATCACATTTCCTGTCGCGAATCCCATTGTATAGGATAAGATTTTCCACCAATTATCCAATTCAGTGATAATTGCAATAAATGTGAAAATAAATACCGAAGCTTGGAAGATTGCCAGAAGCCATGCGTAGGTTTTTCTACCGGTGGAAACCATATTGATTCGCAGAGGATATACAGAAAAAGTAATTATCCGTAAGATAAATATGATTAGAGCTGGCAGAATATTATTCCAACTAAGAGTCAAATTATGCACGCCAAAAACCTCTTCTGACTGGGCGGACATCTTCAGCGGTTATGAAAGCATTCTCATCAATTTGATTGACTAACTTGCGAATTTCTTGTACATTTCTTCGAAAGATACTACAGCTTAACATAGCTACCATGCCATTCCGACCACGAGCAGGTATTTCTGTTACAGCAAAGCCTTCCTCACGAATCTTTTCTGCGATTGCGGTTCCAAGGTTGGAACTGACGATGATCATCTGAATATGACCAATAGCTAGTTTTTCTTCAATCCACATGCCTACCACATTTCCTGTGGCAAAACCTGCTGCGTATCCGAATATTTTCAGAGGATTATTTAAATCACTAATAACTGATGCTATAGCCAAAACAAAGACCGATGATTGAAAGAATCCAATTGCCCAAACAATAGCTTTTCTTCCTCGCATTACAAAGAGGACTCTCAAAGTATCTAGGCTGGTTTCCAGAACACGAAGAAAGAAAATCCCAAAGGCAGCGATCCATGCTTGACATGAAAAAAAAAGGTCAAACATATTAATCTGCTGTTATTATTGGTTCTTCCTCATCGATGTATTGATCTGTTTGAAAATATAATTTTTCAGCATATTCTTTTACCATGCGGCACATGCTAAATTGTGGGCTAATCGTGCGAATCGATTCCTTCATACGGGCAATCCACTCTCCTGGTAAACCATCCGATGAGCGAAGTTGATAATAGAGAGGAATGATTTCATTTTCCAAAATGTCATAAAGACTAAAAGCATCTTCCTGGTCTTGGAGTTGTGTGTCGGAATAGTCAATATCTTTTCCAATCGCCCATCCATTTTTACCGTTATAACCTTCACGCCACCAACCATCCAGGATGGAGAAATTCAAGACACCATTCAATGCAGCCTTCTGACCAGATGTACCAGAAGCTTCATTTGGTCTGCGAGGTGTGTTCAGCCATACATCAACGCCTTGAACCAGATATCGCGCCAGATGCATATCATAGTCTTCAAGAAAAACCAATCGCCCACCACTATCGGAACGTTTAACAGCCTGGTAGACTTCTTGAATGAGCATTTTGCCTCCCTCGTGATCCGGATGTGATTTTCCAGCAAAGATAATCTGGACAGGCATCTTGGGGTGGTTAATAAGGTTGGTGAGATATTCTAAATTCTGTAGAATTAGATTAGCGCGTTTGTAGGGTGCAAATCTGCGTGCAAAACCAATCGTCAATGCGTTTGGGTCTAGAAGAACTCCTGAAGCAACAACTTGTACAGGATGCCAATCTCCACGTAACCATTGACGTCTGGTGCGCTCGCGAATATAGGCAGCTAAATCCCTCTTTAATTGAGTTCTTACTGCCCACAACTGTTCATCAGGGATGTTATTAATCAATTCCCAGGTATCAGGGTTGTCAGCATTATCCATCCAATCGATACCTAAGTATCGGTCATATAGTTGCCGCAGACTCATACCCAGCCAGGTACCAATATGAATACCGTTTGTGATATGTATGATGGGAATTTCTTCTTCTTTACGGTCAGGATATAGATGTTGCCACATTTTCCGTGATACATTACCATGTAACTCGGATACTGCGTTACAGCCTTTGGAATGAAGTAATGCCAAGGTGGGCATACTAAAAGTATCTCCCCAATTAATAGTATGTTTTGCGAGATCGATGAATTTTTCACGATCAAGACCCAGCTCAGCCCAAAGGTGAGAGAAATATTTATCAACTAGCCATAAAGCAAATTCGTCATTTCCTGCAGGAACAGGGGTATGAGTTGTGAATATATTACTCGAGCGTACTTTATCTGCTGCTTCCTCGAATAATAGACCATCGTTGATATATTCTCGCAATCGTTCAAGGACGAGGAAGGCAGAATGCCCTTCGTTCATATGCCATATATTCGGGTTTAATCCCATTTTTCGTATGGCACGTACACCACCAATTCCTAATAAAATTTCTTGGGAAATTCTGAGATCAAGATCGCTGCTATATAAACGAGCTGTAAGACGACGGTCTGCTGGAGAGTTTGAATCAATATCTGAATCTAATAAATATAAAGGAACTCTTCCGACATGGATTTCCCATATGCTGGCTTCGACAATTCGTCCGGGTAGTTCTACAGAGATGGTTAACAGGTTTTCATCTTCATCTAATACTGGATTCACCGGTAGATCTTCGAATTTTTTGGTTGGATACACTGCTTCCTGCCAACCGTCTTCTGTGATGCGTTGGGTGAAATAACCCTCGTTATAGAAGAAACCGATTGCAAAGAAAGGCAAACCTAAATCGCTGGCTTCTTTTACGTGATCTCCTGAAAGTACCCCAAGACCGCCCGCGTAAATGGGGAGTGTTTCATGCAACCCGTATTCCATCGAAAAATATGCAATTAGACGATCTTTCTGATCATTCTTGGTTTGTTTATACCAGGTGTTTTCTTCTTGTAAATATTGGTCATATGAACGAAAGATCCGTTCATAGAAATCCATATAGTATCTATTGTTTGTTGCTGCGTTTAAACGAGCGCGTTTTACTAGTCGTAGAAATAGAACTGGGTTGTGATTGACTCGTTCCCATAAATCCATATCAATTCTTGAATATAAATCTTGAGAAATTGGATTCCATGTCCACCAAAGATTGTATGCCAATTCACCTAGACGTTTAATTCTTGGAGGTAGACTGAAATGATTGGGTGTTTTTGCTCGGAAAGAAATCATGAAAACCTCTTGCTATCAATTATAGATTTATTAAATAGAATTGATCAGTTATGATTTTTATCAATTCTTGCGGCGTATATATTACCACATGTGATTTCTTGTCTTAATTATTCTAATCTTTTAATATAAGCTCTCGACCTTTTCCTAATAATAATATTATAATAGCTAAATTGAACGAATCTTACACTGAAAAACCATGGAGTACACAATAGCATCGTGCGAGAAACGGTACAATTATTTATAACTTGCCTGATTGATACACTCTATCCGGACGTTGGGGAAGCAATTGTTAGAGTTTTGAATCGAGCAGGCGTTCAGGTAAGCTTTCCAACTGAACAGACCTGTTGTGGGCAACCAGCTTTCAACACGGGATTACGAGAACAGGCAAGACCTTTAGCTATTCATACAATCAAGGTGTTTGAGAAAACCCAAGGTCCGGTTATTGTCCCATCCGGTTCTTGTGCTGGGATGATCAAATATGGCTATCTTGAATTGTTCGAGCATGATGCGGACTGGTATCCACGAGCAAAAGTATTATCTGAACGAATTTATGAGTTTTCTGAATTTCTAGTTGATTATCTAGGGGTTGTTGATCTTAACGCTTATTACCCGCATAAAATCACCTATCATTCTTCCTGTCATCTGTTACGAGAAATGGGAATTGATCGTCAACCGCGCGCTCTCCTCAATGCGGTTAGAGGTGTTGAATTTATCGAGCTACCCCATTCTGATGAGTGTTGTGGGTTTGGAGGTGTTTTTTCCGCTGAACATCCTGAGATATCTACAGCAATGCTAAACCGGAAAATTGCCAATATTGAAAAGAGTGGCGCTCCTATCGTCGTTTCTTGCGATGCTGGATGTATAACGAATATTAATGGCGGGCTTCATCGGATGGGTAAAAACCAACGAGTGGTCCATATTGCAGAAATATTAGCTCATACTGAACATTAAGACAAATGACTTCCCCTTTTTATAAAAAAATTCGAGCTGCTTTATCTGATGATAATTTACAATCTGCCCTTGATGGAAATGCGGAGCGACGCCAAGCTTCAATATATGAATCTTTTTTATCGTTACCGGAAGATCGGGATGTTTATAGGCAACGAGCGCATCAAGTACGCGCTAAAGTGATTGCAGATCTAAATTTTTACTTAAATCAATTTGAATCCCATTTAAAAACCAACGGTATAACAATCCATCATGCTAGAGATGCTGAACAAGCCGTAAAAATTATTCTTGATATCGCGCTGCAGTCCAAAGCTAAAACGGTTGTAAAGTCTAAGACGATGGTGGGAGAGGAAATACATATCAATCATTATTTAGAAGATGCAAATATCAAGGTGGTTGAAACAGATCTTGGTGAATATATTGTTCAGATTCGGGGTGAACCCCCAGCGCATATTATTACACCCGCGGTACATTTGAATCGTTCAGAAGTCGGTCATACATTTCAAGAAGTATTGGATGTCCCTTATACGAATGATGTATCTGAATTGACCCAAATTGCACGAACCATCTTGCGTCATATTTTTCTAGAAGCAGATATCGGAATTTCCGGAGTGAATTTTGGGGTAGCTGAAAGCGGTACTTTATGTTTGGTAACGAATGAAGGCAATGGACGAATGGTTACCACATTGCCAAACATCCATATTGCTCTTATGGGTATTGAAAGATTGGTTCCATCTTTTGATGATCTGGCATTAATGTTGGATTTATTACCTCGTTCTGCAACGGGTCAAAAATTAACCGTTTATACGAATTTGATCCATAGTCCACGTCGACCTGGAGAAGTGGATGGTTCTTTAAAGCGACATTTAATATTACTTGACAATGGGCGGGAAAATCTTTGCCATTCGCCTCTTAACGATATTCTCTATTGTATTCGTTGTGGTGCGTGTTTGAATGTCTGTCCAGTTTTCCGAGAAATTGGGGGGCATGCTTATATTGGAAGAGAAGGTCAAATCACACCCTATCCCGGTCCTATTGGTTCAGTGCTTTCACCGGGATTGTTTGGAATAAGTGAATTTGGTCAACTTGCACGCGCTTCTAGTTTGTGCGGTGCCTGTAAAGATGTTTGCCCAGTTGATATTGATATCCCAAAGATGCTTTTACGAATTCGTTCTGCTGGTCAATCCAATAAAATATCATCTTTTGAATGGAATACGCCTGTCAAAGCTACCACAATTCCCCTCGAAATTAGAGTTGGTTTACAGCTTTTTACTTTCTTCAGTAGCTCAGCATCTCGCTTTAGATTAGCTCAAAATATGGCAGGTTTTTTTTCACAATGGATAAAGCCTCATTCAAAGTGGATACCAATGCCAATAATTACTGGTTGGGGGCTAAGCCGTGATTTCCCAAAGCCATCAAAACGCCCTTTTCGGTCTCGTTTCAATCAATTAGATCAAGCAGATAGAGTTACGAATATTACTAATTATGCTCCACTTAAAGATGTTGGAAATAGAAATCGGGATACATCTGACAAGTCGACGAGTCGCGAATCTGACCTCACCCGATTTGAAATTGAATTCACAGAATTAGGTGGAACATTGACATTTTGTTCCAAATATGATTTGGGGAATCTTATTGTCAACTTTCTTAATCAGCGTAATATCGATCGAATTCAATCCTGGAGTGAGGAAACCTTACCATCGGGTTTGATAAAATATTTAAACGAAAACGGCATATTTACACAGCAGGAAGCTGATAAAGATATACGCGCTGGTTTAACAGGCACCCTGGTTGCTATTTCGGAAACTGGAACGATCCTTGTCCCCAACGGGATTGGTCGACCCCAAACGGCTTCACTTTTACCTGATATACATCTGGCAGTATTGTTTTCGGATAATATTGTTGCTGACTTATCAGCAGCTTTGAACATCGCTCAGATAAAAGAATTATCAGGTGTTACTCTCATCAGTGGACCAAGTCGTACTGCAGATATTGAAATGACACTATCGATTGGTGTTCATGGACCTGAACAGGTGCATATTTTCTGTGTAAATCGCTAGGGGAAGGATTTTTTGATACTTAGGTGGAGCTTAATCATTTATTGATTGAGATATTCAATCTTCCGGAAATATTCTATCTCGAAGTCTTTTTTTCTGGGACTGATGGCGTTTTTCTTCTAATCGTTTCTTTTTAGAATTCGTTGGTAAGATAGTTTTCTTGCGGAGCTTGGGTTTATCGGAAGCATTTTTGATTAATATTGTCAAACGTTGAATGGCATCCTCTCTGTTCTTTTCTTGAGTTCGGTAGCGTTGGGATTTGATCATTAAAATGCCATCTTTAGTGATCCTTTTTTTGTATAATTTTTTTAAGTTGGCACGCACTTCTTCTGAAACTGCTTGGGTATTTGTGTCAAAACGTAATAAGACCGCACTAGAAACCTTATTCACATTTTGTCCCCCTGGTCCAGAAGAATGAATAAAATCAAATTCAATATCTTGTTTGAGTATAGAAATATTGGATTTATGATTGCTTAATTCTTCGTTCATTTTAAATAATAACCGGGCATATTTTATTGATGCCCGGTCAAAATCAGATAATCGTTTCTGACGATTATCTACTCTTTAATACCTAAAAGCTTATTCAAACGGGCTCGTAAAAAGTTTACCACAACTTCTCCATCAATTTCAAATGTAGGCGTGGTTTCGTTTCCGTTTGCCCATCCTCGCACACGTTCTGCAGCAACTCGGTCTTTTTCGATATTTATCTCTTTGTATTCGATATCATATTGTTGGAGATAAGCGCGTGCTCGTTTACATGAAGGGCACCAATCTGTGCAATACAAGATTACACTTGGATACTTTCTATTAGATGAATAATCTTTACTATTACCAATGTTAGAACCCTTAATTTCAATAGATAATGGTGATATTGGTATGCCTTCTATCCTCGCAAGTTCTTTTAAAAGAACTTCGTTATCAGGCTGGTCATCGATATCATGAATATCGATATAGCGGATCTTACTGGCTTTATCGATGATAAAAATAGCTCGTTCACTAAATCCTTCTGGTCTTAGTACGCCATATTGTTTTGCGACTTTCCCGTGTGGATAGAAGTCGCTGAGAAGCGGGAAGGAAATTTTTCCTAGGTTTTCAGACCAAGCTTGTAAGCATGGAATACTATCGACACTTATACCCAGCACCTGAGTATTGACCCTGTCAAATCGAGGTAGTTCTGCCTCGTATGATGGGATCTGGTTTGTTCAAACAGGTGTCCATGCCAATGGGAAAAAAGCGATGACGACATTTTTCTTCCCATGGTAGTGACTTAGCTGTATCTTTTGGTCTAAATGTGAATCTAATTCAAAATCTGGTGCTTCTTGTCCGATTTCTACAGACATAGTATTTATCTCCTTATTAAGATGAAGTATATATGATAATTATCACCTAATATATCATGTTATTCCGTCGTGTATCAAATATAAATATTTATTAATCCAAACCTCTGGATTTTTGAGAGTGGAGGGAAATGATATCTATCTTATGCTAAAATCAAGTTAATGATAAAAAAAGAAAAAAGTTCTAATCAATTTGTGATTTTACTAATAGGCAGAATGTTTGATTCTAAATGAGGTGGATGATGACTAAAAAAGAGAATAAAAGACCATCACCCATAGCTGGTAAATGGTACCCGGAAAATGCAAAACAACTTGCTGCGGAAGTGGATCAATATATGGATTCAGTTCAACTCCCGGGAATTATTGGAGAAGTAGTGGCTGTAATGGCGCCACATGCGGGATATCTTTATTCAGGGTCGGTAGCTGGATATGCCTTTGCGACTTTGCGTGGATTGTCACCTGATATTGTATTTGTATTATCTCCAATGCATTATCCATATTATGAGAAAGTGATGACAACTTCTCATGATGCTTATACAACACCATTGGGTGATATCCCCGTTGATCATGAGATATTAAAAGAATTGAATGGTTACCTAAAAGAAGAGATTGGGATAACACTCAAAGAAATATCAGAGGATGAAGAGCATTCCTTGGAGATTGAACTTCCATTTATTCAACGTGCGCTCAAGAAACCATTTTCATTAATTCCGATCATGCTTCGTGATCAAAGCGAATACATCTCTTATGGACTTGCTCAAGCTATATCGAAAACAATCAAAGAAAGCAAACTTATGGTTGACAAGTCGATTCTTTTAGTTGCAAGCACAGATTTATCCCACTTCTTTCCTCATAAGACTGCGATAAAGTTAGATTCAGAATTACTTCAACGCGTAGAAAGATTCGATCCAGTGGGTGTTGTCCGAATTGAAGATGAAGGGAAAGGATATGCTTGTGGACGTGGGGCTTTAGCTGCTGTTATGTGGACAGCGAAAAATCTAGGTGCTGATAAAGTAACTGTTCTCAAACACGCAACTTCAGGAGATACAAGTGGAGAGTATGAACGCGTAGTAGGCTATGGCGCAGCTGTGATTACGAGGAGTAATTGAATGGCATTATGGATGAAAGTATATTTGTAGAATTTTTGGGGATCTTAGCGATTGGTTTTTTGGTGGGCGCGAATGGCTTTTTTGTTGCTGCTGAATTTTCTCTAGTAAGTGTGCGACGTACACGGATAGCCGAATTAATCACTCAAGGTAATGTAGCTGCGGAAGATGTACAGAAGGCGATCGATGATCCGGATCAAGTGATTGCTGCGACGCAACTTGGAATAACACTTTCTAGCTTAGCATTGGGATGGATAGCTGAACCAGCTTTAGCTCATCTAATTTACCCTATTGTTTCGCTTTTTCCAATTTCTTTACAATTAAAAGTATCTCATAGTATTTCGGCTTTGGTCACTTTTTTTGTGATCACTTTTCTATATGTTGTGGTTGGAGAATTAGCGCCTAAGTCAATTGCTTTACAGAATCCGGAAAGAATCTCATTGATTGTGGCGCGTCCCACCTTATTGGTTGAAAAGATATTTAAACCAGTGATCTGGATATTTAATGGAGCTGGGAAAGCTTTATTGAAGTTTATTGGAGTTGAACCGGCAACTGGACATCATTTGGTGCATTCGATTGAGGAACTCAAATTGCTGGTTACTGCCAGTACACAAGGGGGGGTAGTAGAAGAAGATGAACGAGAAATGCTGCATGCAGTTTTCGACCTAAGTGAAATGATGGTTCGACATTTAATGATCCCAAGAACTGAGATCACCGCTGCTGAAGCAGATACCCCGATCCAAGAAGTGATCCAATTGGTTTCTGAAAAAACTTACACAAAAATACCAGTTTACGAAGATAATCTAGATCAAATCATTGGAGTTGTTCATTTAAAAGATTTATTAATTGCCATTCGAGATATCGAAAGCAGGACATTATATGCGCGTGATTTTTTGCGCGAGCCAATTTTTGTTCCTGAAACGCTCATGGTAAGTGATTTACTAAGGGTTTTTAAGAATAGACGTCAACATATCGCGATTGTTATGGATGAATTCAGTGGGACTGCTGGGTTAGTTACACTAGAAGATCTGCTTGAGGAAATTGTAGGTGAAGTTAGTGATCCTTTTGATCATGTAAATCCAGACTTCCAGATTCTACCAGATGGATCGATATTAATTGAAGGACTTACACAACTCGAAGATGTAAATGAACGACTAGGTTTGGAATTGATCGAACCAAATTACGATACCATTGCTGGTTATATGCTAGGAAAGCTTGGTCGAATCCCCTCTGTGCATGATGTGATCGAAGGAAAAGGCGTCAAATTGAAAGTGGAAGAAATGGAGGGAATGCGAATTGCGCGAGTATCGTTAACTCGAGTAGAAGCGCCCTTGGATCCATTAGGTGAAAATGCCTCGATTGATAAAAGGTCAAATCTGAAGGTAATTCATGATCACCAATCTTAGAGTAAGAAATCGCCTATAAAAGATGACCTATCTTGAGATCATTGTAAATGTAGCACGTGTAAAGGATGTTTTTCACTATCACTTACCGCAAAATTTGGAGGGGAAAGTAAAAGTTGGAAACTTAGTCACTGTTCAGTTTGGTCATCAGACGGTTCAAGGGGTTGTTGTTGGTTTTGTTGAGCAACCAAGCGTGGATGAAACCAGACCCGTATTGGAATTGATTGATGAAAATGCAGTACTAACAGAAGATCAGATCATTCTTGCTCGTCGATTAGCGGAGGATACTCTTTCTTCTTTGGCAGATTGTATCGCTCTGATGATGCCACCCGGTTTAGAACAAAGAGCAGACTTAATCTACACGCTAGTAAATATTTACCCACAGGACTTAACAAGTACTCAGAAACGAATTTTAAGCTTGTTGGAAAAGCGAGGCTCTCTAACTGGAAGACAATTCGATCACTCAATGAAACATGTCAATTGGCGAACCTCGATGAATAGTCTAATTAGGAAAGGTATCGTCTCTAAAGAACAAGTTTTACCAGAACCAAAGGTTCGTCCAAAATATATCCGTAAAGTCCATTTGATCTGTGAACGCGAGAAGGCAAACAAATTATTACCTAGTCTTGGTCGAGTAGGCTCGCAAGCGCTAAAGCGAAGACAGGAAATGGTCAAGTACTTATTAGGGTATAGTGAGCTAGTTCCAGTTTCTGATCTATATGAGAAATTTGGTGGGAATATTCAGGATCTACGATTATTAGAAGAGTATCAAATATTATCCATTGAAGAATATGAAGTATATCGTGATCCAGTCTCAAGTATTGAAATAGAACCATATCATGCCCCTAAGCTCACAAGAGAGCAGGAAGAAGTTTGGAAAGAAATCCAGGTTTCGCTTGAAGAGGCTTTAAAAGGAATTCGGGTTCCCCCAATACTTCTCCATGGCGTAACTGGCTCTGGAAAAACAGAAATCTATTTGCATGCCGTCAAGAAGGTTCTAGACTCTGGTAAACAAGCGATTATTTTGGTGCCCGAAATCGCTCTAACTCCACAGACGATCAGAAGATTCGCAGGTCGATTTCCTAATAAGGTGGGTATTTTTCATTCAGAACTTTCTTCAGGTGAGCGCTATGATACCTGGCGGCGCGCACGAGAAGGAGAATTTGAGCTAGTCATCGGACCGCGCAGCGCATTGTTTACTCCTCTCGAAAAGATAGGGTTGATTGTTATCGATGAATGTCATGATGATTCTTACCATCAATCGGAGGGTAGTCCTTATTATCATGCCAGAGAGGTGGCAGTTGAATATGCCAATCAGATCGGGGCTTTATGTATGCTGGGTTCTGCGACGCCAGATGCAGTCAGCTATTATAAGGCAAGAAACCAGGAATGGAATTTATTAAGCTTACCAAAGCGAATTTTAGCTCATAAAGATTTGGTTCAAGCCCAAATTCAAGTTCTACAAAAAATAAATAAATCTTCTACTTCTGTTTATCAATCGCTAGAAGGAAATGTAGCTGTTACTGATCTCCCTGAAGTCTCGATAGTTGATATGCGTCAAGAATTAAAGAGTGGTAATCGGTCGATCTTCAGTCGCGATTTACAAGAATCTTTAAAGAAAACAATCGACCAGGAATTACAGGCGATTCTTTTTCTCAACCGACGCGGTTCCGCAACCTATGTATTTTGTCGAGATTGTGGACATGAATTGAAGTGTCCGCAGTGTGATATTCCTTTGACTTATCATCAACAAAGTGGAATATTATTATGTCATTATTGTAATTACAAACGGAAAATGCCCTCAACTTGTCCAAATTGTGGCAGCGAAAGAATTCGTCATTATGGAACAGGTACTCAAAAAGTAGAACTTGAAGTCCAGACCTTATTTACCAAAGCTCGAACGCTTCGATGGGATCATGAGACGACAAGAAAAAAGGGCTCGCATGATCGCATCTTGAGTCAATTTATTAATCAAGAGGCGAATGTACTCATAGGGACGCAGATGTTAGCCAAGGGTCTCGATTTACCCTTGGTCACTTTAGTCGGTGTTATCCTAGCAGATGTGGGATTAAATATGCCTGATTATCGAGCAAATGAACGTGCTTTCCAGATATTGACTCAAGTTGCTGGACGAGCAGGCAGAAGTCCACTCGGGGGTAAAGTAATCTTTCAAACTTTTAAACCAGATCATTATGTAATCAAAACAGCTTCGTTACACGATTATCATTCTTTCTATGAAGAGGAAATCTCATTTCGTCGAAAACTAAAATATCCTCCTTTTTCGAAGATTGTACGCTTAGAATTTCGCCATTATAACCAGAATAAAGCTGAAGATTCTGCCTTATCTTTAGCCAAACAATTGCAGAATTGGATCTTAGAAGATAATCGACGTTCGACACGTATCATTGGACCAGCCCCATGCTTCTTTAGCCGAATTGGTGGCGTTTATCGATGGCAGATTGTTCTGGTAGGACCTGACCCGATACAGATTCTGCGAGGACGAAAAATTGATGGTTGGAAAATTGAAGTATATCCGCCAAACTTGCTATAATTCTTGTATTGATGAAAATCTAGTATAAGTGTGTAATGAATACCATTAATACTAGGCTTTTAGGAGAAAACGATGCAGCCACTAAGAAATGAATTATTAACCTGGGATGATGTTGATAAATTAATTGATCACCTAATACCGCAATTTGATAATGATTATGAGGCTATGGTATTAATAACAAGAGGAGGCATAGTTCCTGGTGGTTTATTGGCTGAGGCGTTAGATATAAAACATGTATTAACAGCAGCGATTGATTTTCCAGCTCAAATGGAGATGGAAAAAGCTAAGTTAATGGCATGGCCAAAATTTATACAATTTCCTGAAAACTATTTGTTGCATGATCGGAAAATATTAGTTGTTGATGATGTTTGGGGATCAGGAAGGACGATAACCGCGGTGAAGATCCGTGTATCAGCAGCTGGGGGTATTCCTTCTACTTGTGTCTTGCACTTCAATCCTTATCGGAGTCTATTTGGTTCAGCTCGCCCTGATTATTATGCAGCGATAACAGATGCGCATATTATCTATCCTTGGGAAGTGGATCGCGGCGCTGACCATGTATTATCATCCGAGAATTGATAGATCTGATCGTTTGGTTTTATCGATTGAAAGAACCTTAGGAAATTCATCCTTGTAAGTAATTGAATTATTTCATCTGTTGATGGAAGTCAGACAACCATTCTTGGGGATTGATTATTGCTTCATCCTTTTTCGGTTCGATGGTGGTATATGATCCATCCGATTGCATCTCGCGCACTTTCTTGTTGGCAACGAGATAAGTCTCTAATAAATTATCCCGTAAATAGCGAACAATACCTGGATCCTGAATGGGGAATAATACTTCCACACGGCGATTAATATTACGCGGCATTAGGTCAGCACTGCCTAAATAGATTTCCTCTTTACCCGCATTGCGGAAATAGTAAATTCTGCTGTGTTCAAGGAAGCGCCCAACCACGCTAATCACTCGTATGTTTTCACTAACTCCTGGAATTCCGGGTCTTAAGCAGCAAATTCCACGTACGATCAAATCGATTTTAATCCCTGCTTGCGAGGCTTGATAAAGTAATCGGACCATCTCAGCATCAACAAGAGAATTCATCTTGAAGATCAGTCGACCTTCCTGTCCGTTTTTGTGGTGTTCAATTTCGCGATTAATCAAAGCTTCCATTTCTTCGCGTAATTTAATTGGGGCAACTAAGAGCTTGCGGTAATCCTTTTTTGCGGAGTAACCAGTAAGAAAATTGAATAGATCTGTAGCATCAGCGCCAATATCCTCATCACAAGTGAACATACCGATGTCTTCGTATAATTGAGCGGTTATCGCATTGTAATTTCCTGTCGCAAGATGGATATATCGCCGAATATGTTCACCTTCTTTGCGTACTACTAGAGCAACTTTGGAATGTGTTTTTAAACCAAGTAATCCATAAATTACATGGACACCTTGTTTTTCAAGCATTCTCGCCCAGGTAATATTGCTCTCTTCGTCGAATCTGGCTTTCAATTCAACCAAAACAGCGACTTGTTTTCCGTTTTCGCGTGCTTTTAACAATGCCGCCACGATGGGTGAATTGCGTCCAACTCTATAAAGGGTCATTTTTATTGTTAAAACATCTGGATCTTTGGCAGCGAGTCTTAAGAATTCTATAGTTGGTAGAAAGGAATCATATGGGTGATGTACCAAGATATCTTCACGACGAATAGCCGCGAAGATATTTCCATCCAGCGCCTCGCCAATTAATTGAGGTGGTATGGATTGTTTTAAGGGTGGATCTTTTAGATCGTATCGATCAATATTGTGTAAGCTTGAAATACTAGAAATACCGAGAGGGGATTCAAGGGTATACATATCGTTTCGGTCGAGCTCAAGGTTTTTGATAAGAATTTCGCGTATGTGAGAGGGCATCGCGTCATTTACCGTCACGCGTACGACAGATCCGAATCTTCTTTGGCGAACGCTTTCCTCCATCGTTTCTAACAAGTCGGATGCCTCCAACTCTTGGATTGCCATATCCGCATCTCTGGTTACTCGGAAAGGATGTGCTTCAATGACTTCCATTCCAGGAAATAGTTTTTCCAGATTTGCCGCGATGACTTGTTCAATCCATACAAATAGATGTTCCTCTGGTGGTGTACCATCACGTCGTACACTTCCTGATGAACGTTTGATTGGGATTAGGCGTGGCAGCGAACTGGGAACTTTGACGCGCGCGAAGTGTTGTTGATGATATTCATCGAAGATTAGAACAGCTAGGTTTAAACTAAGGTTTGAAATATGTGGAAATGGATGTCCTGGGTCAAACGCTAGTGGTGTAATTACAGGAAAGATCACTTCATCAAAATAGTGATCTACGTTAGATTTTTGTCGCTTATTGAGTGCATCATAATCTAGTATATGGATACCATTAGCTATTAACTGCGGGATAAGATCATAATGCCAACACTCTCTTGATTGTGTCATGAGTTCAAAAGTGATTTTTCTGGCTTCGGCTAATTGGTAAGCTGGAGTTAATCCGTCCGCAGGCAAATCGATGACGCCAGCATCGACTTGTTTTTTCAATCCCGCTACTCGAACCATGAAGAATTCATCAAGATTTGAACTAACAATAGAGAGGAATTTTACGCGTTCAAGTAGAGGATTTTGATCATCTTGAGCTTCTTGAAGTACTCGTCTTTGGAATTCTAATAAACTCAGTTCACGGTTAACAAAATACTGAGGATCCTGTAGGTTAATATCCTCTTTCAACTTTATTTCAGTTTTATTTGGCTTACTTTCCATATGAGCCTCCAACAGTAATCAGTTAACAATACTATTTTTTTTTCTGCTTTTTCTTTTTACTTTTATTCTCATTATCGACTACTTTATTTTTTTCCGAGTCATGTTCTAATTCTTGGATGAGTGTTTCGACGATGCTTTTGATGATCTTTATGCGGGAATAAGTTTTGGAGTTGCTTTCAACGATAGTCCAGTTTGCAGTGACTGGGTTAGTCTTCAAAAGCATGTCATTGACTGCATCTGTAAATATATCCCATTTTTCGTAATCATTCCAATCTGATCCGGTAATATTCCTAGGTGCTTCTAATTGTTGATTACGAATTTCTAACCGATTTATTAATTCTTGCTTATCGATATGTAACCAGAATTTTTTGATGATTGTACCAAAATCTACCAATTGACGTTCAAAGGAGTTTATTTCACGATAAGCTCTTTGCCATTCATCTTCGGTGCAATTTCCTTCCACACGGTCATTTAATACCCTTCCATACCAACTATGGTCAAAAATCGCGATTTGACCTTTTTCGGGAAGCATTTTCCAGAATCTCCATAAGTAGTGGTGAGACTTTTCGATATCATTGGGAGAGTTGATTGCGTATACGCGAAAAATACGAGGATCGATATTTTCAATAATTCTATGAATCACACTTGATTTTCCAGCAGTATCCCAACCTTCTAGAACGATAACGACTGAACGTTGTTGTAAATATACCTGATCAGCAAGCGGAGATAAGGATTTTTGATATTCTTTTAGAAGATTTTTGTATTGATCCTTTTCAAGCGAGAGTGATAAATCGAGTCTATCTAACATTTTTCAACCCTCCGAATGATCGCTGGTTTCTTGATTTTCATTTGTCAAGTCATCTTCTGTAAACATTATTTCTTTTTCTTCTGAATCTGGAGGCTGTTCGTGGATTTCCTTAGATGTAGCTTCAACGTAATTTACATTACTAGTCTCGAGTAAATCAACCTCTGGATCAAGAGATTCTGGTGGTTTCTCTAACTCGGGTAGGGGGGTATAAGGCAATTGAAGGCGATTCTCTAGGGATAAAATGATCTCTCCTAGGAGCTTAATGATTACAAAACGATTTTTTGTGGCTTCAATAATTTTCCATGCACCCCATTCGGTGTCAGTGCGCTCAAATATCTCCGTATAAGCAGACATCCAATTATCGAAATCTTGTTGTTGTTCCCAGATTTCATCAATGTGCTGCTTTGTGGTTTTTGGATCCTTTAGACATTTGAAATGACGTCGTTTTTGTTCTTGTTTGTTGATATGTAAAAAGAATTTACAGAGCATATATCCGTCATCGGATAGTGTGTGTTCAAATTCGACAATATCCCGATACGATCGCCGCCATTCTTTTTCGGGGATTATTTTTTGAACTCGTTCATAGGATACTCTCTGATACCACGAACCGTCGAAAATTACCCATTCTCCTCGCGCGGGAAGATTTATCCAGTATTTTCTTAACCAAGGGAATTTCTTATCAGCCGAGCTTGTTTTCCGATCCGAAATGACCCTAAAGCCGCGAGGGTCTAGGGGTTTGGTGAGATTTCGAAGTATATTTCCTGTACTAGCAGCATACCAGCCTTCTAACAAGATGATGATGGGGATATTGGAAGTAAAGGTTTTGATTTGGGCAAGATTTAGGCGCTGATATAATTCTGACTTAACTTGTTTGTAAATTCCCTTGGTGACCTTTTGGTTGAGGTCGATTTTATCTAACATCCCAAATTTCCTCTCGTGGTTTGCCGTTCCCTTTGGATATTGATTTATAGT
>CAZJMV010000080.1:0-11114 GCA_964547225.1 uncultured Anaerolineaceae bacterium | reverse complement strand
ATTGACCCATGCGTGTAATTTACGCTGTCAGGGATGTGGACGAATCCGTGAATATCAATCCACCTTAAAAGCTTCGCTAACTCAAGAAGAAGCCATTGAAGCGATCAGGCAAGTGAACACACCAGTGGTCATCTTAAGTGGAGGGGAACCCTTACTGCATCCCTCCACGCCAGAGATCGCCAGTTACGCGATCAAAAAAGGGAAAATTGTCTATTTATGCACCAATGCTCTGTTATTAAAAAAGAGGCTGCCCGATTTCAACCCTCGAAAAACCTTTTACTTCAATGTCCATCTCGATGGACCAGCAGAAATCCACGATGAATTAACCGGTCTTCCCGGCACAACACAACGCGCCCTGGAAGGTATTCAAGCTGCATTGCAGGCGGGTTACAATGTCACAACAAATACAACCATTTACCGCGGAACACCCCCCACCAGGATAGCAACCCTATTCGATAAGTTAACGAACATGGGGGTTAAAGGGATGATGATCGCGCCAGCTTTTGCTTACGAAGCTGGAACAGAAGCAAATACCTTTAAGCGAAAAGAAGCATATAGTTGGTTCCGACAATTTTACGAGCTTTGGGGAGACCGGAACCTAACCCATACCCCCCTATATATGCAATTTTTACGCGGGGAGAGGCAATTGGATTGTATGCCCTGGGGTACGATCACCTATAATCCACAAGGGTGGAAATCACCTTGCTATCTGCTGACCAATACACATATGAGCTCCTTTGAAGAATTAATCAAACAAACCGAATGGGATCAGTACGGGCCGGGGAAGGAAAAACGCTGTACTGATTGTATGCTTCACAGTGGGTTTGAGCCATCAGTTGTAAACAGCATCCAGGGCTTTGATGATGGTTGGAAAAGCCTCGTTAATATCCTTCGGTGGCAGATGGGGAAGTGATTTTACCAAAGGAACCACAGCATGTCCGCAAAAACAATTCTTCATCTGGGTGAACCAGAAAAAAAGTTGAAGTGGATCTATAAAATCCCGACGATATTCTTTGGCTTGTTTTACAATAGCTTAGCAATTTTCTATGATCATATTACCAATGCTATCTCAATGAACTTGTGGAAGGAATGGTTGGCAACGACGCGTCCCTATCTAGAAGGAGATTTGATCTTAGAGATCGGACATGGAACAGGACGTCTTCAAAAAATACTTGCAAAACAAGGCAAACAAGTTTTCGGATTAGAACCAAGCTGGCAAATGATCGGGTTGACAAAGAGGCGCTTAGTCTCCGCAAACTTCCCTTTTCGTTTGACACGCGGATACAGTCAGGCGATACCTTTTAGAGATCAGAGTTTCGATCAAATCGTGAGTACTTTTCCGGCAGAATATATCACTGATGCAGACACTCTCCATGAGATCAAACGCATTTTACAGCCAGGGGGAAACCTGATCATCCTGCGTTTTGCATGGCTGAGTGATCAGCATATGCCATACAAAGCAATCGCTTGGTTGTTTCGATTGGTAGGAGAAGCGCCTCAGCGCCAAAAAGTATTGCCTGAAGAGACCTTGGCAACCCCATTTGAGGAAGCAGGATTTACGGTCTCAATCAAGCAGATTGATTTAGAAAACAGCGCCGTCGTGATCATTTGCTGCCAGGTTGATAAAGGATAACTCTTTGTTAAAAGTACAATCAATCTGCAAAGCTTATGGCGCGGTTACCATTCTAAAAGAAATTTCCTTCACTCTTAATCGAGGGGAAAGTTTAGGAATAATAGTCACGTTTTGAAGAAGCGTTGAATCATTTCGAGGGGACGGTGATTGTGATTGTGCATGATCGCTTCTTTATCAAAGGGTTTGCAAATTTGATTTGGGAGATCAAAAATAAGCAGCTCAAAACTCATTACTTTTAAATGATCAAGGCAAAGGTTCTAATGATTTCTCTCACCTTTGCCTTTTTTTGGAATAAATATTTTTAAGGATTATAAAAAAACGTCTACTCCTCCTGCATTAAAATTTCTATTGGGGGTTCCTGAAATATTGGATATTGATGAGACATCCAAAGCTGAGCAGCAGTTTGTTTCGCATCCACTTCTAATCCCTGCTGAGCGAAATATTGACAGATACGCTTAACATCACGCTCAAAAAAAGAGAAAGCATTACGGTTTTGGTTCGGATTGATAGATTGGGGAAAATCAATGATCGTGATTTCTCCCTGCCAATAGAGTATATTGTAGGCGGACAGATCACCATGAATAATATTATTTGCTAACATGATCTCGATGTTTTCCAGGACAATCTTAAATAATTGTCTCGCTTCGTGTGAATCCAAATCAAGCGTATTTAACATCGGCGCTGGGAAATCCTCATCTCCTAAATAGGTCATCAGGATAGCATTATCGCCGCGCGCCAAAGGTTGGGGAACCGATGCACCTGCATCGTATAAGATCTGCATTGTGCGATATTCATATTCAATCCAGGATGTATGCATCAACTTCAAACCATATTCAGTGCGCTTGTTCATCGCATGCAGCATACCTCCATCAATGATCTCATGTCCATCTTCATCCAATCGGGCTCGTCCTTCTCGGTAAAGATGATCGTTTTTTAAGTTTCGAAAACGACGCGGTCGATATACTTTCGCAGCGATGAAAGGATCGGTGAGATCGCTCTTATTTACATCTGTCAAGCACTGATAAACATGCGCTTCTTTACCGCCCTTCACTAAACTGAGGATATCTTTGATCCAATGCTGGTTATAGAAACTGCCTAGCGAATTTTTGATCCAATCATGTTCGTGATGTGAAGCTTGATAAGTGAATTGAAAATTCCCTTCGCGTCGATTTGTTCGAGCAGCTGCTGAGAACTCTTATCTCGTTCAGGCAAGGCTTTCTTGGTATTATTCTGTTTAGTAGAACTTTTGCTTGCTTTTTCTTTCATGTTTCGAATTTCTGGAAGCAGTTCTAGATCTTCCATCCATTCGGTATTATGTGCATTATTCTTTCTAGCCATGATTATTCCTCAATAAAAACAAAAACCGCGACAATAATACTGCAGCGGTTTTTGTCATCTAGATGTTTATTCAAGTATAAAAGCTTGAATGGAAATTAAAAACAAACAGCCACAGGTAATCAGCGAACCTGTGGCTGTAAAAATTCAAATACTATACTTTTTTCATAAATACCTTTGAGTATAATGCTGGGTCATTAATTTATAAAAAGATTGGCTTGAAATAAAGCTCACTAAATGCGACATCCATGTTTTACAATGCGGGAATAAAGGGAATATTGGCAAATATACACAAATTTTTCCTATATGTATCTTATTTTTATACCAGATATTGTCGATAATGTTTTTGCAAAGCATTGGGAATTGTACCAGCGAATATTGTAACAGGGTAAATTTCATGCTCGGAGCATGTTATAATTGGCTTGAAATTATATTTCAGCGTCAAGTTTTGCATGCATAAAGTATCAAAATAGGAAAGCCTCTTTTTTGGATGGACAGAAATTGATCTATCAAAACAAGGTATGACATAAGATTAAAATAAGAGTAAACTTATTGTACGGTAAATTTCGGAGTCCCATTAATTGGCATTGCTTGATCAAACCTCTCTTCCGTTCATCTACGAGCCTTCGGAACGTTAGGACTGTTCCTGAAGTCTATCTGTCTGATAGTCAACTGGCGGCAAATGAATTAACTCTGAACCTGGTCATACGATCCTTTCACTTTGACTTGGGCGGACCTTTCGGGTCACACGACCGGACTGTCTCCCTTCAACCTTTCTGGCTGTTGGTAGGTTTTTGCAGTGTACTAGGGAACCTCATGCCCGGCTGCGTTTGTGTGAGAAACAAGGATATTACTATTATTTCATATGCCTGGATTAATTGACGAATCTGTAGCGATTTTTCTCACCATCATGGTCGTCGTGCTGGTTACCCCACTGCTCTCCGAGAGGGTCCGACTGCCCGGAATTGTCGGCATGATCCTGGGAGGAATTTTAATCGGACCCCACGGCTTTCATCTATTGTCCGTTGATAACCGAATCGAGTTGCTCGCAACGATCGGACTGATCTATCTGATGTTCAACGCCGGTCTGGAAGTAGATCTGCGTCAGTTCAACCGTGTGCGCCAGAAATCCTTGGTGTTTGGCTTGTTCACTTACCTTCTGCCGCAGTTGATAGGCATGTTTTTTGGGCGATGGTTAGGCTTGGATTGGCTCGGTGCAATACTACTGGGCTCGGCTTTTTCCTCCCACACTCTGATCTCCTTCCCCATCCTCACCCGCCTGGGCATCGTCAAGAACGAAGCGGTCTCCATCACAGTGGGAGCCACAGTTTTCACCGATATTGTTGCCTTCATCGTGCTAGCCGTGGTGGTTGCTGCCCAAGGTGGTACGCTGGAGCCAGGTTATTTTGTCCAGCTATCCGTTCTACTCGCCGCCTACGCAGGCTTGATTCTGTTCGGGTTGCCACGTATTGGCAAAGCCTTCTTCCGGCGCTTCCATGGCCCTACGGTTGAATTTCAGTTCGTGCTGGTCGTGCTGTTCATTGCTGCTGTCCTGGCTGAACAGATCGGTGTGCACGCGGTGGTAGGGGCTTTTCTGGCAGGATTGGCGATCAACGCCACGCTGCCGCACCAAAGTCCGGTGGTTTGCCATGTGCTCTTCCTTGGTGAATCTTTTTTCATCCCAGTTTTTCTAGTGTACAGCGGGATGATCACGGACGCCGCCGTTTTTCTCTCGGGTTGGCAGACCCTTTTGATCGGTGCTGGTGTGACTTTCGTCGCTTACGCGTCAAAGTTAATCGCCGCCTGGATGGCTGCCCGCATCTTCCACTACTCGCGGGATGAGTTTATGACTGTCTGGGGTCTCTCACAGGCGCAAGCGGCTGTTACGATTCCTACCCTGGTGATCGGTTTGGAGATTGGCTTGTTCTCCGAGACCCTGTTCAACGCCGTCATCGTGATGATCCTGTTCACCTCCATTACTTCCCCCATGTTCGTGCAACGTTACGGCTGCCGCTTACATGCTGACGAGGCTGAAAGAAAAGACTTTCCACTTTTCAAGCGCATCTTAGTGCCAATCGCAAATCCAGAAACCCAGGAACACCTGATCACCCTGGCAAACGTCCTGGCTCGCACCCAGGAAGGCGAACTATTCGCACTACACGTTGCTCAGGAAAGCCAGGGACAGGCGATTGATTTGAGCCACCAACGTCAGCTTCTTGACAGGGTACCCGAACTTCTGAACGACCCGAAGATGAAGCTCAACTTAATTCCGCGTATCGATCACTCGGTTTCTCGTGGAATCTTGCATGCAGCGTTAGAATACGAAGTTACATTGATCGTATTAGGTTGGAGGGGAAAGCCTACCTTCCGCCAGAGCGTGCTTGGCAGCCTCCTGGATGAGGTAGTCTGGAAAGCGCGCGTTCCGGTACTGGTCGGACGCTTGAAATCGCCGGTGAACGCCTTCCGTCGTGTGGTCATGGTGGTGCCAAAGGGAAACGGAGAAACTGACCTAAAAACCAATACGCTGAAAATCCTTACCACAATGGCTAATAGCCTGAACATCCCCTTGCTGATTCTTTCCGGTGAAGAAAAGTCACGAGATTACTGGGTGGGCTTGGTGAAATCACATTTCGAGTGTCCCTGTGAGTTCCAATATATTCAGGATGATTTCGTGCGAAAGGTGAGTTCAAAGGTGCATCAGGAAGACCTGGTCGTAATCAACACAACCGGTAAGCGCGGCCACTTCCGGTCAAGTCTGGGGCACATGCCCGAGTCTCTGGCTGCAGCCACATCCGGCTCCATCGTTGTGATCCATTATCCCCAATAAAATATCGTTCGGAAGTTCCATGTCGACCAGAAATTCTCGCTCCCATCCGCGGGTTTTCTTTTCTCCGGAGGAAAATATCCCCGTCATTGTCGATTTCTGGGCGACCTTATATACCCTATCACATCACCGCCCCGGCCCTTACGGAACTGGCAGGCAGCAAGCCGACAAGTTGCGGTGGCGGAGGTGAATACCGATGAAAATCACAACTGAGCCATGAAGTACGGCGTGCAGGGTATCTCAACCCTGTTATTCCTTCATCACGGAAAGCGGATCGAACTGCAGATGGGAGCGCCGCCACCACAAGCGTTAAAAGCGAAGGCAGAAGCTTTGCTGCATGCCGAGAAGTCATAAGTGAGGCAGGTAGCACCATGGCATACATAAGCTGCGAGCCGCACGTGAGGTTTGCGCTTTGTGCATCGAAGAATATCATACGTTGTGTAATGTTTACCAGCATCATGGTTGGAACGTCCTGGCTGTGATTGACCACGGCGACACGTTGATAGCAGGGAACCTACTCCTAACGAGTGTTAGAATTTAAATCTACTCTCCTATTGCCGATCTCAGTGTAACGCACAAAAATAAGGTAACATAGACTCCTGTACCGTGCTAAACACACACTTCAAAGGGAGATTACCACATGTTCAGTTCCGTTTGGAAAACAAAGGAAAGCTCAAAGGATCAGTCATGTTGATTCGCGAATGCATGAAAAAGGATTTTTAGCTATTCGAACGACAGCAAGTGTGAGGGAAACCCTTAAACAGCTGATCACACATCACATAGGTCTCCTACTGATGCGACCTGCCACTGTCGTTGGCGAAGACTGCGGGCTTCCTCGTGCTTAAGCGATTATGCAAAAACACGATCTTCACGATCTACCGATTGTGGATCAAAGTGGTAGAATAATTGGAATTGCCTCGCGCGTTGATATCGCGACACAGATCCTATCTGACTGGCAGTAGCAAACCACCTGACTGCCTTCGCGCTGCTGTTGGAAATGCCCATTAGGTTCGAGGCATGATTTGTAGGCTAGGCGCAATTTCTGATCATTGTAGAAAACAATATTTCCCTGTACAAACGAAATAGATGCTTGAGGATCTCTATAGCTATCCCGAAATCCAATGAAACACTTCAAAAACTGTCATTCCACCACCTGCAATCAAAGCCAAAAAGTAAATGATTGTTACCAAGTTGGAGAGATGCCCAATCATGATACAGCCGCCATCTTTTTGCATCACGCCGATTGCCAGGAAAATTAGGGCAATTGCTGGCAGTGTATTGCTGAACGGGATAAAACCAAATGGCACCATCAACAGAACTGCCGCCAAAATATAAGATAGTTTATTAATAAATCCTGCTTTTCCTTCACTGGTTATCAGTTGAAATCGGTAAGGGCGGCTAAATCTTTCCAGGCGCCGGAACCAGATAAGCGCTCGATGTAGAACTACAATTAATTTTTCGGCAGCAATCGTCCGATTTGCGATCTGCTTTGGCAGCCATAATTTGCGATTAATTAAACGAGAAATTCCAATCAATAGAATAGCGCTACCAAATACGGTGCTTACTCCCGGAATCGACACAGGCACCAAAAAGACCAATGATAGGAAGATGGTCAAAAGCATCAGGCTGTCATGACCAATGCCGTCTAATATCTCCATCAGAGTAACTTCTGTTGTGGGTAAATTCCGAATCACCGTTTTTAGTTTTTCACCCAGTGACGCTCTCATCAATAATTCCACATCGCGTTCCATCAAATCAATACTCCTTCTATCTTGAAAGCTCTAGTTCCATGATAAATTTCTCTGTAAAAGACCGATTGGACGCTCTTATCGGTCGAATCTAAAAATTGTTGACAGTGCAACATCATCCCTATATGTACCAATTATTCCCCAATTCCCTGCCTATCCTGTGATTGATAGTAAGAAACTGACTTTCCAATCGTTTTTTCTAGAAAAAAAACAGGACAACGCGCAACCAATTATTGCGGTGGTCTCGCTTTGATTTTGTGGGAGCAGGTATCTCTCACTCCATATTGACGACAGCTCACCCTGCGAATGCAGAAAGCTACTCCCTTATTGAAGTGTCCACATTGTATAAGATCGAACAAAGGGTGTCAAGTAATAATTTTACCAAAATACTGCTTTTTTTCCACAGGTTCAGAGAAAGGAGATCAGAAAGCGAGTATGAGCTACAGGGCAAACGCACCTATATTGATGTGTTTACCCTGCCCATCAGTCAAGAATTCATCGTCCTTTCTGCACAATCTTCTAGAATAATGTGACGGAACAATACTTTTTTCATAAATACCTTTGAGTATAATGCTGGGTCATTAATTTAATAAAAGATTGGCTTGAAATAAAGCTCACTAACGGCGACATCCATGTTTTACAATACGGGAATAAACTGTAAAAAACCCCAAGAAGGCATAAAAGAGAAACAACGACTGCCAACTATCATATACTCCCAGCCATATAATGACAATCATTCCAAAAGTCGTACCAATGAAGGCACCCTTACTCCAAGATTGTTCAATAATACCGAAGGATTTTGCTCGATTTTCATCTTTGGATATATCCGTTGTAATTGCTTGAGCGGAAGGTTATAAAAAAGAGGATGCAATACCTTGAATAGATCTAGCTAATATAATACTCCAAGCTTGTTTAGAAAAAGCAAAAACAATCATTGCCAATTCGTAACAACCTAATCCAAATATAAAAAAGTTACAACGACCGAGACTATCCAACCCAACCCCGATCAAAGGTCTCAATATCACCGTCATAAATGAAAAAGCGGAAAAGAACATGCCTATCTGCAGTGCGCCAGCTCCAATTGATTTGCCGTAGATTGGTAAAACAAATACCAATATTCCAAAAGGCAGGGAAATAAGAAAAATACTCCTCCCCAGGATAATGAAATTTGAGACTGGCGAATCTAATGACTTTGTCTCAAATAATTGCCGTGAATCCATTTGAATAATTTACTCGTTTATCGAAAAAATTTTTCGAAAAAAACTTCGTGTCTTTAGTGTAATTGGATAGCACATCTAATCTTTTGAAGGGATGTGCACACAAAAAAAGAAAACCAAAATTCTATAGTAATGATAAAATTTGCTTATGACAAGTAAATCAAATTCTCTTCCATCACTCTGGAAACGCCTTATCATCGTCGCTGTCCTCGCTATCCTATCGCTTGGTCTCTCGAAGCAATTCTTTCCAGTACACGCCAGGAGTCAACCAGTTGATAGTCTGCATATATTAGACACGACACCCTTATGCGGGAATGGTTCGGCGCCTGATTATGGCTTCAGCTATAATTTACAGCAACCGCATTGGACCGTAAACTGGCAAAGATACGTTTCGGAGCAAAGCGTAATCGAGGTCGACGAGATATTGGACGAACTGGATAAGGATGCCATCGCTCAAACGATGATCCTGTTCCAATCATCCAGTCAGGTTGGCAACCGTGTGAACTGTGCAGTTCATTTTTTGCGATATATGAAACTCGGACTGCCAAGCGGGGAACGAAAAGACAATGGTTTTGTGTTCTTGATCGTGGTTGAACCCAACGCAATCGATGTGCACTATGGCGTAGGTTTGGGTCTGCCGGCATTAACCGCCCACGAGTTGACTTCTCTCAACCGCTTAGCTGAAGAGGTCTATCAATCGACAGGAAGTATGGATGAAGCCCTATTAGCATTAGTGAGTGGTTTTAACGAAACCGCGCGCAGCAAATATTCTCCTTTCGTTTATCCTACCTCCACCCCGATTTCTGTTGAATTACCTGCTGGACCATTGGGTGTGTTGTCGATTTGTGGTCTGATCTGCATTGGTACTCTGATTGTATTGTTTTTAATATTTTTTATCATTCAAATGGCTCGCTTTGGAATACATTTCAGCCCCTCTCCTGGATCACGTTCTAGCCGCAGCTACCGCACATCCTTTCCTAGTCGAAGCAGCGCGCCACGTATGCGCGGCGGCAGCGGCAGCGGTCGTTCAGGAAGGGGAAATTAAAGATACTCAGGAGTATTGATATGAAAACTACAACAAATAAAGTCCTTTCCTTATTGATCCGCTTGGGTTTGGTTGCTTTTCTGACCGGTTGTGGAATTGTAAATACAGGCACAAATGAATACAACGAACTTATCAGTTTGGTGGAAGGCGTACAGTCCGCAGCCTCTAATTTCCAGTTGGTAACCGATACCCAATATGCAAAAATTCAAGCCAAAACCCAAATCACCAAAGAATATTACGACGCGGTGAATGCGAGCGGCGAGGTATGGACGGGTAACTTCCGCTCACAAGCTGATGCACTGAGCGATTTATTGAATAATTATCGTGATGCCAATGGCAATCCAATCGATCCCAGCGAATTAGATCTTAACGAATTACAAAGCAAAGGCGCCTTACCAGATACAGTGGGAGAAGGTTTTAGCTTGTATGTCAATGCCATCGTCCAGGCGCCTCCGCCAGTCCCAGATGCTCAGGTCACTCTATCGCTTGGGGACACCGTCGATGAAGCCATGAACACCATTCAATTAGCCGGCACGGATTGGAATGACGCGGTTAAAGCGTATAACACTCGCCGCGCCCAAATCAAAGGAGAGGTCGTGGCGCGTGTCTCTGAATATTTTGGCTTCAGTCTTCCGGTTAGCTTCCCCTATTACCAGGGAGGCAATATGGGTCAACCAATTCAGAATCCCTTGGCAACCCCTTAAGGATATTTTTTTTTACCCAATAGGATAGTATTATTTGATCAATTTTCACCCAAACCGAGAACAAATTATCCTATTGATTAAGGATTATGTCCTGTTATCAATAGGCGCAACCCTATTAGCCATTACTTTTGTAATATTCTTATCGCCTTATGAAATTGGTCCAGGGGGAATCAGCGGTATGACGTTAGTGATCAATCGATTAACGGGTTGGTCAGAAGGTTTGACGCTGCTGGTCATGCAAATCAGCATGGTGATTCTCGGATTTTGGTTCTTAGGACGTTTCCAATTTCTGTTCAAAGCGATCTATGTCGCCTTGATATTTAGCTTCGGAGTTGAGTTTCTTGATCCCATCCTACCCACAAACGGCATCACGGATGATTTCCTTTTAAATACTATCTTTGGAGGAATTTTTGGAGGCATCGCCAGTGGGATCATCTATTTTGGAGGCAGCAGTATCGCCGGTACCAGTGTGATCAGCCGGATTGTGCAATTGAAAACTGGTTTACCGATCAGCCAAATTTATCTATTTGTGGATGGATTGATCATTTTGCTGCAAGCAATGGTCTTGGGCTGGGATCGAGCTTTATATGGGCTAATCATGATGTTTA
>CAZJMV010000079.1:0-50465 GCA_964547225.1 uncultured Anaerolineaceae bacterium | reverse complement strand
AGGGTTTTATACAAGGATGGTGATTTGTACTCTGATTCATTCGATGAAGGCGCAGAATGGACGTCAAAAGAAGATGCCATCAGGAATTATCCAAGAGACAAGATGATACGCGTTCCTGGTATTAGCGAATCGAATATTTAGCCATTTTAAGGGGGTTTTAAGCCATTTTAAGGGTATCAATGGTAGTTGATACCTTTTTGCTTTTTTATAGGCGTTTTTGGGCGTTTTTGTGGGGTGTCACGGTGTCACCCTTTGCTTAAAGGGTAGGGGCTAGGCTTCACATGGTATTATTCGCAAAAATTGCGAATTCTTATTCATTGCAATATTCCCAAAACATTAATATAAAATAACATGTTTTAGGGGTAGAATGGGGACACAGGATTATTGTAGAACCATAGGACTCTTAAAAATTGAATACCAGCATATATGGGGGTAAGGTGCATATACACTGGCATATATAGTGCAATGGCGAGGGTGGGTTTCGAACCCACAACCTTGGGCTTATGAGTCCCCTGCTCCACCATTGAGCTACCTCGCCGTTTCTTTTAGCGGAAAAATCTTACCGCAGCATGATGAATTTGTCAACTTTAAAGACAGGTGAATGGAATAAGAAATATCTCAATAAATCTCTTGGGGTGAAAAAAAACTACGTTCAGCCAATCAAGAAACTGATATTTTTTTGCATAATATACATGGTAGAATTTTTACAGGTTTTTTTTTATGACAGAAATCTCAATAGAAATATTTATTATTTTAATGATGATCTTAGCGAATGGGATTTTTGCGATGTCAGAAATCGCGTTGGTCTCTGCTCGGCGATCCAGGTTAAAGCAAAAAGCAGAGGATGGTGATCTAGGCGCGCAAAAGGCAATTAATCTAGCGGATACACCTAATCGGTTCCTGGCAACTGTTCAGATTGGAATCACATTAGTAGGTATCTTAGCGGGAGCATATGGGGGAGCTACTATTGCAGAAAAAATTGACTTATGGCTCAAGCAAATCCCGTTTTTAGATAGCCATAGCAAAACAATTGCACTAGCTATTGTGGTAACTACTATCACTTATTTATCACTAGTCTTTGGAGAATTAGTACCAAAACGTTTAGCAATGAATAACCCCGAAGCAATCGCCTCTCGGGTGGCGCCAGCTATGTTACGCCTTTCGATAATCACGGCTCCAATTACACGCTTTCTTGGCTTCTCAACAGACATAGCATTAAAAACTTTACACGTAGACAGCAATCAAGAACCGATGATAACACAAGATGATGTGAAGTCGATGATTCAGATGGGCGCTCGCAGTGGTGTATTTGTTCAAACAGAGAGTCAATTATTGCAGGGCGTTTTTCGTTTAGGTGATCGACGTGCAGAATTGATCATGACTCCCTATACCGAAATTGAATGGCTAAATTTAGACGATCTCCCTGAAGAAAACCGTCGAAAAGTTTTAAAAAGCAGTCACTCGCTTTTTCCAATTGCTCGCGGTACCTTAGATAATTTATTAGGCATCGCGAGTGCAAAAGATTTATTAGGTGGTGATCTGCTTAAGAACCCTTCGAAAATCAAACCATATTTACAACAACCAATTTTCGTTCCAGAAAATACTCCAGCTTTAAAAGTATTGGAACAAATGAAGCAGACCGACATACACCTTGCCATGGTAATCGATGAATTCGGAGGCTTCCTCGGATTAATAACCCCCCAAGATATCTTGGAAGCAATCGTTGGGGAAGATTTCCAACAAGGTATTCCAGAAGTAAGAAAAAAACAAGATGGAAGCTGGGATATCGAAGGGTTATTACCAATTGATCAATTTGCAGAAATATTTCAAATACGCAATCTTCCAGAGGAAGCCGGGTATCATTATCAGACTGTCGGAGGATTGGTGACTGCCTACTTGGGATACATCCCTGAAGTAGGTGAAGAATTTATCTGGGGAGATTTATGTTTTCATGTATTAGAAATGGATAGACTACGCGTAGAAAAAGTAAACGTAATTCAGTGTAAACAAATATAATTGTAAAAGAGAGCTAACGACCGCCCAAGAAAGATATCAATAAACCAAATAAACCAACAACTGCCATACCAATTATCAGCAATCCCATTGGAATGCGGCTCACTGTCTCCACCTTTCCAGTTTGAGAAGGTAAGGTCGGTAATGAGAGAGGAGGTGGCTCAGTAAAAGTGGGTTTACTGGTAGGTGGTATTTCAACAAGGAACTGAGCTGCTAAAGTTGGGTCAATCGTCGGTGTTACTTGCAAGGTTGGTGTTGCAGGAGGTTCAATGATCGGTAATGTACCGCGTATCTGAACAAGATCTGAATATATCCAGGCAACACCACCAGTCACTCCAGGATAAGCGATTTGAACCCAGTCTCCAACAGGAGATCGACCCAACGCTGGTACTTCTTGCCCTACTACTAAAACACCAATAATATCATAATCGAGAGTAGATGGACCAGATCGAACATTTACAATACCTTGTTCACTATCCAAGACTAAAGCTATTGCTCCAACGGGGGTCCCTGTCACGGTTGGAATGGAACCAGTTGGCACTTGAGCTGGTTGTTCAGCTTGTACAAGTGTAAACTGCATTAATGATAATAACACCAAACACAGAATAATAAAATTTATTAACCTCTGCAATCCTATTTTTGAATTACGTATCTGCATAATTCTCCATTTTTTTAATAAATTCATGCATCCAACTTATTGAATGATGATTATAATCTATAAGAGAAGACAAAGGGAGTAGCAATGGAACAAAAAATATTTCATGGTGAATTGGAACCAAAAGAAATTGCTCAAGTACTTATGGGCGAATTCAATCGTGGTGATTATAGAGCTCAAATCATCGGGAAAAAGGACAGTCTGGTAGTCCAGATAACAACCAAGGAATCACCGAAATCCGGTGGACAAACCGCGATCACTGTCATGATACGTAAGGTTGAGGACGGTATTGCAGTCCAACTCGGTGAACAAGATTGGGTCGGTGTAGCAGCAAGCTTAGGACAGTCGGCATTACATGCTTGGCGCAACCCATGGAGCTTGATTGAAAGGCTTGACGATATCGCAATCGATATCCAGCATTTAAAATTAGATGATCAAGTGTGGGGGATCATTGAAAAGACAGTCAAATCTCTGGGTGCAAATTTTGAATTATCTGAGCGATTGCGAAGCGTCATATGTGTGTACTGCAGAACTGCAAATCCCGTTGGAGTATCACATTG
This sequence comes from uncultured Anaerolineaceae bacterium, assembly GCA_964547225.1. Lineage (GTDB taxonomy): Bacteria > Chloroflexota > Anaerolineae > Anaerolineales > UBA4823 > CAZJMV01. The sequence continues at coordinate 47,237 of CAZJMV010000079.1, read as the reverse complement.
CATCGGATGTGGAGCGCCATTAGGAGATACACAACCAATTACCTGCATGAATTGTGGGTATATCATCAAACAAGGAGAAAATATCTGTCCGAATTGTGGAAAACCCGTCGAATAGAATTATCATCCTCAACTTTTGAGAAGAATTGATTTACACATGATATTATCATTAGATCATCAAGGTGCAATAAGACTTTCAATTGTCTTTTGAATATCAGATAAGAACCCCTTTTCCCGAACCATGTTGGTCAAATGTGTATCCTCGATTTTCGTCTTTAATCGTTTCTCCAAACGCTTAAGAATAGGTAACGCATCTAGATAACCAATTTGTCCAATATATTCCAAAGCTAGTTTTTGAATATCGAGGGAGATTCTTCGCCTGGAAAGTAGATTTGCTAAATATTGTCCTGCGTATGAACATTGATTCAGTAAAACCGGAACAACAGGATGAAGGGAAACATCAAATTCAACAACCTCTAACAATGCACAGACTTGCTGTTCTTGCATCTGAGATAGAGAATTATAGAGAAGCTGTCTAACATCCTCATGTACTTCTTCATTTAAATTATCTGGATGCATCGTCTTGGCTAGAATTTTAACAACCCTAGCTCGGAACTGAAGGTCTGGATCGGTTATACGCGTGGAAAGCAAGTAAGCAATTAAAGGTAAATAACTTGCAGCGTTACTTTGTTCAATGAAATCCAAACCCGTACTACGAATATCTCTATGCGGAGAAGAAAGCGATTCGGCTGCATTCCAGATGCTTTGAGATAATTCATAATCGCCCGCATAAGTTTCTTGAAGTCCAAGCAGTTCTGGTTGACGAATATTCATGTTATTAGGATTAATATTCATAAAATTTTCAATAGAGACTTAATAATATAAGGAGACCAGTTAATAAACAATCTCCCTAGCCGTGGACATTTTCACACACAAAGCAAGTATACAATAAATCTAGTTAAGAAAGATACAACCAAAGGTTAAGATTCTGTATATTAATGACAATATCAAGTTAAGGATTGTAAAGAATGTATTAAGTATTACAAACTTTTTGATATCAACAATTTAGCTTGTCGCTAGTAAAGCCTTGGCGCTTGAGACAATATTTTCTGTCGTCAAACCATATTCTTGATATATTTTTTTATACGGTGCAGATGAACCGAATTGATCTACCGATAGAATCGATCCATGATCTCCAAACCAACGAGACCACCCCATTGAAACGCCTGCCTCAACGACCAAACGCGCTTTGACATTTGGAGGGAGAACCGATTCTCGATAACTTTTTTCTTGTTGCCCAAAAAGTTCCCAACTAGGAAAGGATACTACGCGCACAGAGAATCCTTCCTCTGATAATTCTTGGGCTGCTGATACAATTAAATGAACTTCTGAACCACTAGCCATCAGAATTATTTCCGGCTGGCTTTGTCCTAAATCACACAACACATAAGCGCCATGTGTCAAACCATCCGCAGGAGCAAAAACCTCTCGATTAAATGTGGGTAAATTTTGTCGTGAAAAAATCAACGCTGTTGGACCATTTCGATGAGCGATGGCATACTTCCAAGCTTCCCTGACCTCATTTGCGTCAGCCGGACGTAAAGTAACAAGATTCGGAATCGAGCGTAGAGCAGCAATTTGCTCAACTGGTTGATGTGTAGGTCCATCCTCTCCAACACCGATACTATCATGGGTGAAGACCCAAATCGATGGATAATTCGATAGAGCTGAGATACGGATTGCGGGTCTCATATAATCAGAGAATACTAAGAATGTCCCTGCATATGGAATCACCCCACCATGAACAGCCATACCATTGACTGCAGCCGCCATCGCATGTTCTCTCACCCCAAAATTGAAATTACGACCTTCTTTTGAAGTAGGTTGAAAACTAGGACTTTGGTTGATCCAAGTTTTATTGGAAGGCGCTAAATCTGCTGAGCCTCCGATTAATTCGGGAATTTTTAAGGCTATTTCATTTAATACTTTACCAGAAGCAGCACGTGAAGCCAATCCCTTTTCATCCCATGGAAAAGTAGCCAAACCCGAATCCCAACCTTCAGGTAATACCCCCTTTATTCTTCGTTCAAATTCCTGTGCGGAATCAGGATATTCAATATAATAGTTTGCCAAGCGGGTGTGCCATTTCTTCTCTTCTTGCTTTCCACGCTCCAGCGCTTCTCGAAAGAACGCAAAAACATCCTCTGGCACTAAGAATCGGGGTTCCAAAGGCCAGTCAACATTCTTTTTTGCACCATTCAGTTCTTCCTCTCCAGGTGGCTCACCATGTGCTTTAGGTGTATCTTGCCGCGTTGGTAAGCCATAACCGATATGTGTGCGCGCCATTATAATGGATGGTCGATCGTCTTCTTTTGCTGTTTGAATGGCTCTATCTATTGCTTCAACATCATTCCCGTCAGATATTTGTTGAACATGCCAATGATAAGATTCAAATCGTTTCGCTCGGTCTTCTGTAAAAGCAATATCTGTGCTACCATCAATCGAGATACGATTATCATCATATAAATATATCAAGCGTCCTAATTTCAGGTGCCCAGCTAATGAGGCAGATTCAGAAGAAATCCCTTCCATTAGGTCTCCATCCGTGACAATGGCGTAGATATAATGATCGATCATTTCATGTCCAGGCTTATTAAAGATCGCAGCTAAATGATCAGCAGCAATCGCCATGCCCACTCCATTCCCAAACCCTTGTCCCAATGGGCCTGTGGTAACCTCTACACCAGGTGTAAGCCGATACTCAGGATGACCAGGTGTTAAGCTGCCCCACTGTCGAAAGTTTCTTAATTCATCCAATGACAACTGAAAACCAGTTAAATATAATAAACTGTAAAGCAGCATAGATCCATGACCACCTGAAAGAATAAATCGATCACGCCCAAACCATTCTGGATTTTCAGGATTGAAACGTAAGTGTCGTGTCCAAAGAGTAAATGCCATAGCGGCAGCTCCCATCGGTAATCCCGGATGTCCTGAATTTGCTTGTTGAATTCCATCTGCAGAGAGAAAACGAATTGTATTAATCGCTTTTTTTTGTATAGCTTTATCTATTGGCATTTCTTTTACTCCAGGATTTTTTTTCATCATCGTAAGAACTAGTCTCCATTTAAAATGTTTAAGCTTCCACATATTTTACCGCGTTTGATCATAATTCATTATTTCTTTAGATAATATTAGGAAATTAAGAATATCAGCGCCAAAACCGATGGCTTTTAAGAAATATTGTCTATAAAAATTACTTCATCGAATGTACACAATCTAGTACATTCGTCACCGCGCTTGTATGCTTTTTGTTACTACACCAAAAGCTGTTTCTTTTTGATACTTACAGTGATACATTTGTATTAACAGGAAACTAGCCTTTTGTACTATAGAGTTATTTCTTACACAAAGAAGCATTTAATATGACGTGGAGGTGAAGTAACAAATACAAGACAAATGAACAATAACAAACACTCTGAAGAAATGAATAACCCCCTTCACAGATGCAAGCATACTTTTTTAAATTTTTGTAAACCCGCTAATAGTAAAGAAGGAGGTGGCTCTTGACCACACAAACGGTATCACCGATCGATCCAAATCCCAACTTAAGATTCTTAGAAGAAGTTAGCGCTAGAACAGCAGGTGTATCACGCCTGGAAATGTGTATCCAATGTGGCACATGTGGGGGATCATGTCCATCTGCAGCAGACATGGACCATACACCACGCTTACTATTCGCCATGATTCGAGCGGGCATGCGCGATGAAGCTCTCAGAAGCAACACCCCTTGGATATGTGTTTCTTGTTATCACTGTGTGGTACGCTGCCCTCAAGATGTTCATATCGCAGATGTCATGTACACGCTAAAGGGAATGGCAATTGAAGCCAATCTTTATCAAGATAAAACCGCGGCGGATTTTTCAGAGACATTTGTCGATATGGTAGAGAAATATGGTCGCAGTTTCGAATTAGGTCTTGCTACTCGGTATTATCTGAAGCACTTCCCACTAAGTCGCATTGGTGGAGTTGCACAAATGGGCATGGGAATGTTGAGCAAAAGACGTATAGCGATGACTCCGACTCGTATCAAGGGGATGAAACAATTATCTGCGATCTTGGATAGAGCAAAAGAATTGGAGTTAACCTAATGACAGAATATATGTATTATCCTGGATGCTCCATGGAAACCAGCGCTAGTTCCTATGGTGATTCTATACTGGCGATCCTAAAACCGCTTGGTATAAAACTCAAGGAAATTGAGGATTGGAACTGTTGTGGAGCGACTGAATATCTTAGCATTAGCGTAGCCCCAGCTTATGCATTGATTGGACGGAATTTAGCATTAGCAGCCGAGCAAGCTGAAGGTATTAATACTCTGGTTGCATCTTGCAGCGCATGTTACTTGAACTTGGCTAAAGCTGACCACTACATGAATGAAAGAGAAAAATTAAACCATATTGTCAATGAATCTCTTGAAGCAGGCAATTTGCATTACAAGCCAGGAACTTTCGAAGTACGTCATTTACTCGACATAATCATTAATGATGTTGGTTTAGAGAAAGTTCGTGAGTCAGTGGTTAAACCATTATCAGGGCTTCGCGTAGCGCCTTATCTAGGATGTATGGTACCAAGACCAGATTATCACAAACGCTGGTCAGATTATGAATATCCAAACGAACTCGATCGCCTTTTGGAAGCACTTGGTGCAGAAGTAATCGATTTCCCAATGAAGACACACTGCTGTGGTGGACATATGACCCAAATTGGTCCAAGCACAGCTTTCGAACTGATCAGAAGGTTGCTATATTCCGCTGATCAATATGAAGCTGACGTAATGGCTACTGTATGCCCAATGTGTCAAATGAATGTCGATGCTTACCAGCAAGAAACCAATGATTATTTTGGAACTAAATATCATTTCCCGATCCTCTTTTTCACTCAATTAATGGGAGTAGCCTTTGGAGTAGCTCCCGAGAAACTCGGGTTTGGCAAAGAAATTACCGATGCAAGACCAGCTATGAGAAAAATTGGCATCGAAACACCAGCGCCCGAAGTTGTCGAAGGGAAAAGTAATTCACGGGCTAAAAAGAAAAAAGAAGAAGGTTTACCTATGCCATCTATGCCTAGTAAGGAGGTGTAAGTATGACTACTCAAGAACATGAGAAAGAACGCATTGGCGTATATGTCTGTCATTGTGGTAGTAATATCGCTGGGATCGTTGATGTTGAAGAAGTAGCGAAATGGGCTGGTGAAAATTTAAAAGATGATGGTGTAGTAATTTCTCGAGACTATAAATTTATGTGTTCCAGTCTTGGGCAAGAGTTAATCGAAAAGGATATCAAAGAAGAAGGATTAACTCGTGTAGTGGTGGCAGCTTGTTCACCCCATTTACATGAAGCAACGTTTAGAACCGCATGCCAGAATGCTGGGATGAACCCATACTTATGTGAAATGGTATCGATCCGCGAGCAAGTATCCTGGGTACATACAGACAAGAAAGCCGCTACAGAAAAATCAAAGGCGATGATCGCTGGTGGTGTTGAAAGAGTATTCTATAACGAGCCGCTTGAACCTTTACATGTTCCGATCCATCCAGCCACGTTAGTCGTCGGTGGCGGAATTGCAGGTATTCAATCAGCTTTAGAAATTGCCGATGCAGGATATCCAGTCTATCTCGTTGAGCGAGAACCTTCCATTGGGGGTCATATGTCGCAGTTTGATAAGACCTTCCCAACATTAGATTGTTCTGCATGTATATTAACGCCAAGAATGGTGCAAGCAGGAAATCATCCCAATATCACCCTGCTAACATGGAGCGAAGTTACCAATGTAGAAGGTTATGTAGGTAATTTTACAGTTACTATACGTAAAAAAGCGCGCTTCATCGACGAGGATGCATGCACAGGTTGTGGAATCTGCCAAGAGAAATGTCCCAAGAAGGTCATTGATGATATTTATGAAGCTGGACTTGGGTATAGGAAAGCAGTATACACTCCCTTCCCACAAGCCGTGCCCAAGTATCCAGTCATTGATAAAGAGAATTGTATTTATTTCGAAAAGGGTACTTGTAGAGCCTGCGAAAAATTTTGCCCAACCAATGCAATCGATTTCGAACAAGAAGATAAAATTCTTACTGTAGAGATTGGTAATATCATCTTAGCCACTGGATATGATCTTTTTGATCCTCGCAGAATTAGTCAATACGGCTATGGTCGTCTGGCAAATGTATTCTCAAGTTTAGAGTTTGAGAGGTTAACCAATGCAGCAGGACCAACAAATGGCGAAATCGTTTTACGCGATGGAAAAACAAAGCCAACCTCGGTAGGCATTATCCACTGTGTAGGAAGTCGAGATAGAAATTACAACAACTACTGTTCTGTGATTTGTTGTATGCAGAGTCTAAAGTTTGCCCATCTTGTTCATGAACGAACAGGCGCTACAGTCTACAATTTCTATATCGATATGCGAACAGCCTATAAAGAATATGATGAGTTTTATCAGCGCGTTCTCGAAGAAGGGACTCTCTTTGTTAGAGGAAAAGTAGCAGAAGTAACCGACGCCGCTCGCTTACCCCATGAGGAAGGTAAACTGATAGTACAAGTTGAGGATACGCTAGCAGGTAAACAACGTAGAATTCCTGTTGATATGGTTGTCCTTTCTGCTGGTTTAGAACCACGTCATGATGCCAAAGAAACTGCAAAGTTATTTGGTATATCATGCAGCGCCTCTGGCTGGTATATCGAAAAACACCCCAAGCTTGATCCAATAGCAACAATGACGGAGGGTATTTATATAGCTGGTTGTGTCCAAGGACCAAAAGATATTCCATCCAGTGTAGCACAAGGAGCAGCTGCTTCCGCACGCATTCTGGGGCGAATTCAACAAGGTGAAATTGCGCTAGAACCAATACGCGCTTCCGTGGATGAAGATAAATGTTCCGGCTGCCGAATATGTAACGACTTATGCCCATTCAACGCAATCACTTTCCATGAAGATCGGATGGTCACAGAAATCAATCCTGCTCTATGTCAGGGTTGTGGTACCTGCGTTGCAGCTTGTCCCGCAGGAGCGATCTCCGGTACTGGTTTCAGCGATCAACAAATATTCGCTCAAATTGATGGTCTTTTGCGTGTAAATTTTCAGCATGAACGAGTCGCTGAACTAATATGAGCAAAGCGGAGGATAAAATGAGCAAAGAATTTGAACCTGTGTTAATTGGCTTTACCTGCAACTGGTGCAGTTACCGTGCAGCAGACCTGGCAGGCACCGCAAGGGTGAAGTACCCCCCTAATATTAGACTGATACGGATGATGTGTTCTGGACGTCTAGATCCCACGTTTGTGTTGAAAGCATTAGCTGGAGGTGCAGATGGCGTCCTCATTACAGGGTGTCATCCTGGAGAATGTCATTACCTAGAACAGAATTACAAAGCATTAAGACGCTATCTTCTATTGAGGCGTACGATCGCTCAATTAGGGATCGAGCCAGAGCGAGTAAAACTGGTCTGGGCTAGCGCTGCCGAAGGTGTCCATCTGGCAGCAGAGATTACAAAAATGGTCGAAGAAATACGGGAGCTTGGACCGCTAAATTGGCCAAAATGGAATGAAAACAATGGCTATAAAGCTAGCCTACCCGTCGAGGCAGAGGAGGTCAACGCATGAGTAGCAACGGAAAACCCAAATTTGCAATGTATTGGGCAGATTCTTGTGGTGGATGTGAAATTGCTGTTCTTAATATCCATGAAAAAATCCTGGATTTTGATGCAAATTTCGAGGTTGTTTTTTGGCCGGTGGCAATGGATGCAAAATACAAAGATGTGGAAGCCATGGAAGATAAGTCAATTTTATTGACGCTATTTAATGGCGCGATACATTCTGAGGAACACGAACATATTGCGAATTTGTTACGCCAAAAATCACAAATCCTGGTAGCATTTGGTTCTTGCGCTTGTGAAGGTTGTATTCCAGCTTTGATCAACCTGAGCAGCAAGGAAGATTTTTACAACACAGTTTATGAGACTATCACTACAGTCAACCCAGATCATATTCGACCTCAGACAGTTGTAAGCATGGAGGAAGGCGAAATCTATATCCCTGAGATGTATAAAGTAGTACGCTCATTAGATCAGGTAGTGCCTGTGGATTACTATATGCCGGGTTGCCCCCCTGAATCACCACAAATTGCGACTGTAATTGACTTAGTGATTCAAGTTTTAAAAGGTGAAGCAGAATTACCCCCCGCGGGTTCTGTGATTGGCGCAGGGAATTCTACGGTCTGCGATGACTGCCCTCGTGAGAGAAATGTCAAGAAGATTAAGAAATTTGTACGTATACAGGAAGTAAAAGAAGTTGATCCGAATCTATGTCTACTAGAACAAGGCATCCCCTGTAATGGACCTGCTACACGTAATGGTTGCGGCGCACTATGCCCAACAGCTGGAGCCCAGTGTATCGGCTGTTACGGGCCTGCAGAAGGTGCAATCGATTATGGCGCTCGGTTAATGACTGCTTTTGCTTCCGTGATCGACAGCAATGATCCTGTTGAAATAGAAAATATCCTGGATACTTTACCAGACCCAGCTGGACAGTTTTACCGCTTCAGTATGGCTGGATCGCTATTACGTGCCAGCAAATACGCCTGGGAAGGGAAATAGGAGGTGATACCATGGAACGAATAACAATAGATCCCATCACTCGTCTTGAAGGACATGGAAAAATTGAAATCTTCCTAGATGATGAAGGAAATGTCTCAAATACTTATTTCCAAGTGCCCCAACTGCGAGGTTTTGAGCAATTCTGTGTAGGAAGACCAGTTGAAGAAGTACCACTATTAACCAACCGTATTTGTGGTGTATGTCCCGAAGCTCATCACATAGCTGGTGCGAAAGCTGCAGATGCTGTTTATCATGTAGATCCTCCCAGAACAGCAAAACTCCTACGCGAATTGCTCTATTCCGCATTCTATGTCACCGATCATACGACCCATTTCTATGCCTTAGCCGGACCTGACTTTGTAATGGGACCTGACGCCCCGATTGCAGAACGAAATATCCTTGGTGTGATCCATAAAGTAGGTCTGGAAATTGGTGGTCAAGTGATCCAATCACGCAAGTATGGTCATGCAGTAATTGAAATGATCGGTGGAAGAAAAGTGCATCCGTGCACCTCTATTCCAGGTGGATTAACCAAGGGAATCACTGAAGAGCAACGCAAAGAAATCGAAGAAATGGGACGATGGGCGATCGAATTTGGTCAATTCAGTCTGAGTCTGTTCAATGATATCGTTCTAAAAAACCAAACCTACTTAGACTTGATCTTAGGTGACATCTACAAAGATGAAACCTACTATATCGGCTTAGTTGATGAAAAGAATAAAATCAATTTTTATGATGGAAAAGTAAGTGTAGTCACTCCTGATGGAGAACGTATCGGTAAATATGCTCCCAATGAATATACAGATTGGATTGCTGAACGTGTTGAACCATGGACCTATCTTAAGTTCCCTTATCTGAAGAAAGTAGGCTGGAAAGGATTTGTGGACGGAAAGGACAGTGGTGTGTATATCGCTACACCTCTATCGCGATTGAACGCCTCTGATGGAATGGCAACGCCATTAGCTCAAGAAGAGTATGAGAAATTTTACGAGACTTTAGGAGGTAAACCAGTTCATCACCGTTTAGCTACTCACTGGGCGCGCCTGATCGAGCTACTTTATGCAGCCGAGCGATGGGTTGAATTGGCAACCGATCCTGAGATAACCAGCGATAATTTCCATACCGTTCCAACCGAAACACCTACAGAAGGGGTTGGGATTGTCGAAGCGCCACGTGGAACACTCACTCACCATTACTGGACTGATGAGCGTGGAGTAACAACAAAGGTAAACTTGATCGTAGGAACTACTAATAATTATGCCCCTATCAGTATGTCCATTAAGAAAGCAGCCCAGAGTCTGATCAAGAAAGGCGAGATAGTCACTGAACCAATGCTTAACATGGTTGAGATGGCTTTCAGACTTTATGATCCCTGCTTATCCTGTGCAACACACTCTTTACCTGGTAAAATGCCTTTGCAAGTTACCATTCGAAATTCTGATGGTGAGCCTATCGAAGTATTAAAACAAAATTATTAGGAATTATTGTCAGACAGCATTGTCAGACTATAATCAATAATCAGCATCATAATTAGATTATTGCCGGTCGCTATAGATCGATAAGCGACCGGCAATAAATGGAAACCAAACACCATGAAAACAATCTTGATCGGATTGGGAAATCCAATTCTTGGAGATGATGGTATCGGATGGCGGGTTGTTGAACAGGTGCAAATTGAATATGTTGGTCAAAACCAAATTAATACAGAAATCACATTCGAATGTCTTTCTATAGGTGGATTAACACTGATGGAGCACCTGATTGGATATGACCGTGCAATCCTAGTTGATGCAATCACAACTGGAAATGCCCCCAATGGTACCGTTCGATCATTTCCCATTGAAGCCTTACCCAATCTAGCAATTGGTCATTTTAGTTCTGCACATGATACAACTTTACAAAATGCGATTGAAGTTGGTCGGAAAATGGGCGCGAAATTACCATATAATATTGATATAGTGGCTATTGAAGCCCAACAGATCTATGATTTTTCTGAAGAACTATCGGATCAAGTGCGCCAAGCGCTTCCTAAAGCAGTGAAAACTGTAAAAGACTTGATACGATGATATCCCCCGAAATTCTCAGACGCATTATCTTCTTTCCCCCTTTTGCTGTAATAAAATTTCAAGAAATCTCCATATTGGCTATATAAACCCTAGTGAAATATATATAATCAGTGCTATAATGAAACCATAAATAACAACTGCAACTGCACGAGTTTCAATAGCATCTCATTTATTAAGAAATGATGCAAAAGGATTGTGGTCACTAATATCTCATGATGCGGAGTTTGGTTTTTCTGTGTTGCAGCAGGTGATAAAAGTTCTTTATCGGAGATTGAATGACACATAAGTACAACTGGCTGCAAGTTTAGTCTAACAATCTAAACTGCGCCTTGGTTCACGGCTGGGTGAAAACATGGTTACAAAAGATGATTTAATTTTCAGGCAAGTTGTTACACTGCGAGATGGCGCGCGAGTTCTATTGCGCCCCCTGGCAAAAGAAGATCGTCAAGCGCTATTGGATTTCTTTATCCCAGTGACCTATGAAGAACGTCGCTATATGCGCCATAATGTTAACGACGCAGAGTTGGTTTCGTCCTGGGTTGAGAATATCGATTATGACAAGGTTCTTCCTTTGATCGCTCTTGTAGGAGAACGAATTGTGGGAAATGCCACACTCGATTTTTTTCCAGGACCTGGGAGACATAGAGCTGAAGTGCGCATCTTCCTGGCAAAGGATTTAAAACGGCGTGGTCTCGGGACAAAGATGATCCAAGCTTTGATCGATATTGCTCGTAAACGTAGTCTTTACATGATAGAAGTAAAAATCGTCTCCGATCATGTCGAAGTCATCAAAGCCATGTTGAAAGCCGGATTCCAGGTCGTGTGCACAATCGAGAATTACTTTATGCTTCCTGATGGCGAATTAAGGGACGTGGTACATCTTACTTACCAGTTACGCCACATCGAGGACGAGTTCTAATCCGAAAATACCCGGAAATAGTTACTCAAACTCAAAAAACAAGCTGCACTTAGCTTGTGCCCCACATTATCCACACAAAATGATACGCGCGCGCCAGCTTTTCCCAACGCTCGTGCAGCTTGTTGAGCGCGCTCAATAGGGATCAAATGATCCTGTGTGCCATGTGCCAGGAATACATGTTTGCCATTTAATGGATTCCCTTCCACTAAAGAAGATATATTTTCGGGAAGGAAACCCGACAAACCAGCAACATAACCAGTGCGCTCCGGGTAGGTTAGCGCAAACGTGAAAGCTAGAGCTGCTCCTTGACTGAAACCTAAAAAATGAACAATTGACAGATCTACATGAGGAAAATTATCTTGCTGTATCAATTCATGCAAAGCTACAACAGCGGAAGATAATTCATCTAATGATGATAATTGTGAATCGAATTGAGATGTCCAACTATATCCACCTAAAGGAGATTTATAAATCGCTCGTGGCGCGATCAGATTCACATTTGTAGGTAAGCGAGGTGCAAATATCCACATTGCATTCTCATCACCTGTCCAACCATGTAGCATCACAATCGCTGGATGTAGTCCATCACCAGGAGGGATCCGTTCTCTCAATATCCAATCATAAATTTTTCGGGGTTGATGTTGGTATTGGAATTTCATGATCATCATCCATCTTGATCTGCATTTTTTACAATCCAACCTAGTAATGCGAGCAAACCCCAAACTAAGCCAAGGGGAAAAAGTCCTGCTAAAATACAAATTACCCCAAGAATGGCAGCTTCACGTCCATAGAAATAATATATGAGTCCAATTCCTACAACAAAAAGTAGAACCAAAAAGCCAACAAAAAGTCGAGTATTGGTTTGGCGTGCATAGCGTCTCAGATCTCTGGTCATAATTCTTCCTTAGATGTTATGATCAACATTCCTAAACATTCTACTTTGAGGTAGAATAGGTCGTCAAGCGAGAAATAATAAAGAGTTATCTATGAATTCTAATATGGATTGGTACAAAAAATTTAATGATGAAATTAAAAATGCTCATCATTCCCGGCAAGAAGGCAATGAAGGTAGGGCGCGCGTATGCGCCAGACGCGCTGCAGGTATAGTTATCAGCGAGTTTTTTTTTAGAAACCATCTTCCCGACCCTAGCGAGAGTGCATACGACCGGCTGCTTGTATTGAGTCAAATACCAGAAATATCTGTGCGTGTCATAGAGATCTGTCAACATTTACTCCAACGTGTAACCCCAGAACACACCTTACCTTATGAAGCCGATCTGATCGAGGATGCGATTCAACTTCGCTATCTAATATTAGAAGAATAAAAAATGAGAAAATCCATCTTTCTCTCGTTGAGGATGTGATCATGCGTATCTTAGCCATTATTAACGGGGATTATGGTGCTCGTCATGTTGCCAATATTCAAAAACACAAACCCAATTCTTGGCAACTTTCTACTTGGGAAGCTCCTACCACATTCCCTATAGTAATAGACTACCCAGAAGATTATCTCCCAGAAGAAATCCCTTCTGCAGATTTAATCCTATCCTTTGCTGAACATCGTGGTGTGGCAGAATTATTGCCAGAGATCGTGGAAATGAGTCACGCTAAAGCTTTGATTGCGGCAATAGACAATGAAAGCTGGTTGCCGCGAGGACTGGCTCGTCAATTGAGAGGTTGGTTGCAGGACATGAATATTCCCTGTGCAACCCCAAAACCTTTGTGTTCTCTAACTGAACACGATTATCTGATTACCCGCCAGAAACGGATCTCCTTTTCAAGTCCATACATCACCGAGTTCGCAAAGTTTTTTGGGCAACCAAAAATTGAGCTTGTCATTGATCCGGAATCGCGAAGGGTTAGGGAAGTTAAAATAATCCGCGATGCTGTCTGTGGATGCACTCGCTATGTTGCCCAAGGACTTGTTGGTACATTGGCAGATGAAGTCGAAGAAAAAGGAGGTCTGCTGCATCACCACTACCCTTGCCTAGCCTCCATGGGAATTGATGTAGATTTCAACGATACACTAATGCATGTATCTGGAAATTTATTAAAAGACAATCTCCTTGAACAAGTGAAACCCCACAAAACGACTCGCTATATTATTCCCCCGAACCGCAGCCAAGATGAATAAAGAAAGGCGTTTCTTTGGTAACGACTTTCATAATAGTCATAAAAGAGTAAATTCCCCATCCTAAATAAATGATTATCTAACCGGTTGCGCTGTCATTGTATTTCGAGATTGATCACGCATATGCTTAATCACTCCGACAGTAACAAATAATGTAAATATCGCGCGTATACCGGTCGCTATTAATACAACTCCACCAAAAATACCTGCGAATATAAAGAAACTATACTTGATCAATCTAGGACGATCTAAACCCAGGTTCTCTGTAGAAATTAAATGTATTTTAAGATCACTGATAAAACTTTCCCTAGGTTGTATCGGTTGAAGTGTGGCAGTTAGTTTTTCTTCAAGGATTTGCATTTCTTGTGAATTAATTTTTCGAAGCGGAAAAATACTTAATCTCATACACTCAATCTCCTGAGACCGGATATGCGACAATCCCTACAGTTCCCGGTCCTAAATTTGCTGCTACACCGATGGAAAGTTCAGTGATTATTAACTCCTTACAATTCAACTTTTCTTTCATCATGTTAAATAAATGATTGGCGCTTTCGATATCTTCGGCATGCACAACAGCAGCATTAACTAACAGATCTCCCATACGTTCCTTCATTTCATGAACAAGAAATTCGAGAGCTTTCTTCCGAGTGCGGACCTTATCACCCAATTCAAGCACCCCATCGCGTAGTTTAATAATTGGTTTGACATTTAGAATTGAAGCTAATGCAGCCTGTAATGCTTTCACTCGCCCACTCTTTCTCGCAAACTCAAGTGAATCCAAGGTTAAAAAAATAGAAACTGTACGAGCGATCTCTTTCATACGCTCAACAATATTATCAAGAGAAAATCCAGCTTGCTCCATCAGACGCGCATCTCGACACATCATACCCAAAGCAGCAGACCCACTACCAGAATCAATTGTAATCACACGAATATGATCTTTGATTTCCTGGGTAGCAATCTTCGCCGAAGCCAATGTCCCAGATAATTTGCTGGTAACATGCATAGATAGAATCGTCTCACCGGGTTTTGCAATTTTCTCATAAAAAGTTTTAAATTGATGAGGAGTTGGCTGTGATGTTTTCGGGATTTGAGCGCTTGCCTTTGCCATTTGATAAAACTCAGCATTACTTAAATCAACTCCTTGCAAATACATACGGTCACCAAAATGAATATTGATAGGGATGATATCTATATTAAATTTTTGAGCCCAACCGTCTGGTAAATCCCCAGCGCTATCCATCACAATTTTTAACATAATTAACTAATTCTCCTGTATTTCAGTTTCTTCATCACCATTTGAACGATCAATATCAATCAAAAAATCATTCCTAATGGATAATAAAGTCCGATGATAAAGGCTTTTTATGGCGCCTTCCGTACGTCCCATCACCTGTCCAATTTCTGCATTGGAAAGATGATCAACAAATTTTAGGATCAAAAGTTGTTGGCGATCTACTGGCAATTGTCGGATCACAAGTAGAAGATCTTCTTGAGCTTCTGTACGCATCAACGCTGACTCAGGATATTCACTAGCTTGCGAAGGGATATATCCTTCCTCAAGTGCAACTTCTTTTCGACGGCTGTTATCACGATGCCAGTTGGCGACTAGATTGTGGGCTATCCGATATAACCATGCAGAAAATGGAAGCCCACGATTTTTATAACGACGAATATGCTTTAGGGAACGCATAAAAACTCGCGCCGTTAAGTCTTCAGCATCATGCACATCGCCTGTTCGGTAATAAATATAATTGTAAATTCGGCGAACATAACGCTCGTATAATAGTCCAAATGCTTCTAAATTTCCATTTATAGCAGATGCTAGAACTTCATCTTCATTAAATTCTTCCAAGCCATTTTCCTTCCGAGGATAGAGGCTTGTGTCGTTATTCATCGTCGAACGTTTCATGCAACGTTGACCATAAAAACCCCATCCCTAGAAAAAAGTTACTCCGAATCTCCGGATAAGATTTGTCAATCAAAGTATTTGCGTATTGTCAAACTAGGTAATATTTCGATATTTCAATTTGGAGTATATCACACGAGAGCCATAGAAATAAGGAATGCTAAATGAAATAGGATAAAAAACTAGATTAAAAATCAGATTAAATTCTATTAAAGTTAACACAATTCCAATAAAAAGCCATTATAATAGAAGCGCATCGATAATATATTCGGGGATGATAGGTTTCGACGGGAGAGGTTGACCCCGAACTGCGAGCCGAGAGGCGCCGACCTCGAGAAATCAGCGCAAAAAATTAAGTGCCAATCGCACTAACTCCTACGCTGCTATGCCCCTCGCTGCATAAGCGAGAGCATGCAGTCTGACCCTTGCGAGGGTCACGTCCACCCGCAACGTACAGCCAACCGCTCGTGGGATTGGGCGACACAAAGTTGGCGTGCCGTATGAGGACACCGCTAGTCATGCGAAAGAGGGACTTTCGGGTTCCAGCGGTTAGCTGAACGCAGCCTTTGTCGCTTGAGACTCGCTCAGTAAAACCAATCAACCGACTACGCTCGTAGATGTTCGACGGACGAATCTTTCGGACTCGGGTTCGATTCCCGACATCTCCACCTAACTAAAAGACCTGACAGATTTCCTGTTTTAATACCTGTCAGGTTTCACTTAAACTACTATTAACTTTATAAACAAACGATTCACTAAACCATCCATTATCGCAATACACACTAAGATGATTGCCAAACCAAGAAAAATTTATCTAGATATCTTTTCACCTTTAAATAGTTCATCAAAGATCACGGCTAGCGCTGGCTGCATGTACATCACCAAAGAAGCATAAGTCTTTTCTAAGCCGGCAACTAACCGTTAATAAACATATGTGCAATCGAAGGTTGATGGAAACCAAATTCTAATTGCAATAGCCTCATAATGGATGTGTTAAAATAGTTCTACTGAGTAATCCATTGATATTTAATATGAGGCACTGATCAAATATTATGTTATTTAATACCTATGGACTCTTAACTCGGGAAAATGAGTTAGCAGAATTAGTCAGCCCGAGCAAGAAAATCCACTTTGTCAAATTACGACATGGGGGTGAACTACATACTCATCGAGGCATCTTGAAATTTGACGATCTGATTGGTATTCCTTGGGGGAGCCAGGTCTTCTCGCATCAAGATAGTCCATTTATGTTACTTCAACCAACGCTTGGCGATCTATTGCAAGAGACACCTCGCAATACACAAATCATGTATGCCAAGGATATTGGTTTCATACTAATCACAATGGGTATAGGACCAGGTATTCGGGTAGTGGAAGCAGGTACAGGTTCTGGGGCGTTAACAACCGCACTTGCTTGGTCGGTTGGCGAGAAAGGGAAAGTAATCTCTTATGAAAATCGACAGGAAATGCAAATCTTAGCACGCAAGAATCTCAACCGTTTAGAGCTAGCCGATCGTGTTGAGTTCAAATTGCGCGATATTGGAGATGGCTTTGATGAAACAAATATTGATGCTCTCTTTTTAGATGTCCCCAATGCTTATGATTATATTCCTCAAGTACGCGCTGCGCTAAAGATGGGTGGTTATTTTGGATGTATCCTACCAACAACCACTCAAGTATCCTTGCTCCTCACCGCTCTTCGGCGTTATGATTTTGGGTTTGTCGATGTTTGTGAAATTATTCTGCGCTATTACAAACCCAGCCCGGATAGGTTTCGACCAACAGATCGTATGATAGCTCATACTGGCTACCTTATTTTTGCTCGTCCAATAGTATCACTCGAGAAAGACTTTCCATCTACCAGAAGAGCGCCAGGCGCTGGTGTTGTCGTTGCCAAGGAAATACTCTCTCAAAATCCAGATAATATATCTAAAGACGATGATACTTAATAGAATAAGCAAATGATATATTAAAATTGAACTTAGAAGGAGGCTTGAAGATTATGAGACGAAGACCACCATTTCCACCAAATCGTAGACCACCCATTGGGCATCGACTACGCTTGGTTTTACGAGAAGCACAACAGTTGAAGGATCGTGGCGATTACAAAGCGGCGGCAATTATCTTTGAACGCCTAGCAAAAGGTGCGGAAAATCACGGCATAGAACGAGCCCCTTTTCTCTATCTGCAAGCTGCCCATTGCTATATTCTTGATGGACAAGCTGAACAAGGTGTTGGTTTAACCAATCACGGGTTACGCTTATTGGTGAAGTCAAAACGCTGGTCTACCTTATTTAGATCTGGTACACGCGCGACACAAATTCTAAAAGAAAACAATCTACACGATCCGGCTCAGAAAATTCAAACCTGGTTAGATGAACAATTAGTAGATCATCCTGAGTCTAAAGAGACACCTTCATCACAATCTCATTTAAACATATCAGGTAAATCTCAACCTCGCCTTCCAAATAAATGTCCTTTTTGTGGTGCTAATCTGCGCAGCGATCAAGTCCTTTGGATCGATGACCATAGTGTGGAATGCACCTATTGTGGTAGTGTAGTATCAACAAATGGATAAAATGCACTACTCAGGGTTTTCAAACAAACGTGATCAAAACCCATTTGAGTTTTCTGAAATAGATATTTCTGCGCGATTAAAAACATCTTTTTCTTCAATATCCTCAAGACATGAACGTATTTTGCCTCTTTTACCTGGAGTGAAAAAAGGACCCCCAAAACCTGCGGCGATTTTAATCCCCTTTCTAAAGAAAAAAGAGCACTGGCATTTGCTATATACCCTTCGCAACAACAATTTGCCTGAACATTCGGGACAAGTTGCTTTTCCAGGTGGACGAATGGATGCTCAGGATCACGACCTTATCGAAACTGCTTTACGCGAAGCAAACGAGGAAATTGGTATCCAACCTCAAGATGTACACGTTTTAGGACAATTACCAACTTTTCAAACTGTAACAAACTACTCCGTTACACCAATTGTGGCTGTCATCCCTTGGCCTTATCCTCTCAAGATTTTTCAGATAGAGGTTGAGCGAGCTTTCACAATTCCCCTACCTTGGCTAGCTGATCCAGAGAATCATGAAGTTATTTATAAAACACTTACACCAGGATATGAACCTACCCCAATCATTTATTTCCATGAATATCATGGTGAGCTATTATGGGGAGCGAGTGCCAGAGTTACCTTGGCATTGTTAGAAGCGCTTCATCTTTATCCATCCAAAAAATAATTTTTTTCAAGTGTATAGTTAAAAAAAACCAGCGAACGCTGGTTTTTTTGAATCTCATTAATTAATCCTATTCTTCCTCTTCTTCCTTCTTACCCTTTTCTATCACTTCTGGTTCTTCGTCGTATTCTTCAAGTTCCTCTAATTCTTCTTTCTCTTCGACTTCCAACATTTGAGAGGTTGCAACAACAACAATAACCTCTGGATTATTGATTACATCAATATTAGGTGGCAAAGTAATATCACCAACAGTCAAGGAATCACCAATGCTAACCAATGAGGATACATCAACTTGTATGTTACTTACCAAATCTTTTGGAAGACATTCTACAGTCAAAGATTCAAGTTGGCTATCAAGGATAGCTGCCATCTCTTCAACCGCAGGTGATTCCCCAACGAGTTCTATCGAAACTTCAACACGAATCCGCTCAGTCATCGAGACGCGTAGAAAATCAATGTGGAGCAGTTCATAAGTAACCGGGTCTCGTTGTCTATCTCGTACCAATGCTGCATGCTCTTCCCCATCAACCTTCAATGTGATCAATTGAGAAGGAGTAACGTTATGCAATTTTCTGCTTGCTTGGTGGGAATTCAGCGAAACAGGAATTGGCTCAATACCTGTGCCATACAAGATTGCTGGTAAAACACCTTCACGTCGCAGAGCCTTCACTTTCTTACCAATTACTTTACGATTTTTTGCCTCAAATATAAATTCTTCTTTCATTTTTTCCTTCCTCGGGACGCCTCTCACCCATTATTCATGGGTTACCCTCGTCCCTTCGGGGTTTATTCCGGTTTCCACCGGTGGGAATATTATGGATGTCAAATCGACATCTTTTTGGAATAGTTATTTATTTCCAGTAAAATATTTAAAAATTGCGATTACAAGTCCAGCAACTAAGCCTGCAAATACCCCAAAAATCATGGCATTGTTTTGGTCAATCACTGTCTCAACTGGTCCATTTATCTCGCCAGCAAATAAAACCGCTGTCTTTATACTATCCCCATTTACCTGTCTCGCAACAGTCAAACCGCTTTTGGTTTCCTTCATCTCAACTGAGTTAGCGTAAACAATAGCTATCGGGCTCGAATCTGCCACAACTGTCTCGGCTTCTAGGAGCGCAACACCACCTTGTGCGATATTAACAGTGCTTGTTTGAGCCATAAAAACGCCACCATTGGAGATCGATAGGGAGTCTGCGGTCAATTTTGCAGCAACACCGTTATCGATCTGTACATTTGTTGCGGTAATTTCATTCGCAGCACTGTTTTCCATATTTACTTGTTCAGCGCTTATTTTTTGAACGCTGCTTCCCGAGAGGGTCACAATTTCTGCTTGCACCTCTTCGCCGGTTTGTTGGATATCATCATTATCTAGATATTCCGTCGAGTTCTGCTCAATCATTTTTATACTCCTCTCTCATAAAATTGGCAAAAAAATTCGCCCGCCATTGGTTGGGCGATTTATTCCAACAAATGAAATTTTAGCAACCTCCATCCATTTCGTCAATAGTTTCAACAATTTCGTGAAATGATTTTACAAAAGTAGATGTCCTAGCAGCAATGCCGTCAAGGTTACCGTAATATTATCAATATCTTTTAATGTTAAAGTCTCAATAATTGTCCCAACAATCGCTATCACAGTAATTGGGAAAATATATAAGTTGATATTACCAGGGAAAAAACCTGCAGATGTAAACGGAATCATGATCAGAACAGCCATAATCCAGCCACCTACAAACATACTAATCGCACCGATCCATGATTTATTTGAATTCCAAGGAAGGTTCCTTGAACCATAGCGACGTCCTAAAATATCTGCTAATCCATCACCTCCACACATTAGCATTAATGCAATAATTCCAATCGGTGAATCTATCCAATAAACGACCGTTAACAATACAAAAATAATTCCATAGTAGAGAGGTCCTTTAAGGATTTCACGACGATCCCCAGTGCGCGAAAGCGCTTGTACAGCGGCTTCATCTTTCATAACACCAGCGCCAACCAGAAAAAATTGAACAGTAATAGCCAAGGGTACTAATGCAGCAAGGAAACGTGACCAGGGAGAAGGTGTAAATAAAAACCAACACAGCACAAATATTGGTCCTGTTCCCATATGAATAATCTTTCGGCTCAGCTTACTGCTTATCCAACCTCGATCGGCTGCATAATCATTTAATCGTAACCAGATTAATGCAATCATAAAGGTGGCAAAAGTTGCGAAAAAATCGTTATTCAGCATGAGATTTCCTTAGGAAAAATAATAAAGCCAAAAAAAGGTTCCGCAATGAGCAAATTTTTATCATTCTTCACCAGGTACAATCCATACATGTGTTAATCTGTCCGTGTTTCCCAACCTGTTTATACATCGTAACGTTTGTAAATGGTTCCTCTAATAGGTTATCATGGATAGCCCAAGACCTTAATCGTATGCTATTTGCTCCTTCTGGAGATCTGAAAGGAGTCGAATCATCCAACTTTTCAAGCAAATCTCCACCTTGAGCGAAACCTTTTTGGATACGTTCCATTAATCGCTGACCTTTGGAGTAGCGAAAACCATATCTTTCGAAGATAATTGCATTATGATAGTAAAGAGGCTCAACAAAATAGAGCTCATGTCCTAAACTAGAGACAAAATCTTCAAAAGAATCAATCGCTGATCCTAACAATCGCAAACCTTTTCTCACCTGTCCAGGCGCTAACCCATATCTCATCGCGGCCAATTCAGCTTCAATATTTCGTTTTAAAATACCAAAGCGAGTGGGTGATCCATCTGGCATTCTATCGACATCAAATCGCTTTGATTGTGGATCATTGAGAATATAAAGTAAGACATGAATTTGTCCGTTGATAGTATCTGAAATTTGACCATATAAGATGGGATCTTTAAAACCATATTCATGATATAAACGCATCTCAGCAAGATTGCTCCCCTTTGGACAATTTAGGGATAGTAGATCGTTACCGTTTTGATCGATAAGATCCAGGCTTAAATTAAACTGCTGCCACAATTCCTGTGGAATTAAACGCGTATAAATCAACCTTTTTTCAGCATGATCCATGGAATTCGAACTAAGGATCGTATGAACTTGGTTTTGTTTAGTTTTTTTGCCTAAGTTGTCGTTCAATATCTCGTTCTGCATCCCTTTTCGCGATGGTTTGACGTTTGTCATATTGCTTCTTCCCTTTCGCTACAGCGATTTCTATCTTCGCGCGTCCATTTTTAAGATAAACACTCAATGGAATTACCGTTGTTCCTTTCTTGCGAACTTCATCCCATAAGCGATTAATCTCTCGACGATTCAACAGCAGCTTTCGTGGACGCCGAGGATCGTGATTGAAATAGCTTGCTTGTTCATATGGTGCGATATGTGCGTCCATTAACCATGCTTCTTGTCCATCAACTAGAACATAGGCTTCTTTTAAGCTGATCCTGCCAGTACGTATTGACTTAATCTCCGATCCTTGCAGAACAAGCCCTGCTTCTAGATGGTCAAACAAAAAATAATCATGCTTGGCTTTTCGGTTTGTAGCAACTACTTTATTTTGCTCTGCCATGATTAATCCATTTTATCACATATGCGACTTTGACATAAAAACTGGTGATGACTAAGTTATTACTGAAACATCTCATCAACTAATTCATAAATCATTTCCCATTTAGGAAGTAAAACAGCCGCACCTTGCTCAGTAATAAAAGGCGTTACCATCTCTCTATCAATCACACGACTGTCAAAGCCACTTGGTCCTGCCCGAAGGACTGCCAACCCTATCCTCGGATATAGCCAAATCGGAATATTAGCATCCACAGATTCAAAAGCAGCTTTAGCTACAGATGGTAACCGTGCCCAATTCCGTGGGAATAGAATATTTTTAAATAATGCTTTGATCAATAATTGCGCCTGTTGCATACGTTGGAAATCATCCGCATACTCGCGGCTACGAGCAAATGCAAGCGCTTTTTTTCCAGTGAGGTAGTGCTTCCCTGCTAGATAACCCGCCATAGCTTCTGGAATCTCAATTTCCAACCCCCCCAAAGTGTCTACCACATCAATGAAACCTACAAACTTGATACGTATATAATATGGAACAGTGATTCCCATATTCAGCTTTATCGTATCCATCGTTGCTTGTGGACCGCTTCCTGGATTTTGGCTTTCAGCAAAGAAATGAGCTGTATTTATTCGGTTTTCACCAATATTGGGAATAACGACCCATAAATCACGCGGGATTGATAACAATCCCACATATGGCTCTAATGGTACAAAAGTTGAAACAATAATCGTATCACTACGCGCGACCGGGCTTTCTGAATCAGCGTAGTCAAGCCCTAAGATTAGTATATTCGTTCTATTTGGATAGAACAAATATACTGCAGCCATTAAGAACAATAAACCTATTATAAGTAGAAATACGCATGAGCAAGAGCTGCAACAAGTTTTCCTTTTTCTACGAATTATAATAGGTGGAGAATTCTTTACGCCATTACTATCTTGAATTGATTTATCCAGTACAGTTTGATTAGTTACGCGATAGTTATGCGAAATAGAGGATTTAGAAGTTTGCATATTTCTCTTCATCTTTATCTCAATAAGACTCGTGGGATCATTCATTCTTGTACTACTTGTTCTTGCCAATAAACAAGCGCTGCTTTTAAAATATCATCAGTCGATTTATCTTCATTTTGAATAACAAGAATATCAGGCTGAAGACTAAATCCCTCAATCGAGTTCTCAATCCCTGGTATCCACCATTTTGCAGCTGTTACTCGAATACTAGAACCGTCTTCCAAATCAAAGATAAGTTGAATCGTATCCTTCCCATAACTTGGTTCCCCTACTAAAATAGCCCTACCATTGATTTGCATTGCTCCTGCAGCGATTTCCGATGCGCTGGCACTATTTCTATTGATCAATAGAACAACAGGCAGGTCTGCCAATTCACCACGCTGCGTAACCTTAAATTGTTGAACTTCTTTGTTAGGATATTGTTGTTCCATGATCACACCTTCACTCATGAATAATCGTGCGATTTCTATTCCTGCAGACAAATAACCTCCCGGATTATCACGAAGATCAAGGATGAAATGGGTTGCTTTCTGCGTCTTTAATTTCTCAACAGCTACTAATATTTCATCATTCGTTGTCGCTGCCATAAGATTAATCGTAATGATTCCAATCCATGGAGATCCGACATCTAAACGCCATGTGATCGATGGCAATTGTATCTCAGCCCGACGTATAGTTTTCTCTATTGGTGAGAAATCAGGAGCTTTTCCAATCACAAGTTTTACTTTCTCTCCAATAGGACCTCGGATTGCTTCTTGAATCTGAGCAGATGTCCACTCAGAAGTGACCATCGAATCATCAATCTCCAATAAACGATCTCCATTTTGAATACCAGCTTTCTCAGCTGGATTATCGGGAAAAGGGAACATTGTCCAATTACCACCCTCATCCATACTGATCTCAGCACCTATTCCACCAAATTTTCCCTCCAAACTCTGACTCATTAATTCATGCTGCTGGGGCTCCAAGAAAACCGTATATGGATCATCATACACTTCAAGCATTCCGCGAATCATACCGTATTCTAAAGCTGGATCGACGGGGATTTCTTTCATACCATGGTCGATCAAGATCTGATGTGCTTGTTGTAAGATAGGAAAAACTTGTGGTTGCGATTGACTTTCTTGGTAATAATAACCTGCTAAAAACACTGAATAAATTAAAGCCGCAATCAATATAGTGATAATAAACGCTTGCAAGAATTTTTTATTCTTCATATTTTTCTTAGATTTGGATCGTTGGCTACAAAATCAGAAGATCATTATTAATCAGAATTATGGAATTAAGGCTGTTCGTGAGTTCGATAACCATTACTTCTTTCTAGAACTCGGACCTGGTTGTGCGAGGATTTTTGCTATAGGTTGTAATCCGAGCCACCACTGGTCCTTGGGACGATGTTTATCCGCGACGATCATCCTATCAAAATCTTGCAAATCTTGGAATTTTATTTCCTTTCCCAATTGCCCAATAAAAGCACTATCGGAGCTCCCTATTTGAACTTTCTCGATGAGGTAATCGATACAACGAGTAGCTAAACGAGTCGCCATAATTCGGTCAAAAGGAGAGGGTCTACCTCCTTGTTGTAAATGTCCCAGAATCGCCTGGCGAACATCAAATAAATCTTTTCCTTCTTCCTCAAAAAGGGAGCACATGAAAGGGGTATTATAGACATCATTCGCATTCTCGTTCCTAATCATAAGACCGAGTCTTTTACCGCGTGAAAAACCAAAGTTCAGGTTATTGACATCATTTTCAAGGTCTTTTAGGGTTACTCCTTCTTCATTCAAGTACACCCTTTCAGCGCCAGTTGCAAGCCCACTCATCAGCGCTAAATAACCACAATATCTTCCCATGACTTCAACAACAAAGCAGCGTCTGAGTGCGGTTGCAGAATCCTTTATCTTATCAACTGCTTCCACGATACTATTTAGAGCTGTATCAGCTCCAATACTCAGTTCAGAACCAGGTAAATTATTATTGATCGTAGCAGGAAGGAGCACAATCGGGATATTAAATGCTGGATAATTATTTCGTAGCTGATACATCTTAAAAGCCGATTCATAACCTGTCCAACCACCGATAATTAACAAACCATCAATTTTATGCTCTTCAATAGACCTAGCCATCGCATAAAAATCGCTTCCACTGGGGACCTTACGATTGGTTCCTAACTCAGAACCTCCACGTAATGCCCAACCATTTACGCTCATCCATTCCATCTCAACCATCTCCCCTTTAATTAAACCTTCAAATCCATTCCGAATACCGATGATATGATGTCCACGATCCATCCCTATCCGTGCGGCAGCACGTACGGCTGCGTTCATTCCAGGCGCTAAAGCACCAGAGTGCATAATACCCAACCGATATACCTTTTGTCCTTTCTCTCGTTCATGAGGGAGAGCTCTCAACATTGTCTTTAAGGTTTGAAAAGATTCCCTAAAACTTCTTCCACGTAAATCCATCGCCTTTTCATAATCTTTTTCTGCAATTGCATCCGCGACTTTATGAGTCTCTTCGACACATGCCATTAAAGGAAAATTAGTTATTCGGTTTCCTTTTAATCCAATTAATTGGGGGTCGTCTTCAGGTTTCGAGTCAATCAATGCTTGTATAGCTGCATAGCCAAACTGTGTTCCCAGATTTCGGTCGAAAGCACTAGGAAATCCACCCCGTTGTACATGTCCCAAAACGGTAACGCGGACTTCTTCATCTAGTGCTTCCTCCAAAGTCTTCGCTACATCATTACTACCAATATAATTCCCATCTCTATCATGAGCGCCTTCTGCAATAATGACGATCGTGTCTCGGCGACCAGCTTTTCTTCCTGCTCGTAGTCGATCACCCATAACCTTCCGCCAATCATCTGTATCTGGTGGGCTCTCAGGGATTAATACCCAATCCGCGCCAGTCGCCAAGGCGCCCATAAGGGCTAAGTAGCCACAATTTCGACCCATTACCTTCACAACAAATGTGCGTTGATGGCTCGCGGCTGTACTACTGATCGCATCGACTGCTTCAGTAATGCGGTGCAAAGCCGAGTCTGCGCCGATAGTCATATCCGTTCCTGCCATATCATTATCAATCGAACCAACTAACCCAACAATCCTTAAATATGGATTTCTTTTCGCAGTTTCTTTAGAAATCATTCCCTTTTCAAACAATTCCTGTACCAGACTTCCCCACTCCTGACGAAATATATTTGCGCCAGTCAAACTGCCATCCCCTCCAATCACAACTAATGCATTAATCTCATATTCCAGTAAATTCTTTACGGCTTTTAATCGTCCTTCCCTTTTAAGGAATTCTTCACATCGAGCTGTACCAATCACGGTACCACCCAAATACATAATGCCACCGACTGAATCCCAATTCATTTTTCTGATTTGATCTCCCCCATCCACCATCCCTTGATAGCCCTCATAAATCGCAAACACTTCAATGCCTGCATCTAAAGCAGTTCGCACAACAGAACGTAATGCAGAGTTCATGCCCTGGGCATCCCCACCGCTGGTTAAAATACCTATTCTAAGATTCGGTTTACTATCCATAACATATCCTTTTCAGTTGTATCCAATACAGCATAAAGTATAATCTGCGCATTCACCTGCCGTCAATAAACTTAAATTATATCCGAATCTATTCTCGAATCATTCCAAAACCAACTTTTTTGATTGATAAAATTTTAAATTTCTCTGCTATTATATCTATTATAGATATAGCTCATTCGAAGCGTAGTTTTTTACTTACTTATAGAGGTAATATTGTTAAGACATAATTGTCGATAAGAGGTTCGCGATAAATTCTGGGAATTATTGTATGCTATGATGGCTAATGAAATTGACTTAGAAAAGCAAGCAATGATCCTAACTCGAAGTATACGCTCTTTTGCTGGAGAATATCACCATTATCCAATATAGATATCTTCCAATCCTTTTTTAAGACCGACGACCGATATAAGAATTTCTTTCACCAAGCCATTTTTCTGGTACGGTTTTGTCAAGGTTATTACCCGAAGATATCATAGAATTACCAAACTAAATCTATTACCCACTTCATAAGCATCGGGAAATCCCTGAAGAAGGGAGAATTAAAATTATTAAAGACCTTATATCAGGTAGATACTGTATGACATATCATCCCAATTGGCTTTCGGAAATTCCTCTCGAAGAACCGCTCAAAAACTGGTTGCTGCATCAATTCAAATTACTTCAATAATCACTCAAACCAAAATGATCGGTTTTATGATCTGTACAATATGATCAATCTTCACAATGAAAGATTTTGATCTCGTCTCCATAATCCTGAATCAGGGTACTACTTGGATGACGAAGCAACCATAAACAAACAGCAATATCACCCACCGAACCTGATGCATTGAGTGTTAATGCATATATCAAAATGATCAGATAAAAGTTAGGGATAACCGGAATTAATATCAAACCAATCAAAGTGATCAATAATAATGGAGCAATTCCAATAACTAAATATGCGTTCCGATGAATATACCACTCAGGAGCTGCTGCATAAGCATAGGCACCCTTAAAACCAAATTTCGGACGCGATTGTGTAAAAATCCAAAAAAAACATCCGTGTAAGATTTCATGAAAAATAAATACAAATAGTGTAATTATTATGATCCCAACAATGATAAGAAAGTTGATCGGATGATGAGTATTGTTGAAGTCTGGACGTTGGAAGATTGTGAAACGCCAGAATAACCAACCAAAACAAATAAACAGAATCAATCCAACGATATTCAACCAAAAAAGCAACTTGGTGTCTTTACTTAAGTCTATATCACCAATCTGATGATAAAAAGGTGGAAGTTCTTTCATTGCTAGTTGGCGCATGAAGATCAATATATTTGTTGAATGACAATTTGTCAAGTTGATATTCCAAATCTTCTTATATATAGCAAATCTTTTTACGAACCACAGCCATATTTTTTCAACAAATAGCACTCTTTTCGTTTGATTTAGAAGGGATGAGAAAAATTTTTTTACTTCACCAAATAAACAAAACAATATTAGGTTGCTAGTTTATATAATGAAGTAGTTATTATTGAGGAGTACAAAAAAAGGGAAGACAGGATCTTTGGTAAGGTCTAATGGTTCAGCAATTCAAGAAGGAGATAAAGGGCTACAACCAATCGAAGGGAAACTTTTGTAAAAAAAATCAAGCGAGAGAACTTGCGGAAAAAGGAACTCCCTTTTCAAGCGGGTTCCTTTAATTTATCAGTCGTTTACCAACCTTAGACTTTATGTTATGATCAAATAGAAAAACATTCATTAAGTCCATCGCAGAGGGAGTAATAATGATCAGAAAATCGATACTAACTTTCCATTACCCTTTCAAGAACCTTGTTTTCCAAGGTGGGGGAGTGCGCTCCTATGTATATCATGGCGCATTACGCGTTTTAGAGGAAAAGGGGATTTTAGATCAAATTGAGCGTGTTGCTGGAACATCAGCAGGGGCTCTCTTTTCGACCCTGATCAGTTTTCGGCTATCCGCAGAAGAAACGATCAAGCTCTATAAAACAATTGACTTTTCAAAAATGAAATCAGAGCCCTTGAATAATGATTTAAAGGAAAAACAAACAAAACTGATAGATATACCATTACAAAAACTACGCATAAATATGGTGAATCTAAATCGTATTATTAACAAATACGGACTTTATTCCAGTCACTACGCTTATCATTGGATGCTGGATATCATCGCAGAAAAATGCCAAGGAAATGGGCGCGCTACTTTTGGTGATTTTCGCCAATTGGGTTTCAGAGATTTGTATATCACTGCTGTCAATATCTCGCGTCAAAGGCTGGAAGTATTCTCTGCCAAAGATACACCTCAAGTCTCTGTTGCTGACGCGGTGCTTATGTCAGGTACTATCCCAATGTTTTTTGAGGCGCTTCAGTTTGATGGTCATAGCTTCGGTAAAGGAGATTATTATGTTGATGGCGGACTACTTAGTAATTTGCCAATCCATATTTTTGATGACCCAAAGTTCAAAAAATCAAGTAAGCATTTCACTTTTGGTATTAACTGGGAGACTTTAGGCTTTCGACAATATACACCAAAAGACTGCCCAGGAAGGACTTCTAAGATCTCAAATTTACTAGGGTATGCTGAGGCAGTTTTTGAAAGTATGACTGAAGTTCAGAATGTGGGTATAGAACAACGCGGTGTAGACCAACATCGATCCATTAAAATTAGTAATTGCTGTGTTTCACCAGTTGATTTCAACCTTATACCAGATGATGCAGACCTAAAATACTCAGAGATGGTACAAAGTGGAGAAAATGCAACCCGAGAATATCTGGAAAATTATAAGCTCCCAACGGATCATTTTGCTGACATAAAAGAAAAGTTTTCGGAGTTCTTCGAAATATGGAGTTAGTTTGAAAAACGCTTGATGACCAATCTACTTATTAATAAAAGCGAAGCACATTCCAGGGATTGGAAGAAGGTTAATTCTGCGTAAAGGATTTTTCGAAATCAATAGATAATCGAATATTTCATTTAAGGTAGTTGTTAGGACAAACGCATAAATCAATGGAAAAATCACATCAAATGTAATTAACCTATTTGAAGCTTGATATATAAAACCCGATAATATCTCCATCAAGCTTTCCACATCATATTCTAACCTTCATAATCATTCAAAAATAATAGTAAAAACTCTTTTTATAGATCTCCAGATCACTTGATCTTTGATATAATTAATAATTATATAATCATTGTATCATTCTAATTTGTTCTCAAATTATCTTTTATTTTTTATTGGAAAGGGAGAGAAAAATGGCTGAAGAAAAGAAGAAAAAGAAAGATCATAATAAGGGTGATGATAAGATGACACAAAAAGATAATAACAACGTTCAAGAATTTGTTGAAAATCAAACGATCGAACATGAGGGGCAATATTATAACGAAGAGAATGGAAAGTGGAAAAATAAATATAAAGAAAATGGTAAGCTGACTGAATCTTATTATTTGCAGGAACTGATCAAATTACAGGAAGAATTAGTCAAATTACAGTATTGGATTAGAGAAAAAGGATTAAAAGTAGCCATCTTGTTTGAGGGAAGAGATGCTGCTGGAAAGGGTGGTGTGATCAAACGAATTACTGAACGAACAAATCCCCGTGTTATCAAAGTAGTTGCCCTAGGTATACCCACAGAACGAGAAAAATCTCAATGGTATTTCCAGCGCTGGTCAGCACATCTACCAGCAGCAGGCGAGATGGTTTTGTTCGATCGTAGTTGGTATACGCGTGCTGTAACCGAACATGTTATGGGTTTCTGTACCGAAGACGAGTATCAAGAATTTCTCCGTTCATGCCCTCAATATGAACGTATGTTAATCCGCTCAGGGATAATCCTTCTAAAATATTGGTTTTCAGTGAGCGACGAGGAGCAAGAACGTCGTTTCAGACAAAGAGCCCAAGATCCAAAAAGAAGATGGAAATTGAGCCCGATGGACCTGGAGTCTTGGAATCGCTGGATAGATTATTCGAAAGCAAAAGACCGCATGATGGAATATACGGACATCAAGCAATCTCCATGGTATGTTGTACCCTCGGATGACAAGAAATTAGCCCGTTTGAATTGTATCCGGCATGTATTAAGTGTGATCCATTATGAAGATATCTTGCCCGAGCCAATTGAGCTACCACACAGGGATGAACAAGGTGGATACGTTAGACCACCGTTTGAAGAGCAAACCTTTGTTTCAGATTATTACTAACTTTCATCTATAGATGATAACGAATTTTGATATTGATGTAGTCATTTTTTTTCAATCTATTGGGATAATCAATACAGATAAAAATGAATTCTCTCCTTAAAGAAGATCTGACTATAAAAGCAAAAAGATACTTGAGAAAATTTTGTGAGGAAATATCTACTCGCGCGGTTGGTAGTCGTGGAAATCAAATCGCAAGTAAGTATTTCCATCAGATCATCCAAGAATACGGATTTGAAGTTGAGAACCAAGAATTTGATTGTATCCATTGGGTACATGGTAAAGTAGAGCTCAATATTGGGGATAAGACTTATCCAATCTTTGCTAGTCCATATTCATTAGGTTGTGATATAGAGACTTCACTAATTCAAGCATCTACACCCGAAGCTTTACGTTCTGCTGATATCGAAGGAAAGGTTCTGCTTTTGCACAAAGAGATAGCCAAAGAACAGGTCATGCCTAAGAATTTTCCATTTTACAATCCACCAGAACATAAAGCATTATACGATTTGCTGGAAATTAAATCCCCTTCTGCAATAATCACAGCATCACCACCCAATCATGACATGACGGCTGCTTTATATCCTTATCCAATGTTCGAAGATGGAGATTTTAATATTCCATCCGTATATACAACAGAGGATATTGGAGAAATCTTGGCAACCTTTGAAAACAAAGAAATTCGATTAATCTCTGAAACACGACGGATTCCATCCAAAGGCGAAAATATTGTCGCCCGAAAAGGTGATGATACAGGTCAAAGAGTAATTATTGTTGCCCATATCGATTCGAAAATTGGAACACCTGGAGCATTGGATAATGCCAGTGGAACGATCGTCTTATTGTTATTGGCAGAGCTACTTAAACAATATAATGGAAAACTTGGGATTGAAATAGTATCATTGAATGGTGAAGACTATTATGACGCTTCAGGTCAAAAGCTTTACTTAGATCATAATAGAGATCATTTTACGGATATTATATTAGCCATTAATATTGACGGAGTTGGGTTCAAAGAAGGCAGGACAGCTTACTCAAGCTATCAATGCCCAAAAGCAATTGAAACTACAATTCAGAAGGTTTTTACAGATCAAGATGTCTTCATGCAAGGTTCTCAATGGTATCAAAGCGACCATTCAATCTTTATTCAGCAAGGCATCCCAGCAATGGCACTGACCTTAGAAAAATTCGGTTACGCCTGGTCACAGATCGCCCACACAGAAAGAGATGTTCCTGAAATAATCAAACCCGATTATTTAGTAGAAATTTCAGTTGCTCTTTCTAATTTAATCGAAGCCCTCAATCATTCTTTGTGATCATTGATTAATTGGATCGAAAGAACAAGGATACTATCCTTGATTGAACTACACATAAAAGTGAAACATAAGTAAAACCAAAACATGCTATAATTAATCAGTCCTTTAAAACAATATTCGCTTTAATTCTTGGAGGGAAAAATGTGTTACCCATATTTTCGGTTCGCTAGATTGTTCGTTGTTATTGTCCCACTACTAATAGTAAGTTGTTCGACAGGTAACAAAGAATCACAAATCGATCAAAATGCAGCCCTCACCATTCAAGCATTAGAAGCCATAACCACTATTCAGGCATTGGAAGCAACCAATATTTCCTTAAATGCAACCAATATCGCTGCACAAAGCCAACCCAATTTTCCACCAACAGACACAACAATATCCATTTCAACACAACAACAAGAGATTATCACAACCACAGAAGTGCCTAGTGTCTCATCGGATATCGAAACCCCCGCAGTTGGAGAGAGTTTTGAAAGTTGGATGCAAACCGCTAGTATTTTACTTTACGAGGATATGGTTGGAGATCCAAGGGTATTGAGGTATATAAAAGAAGCCCTTGATCTAATGAATTTACAATACGAGGATGTTGGGAACGCACAGGGGTGGTTGAAAGAACGCCTCAATATTGGGGCTGCGGGTGGTAGACCCTGGGATTTGATCATCATCGCAACCGAACTTCGCGCCCAAATATCCGGTGAATATTTTGAGTACTTACAAAATGCATTAGATCAAAATACTTCAGTCATTATTGAATCATGGTATTTAGACGATATTTCCGAAGGCAAAGCACGCCCGATTCTGAAAGCATGTGGAGTGACTGTCAAAGATTATTCAGGTAGCTATGGATCACTCATGGATCTGGTTTTATGGCCCTTTAATGGCATCGTTCATCCTGTCTTAACTGAACCTAATAACTACGTTCAAATGACAAAAGGTACATATTTCTGGCCTCCGGATGATTTAGGATCGTTGATGTATCTATCCGGAGAGGGTGATGCTGTTTTATTAGTCGGCAGAAAAATCGATGAACCAGACCGTCATGGTGCTGTCGCAGTATGTATGGGTGGACAACTTACTTTACAAACATTCAGTTCGCATAACTACCCACGGGAAACGATGCATGAAATTTGGCAGAATTATATATACAATGCTTTAAAAGTAAGGTATTCGGGTAAAAGATAATTGAAAATTTTTTAAGGAGGTCAATATATCAAGAAAGAAATTAAACCGATTTTTTTCCAAAGGTTATTAGGTTATCTAGCAACACAACCTATTGAAGTTTTGGAGGTGCAGCAAAAAAATGGAGAATTGCTCATTATGATCTGGTTAGATTCGTTTAAATTGCGTGTATAATAGTGTTCTAATCTGGCGAGTATATCTAGAAAGCTTGAGAATCCAAATACTTCGTCCAATAAAGGTGTAAGATATCTATGCAAATTGAACAAGCTATTGCGCTGAATAATATCCCAATTACAATCGACCTTCCTTCAATAAAGAAAGAGCTAAGAATTAAACCTGGAACAGATTCAGAAAAAAGATTTGATGCTCTAGCCAAAACAACCCAAGATATCGGAAGACCAAAAGCTATTTACCGTGTAGCCTATATCGACTCAAAAGGATTCGATACAGTCACCATAGAGAACGTCACCTTCACCAGCCCAGTCATGCGAAAAAATCTAGATGACGTCAATCGCGTTTTTTGTTATGTTGCTACCTGTGGAATAGAGGTTTTAGAGATATCCAAACCAGTTACAGATTTTCTCGAAAATTACTGGCTTAGCCAATTAAGAATGGAACTGTTAAGAAATGCTGAGAATTTCTTGCAAAAAGAAATTCAGCGAGCTTACCAGATTGGTTCACTTTCTACTATGAATCCTGGTTCCGGAGAAGCGCATATTTGGCGTATTGAACAACAAAGAGCTTTATTCTCATTGTTGGGAGATGTTCAGAATATGATCGGGGTTGATCTCATGCCTTCCTATCTCATGCACCCGGATATGTCCACATCGGGAATACATTTTGAGAAAGAACATAATTATTCAAACTGTCAATTATGTCAGCGCGTCGATTGTCCTAATCGCCAAGCCCCATTCGATGAAGCCCTGTGGACAGAGATGCATTCCAAAAATAACTGATCTTTGATCAACTTGGTTCAGTGATCATAATCCTGGTTTAACTTAAGTATTTATCCTAGTAATTCTTCTAGACGATCAACCATTTGAGCAAGGACTTTGAATGTTTCTTCTACCGGTTTTGGGGTAGTAAGATCAACCCCCGCGTTCTTCAAGGTATCTAAAGGAAATAAGGAGCTACCTGATTTTAAGAATCCGAGATAATCGTCTACAGATCCTGGTGTCCCCTGCAGAATACGATTAGCTAAGGCATGTGCACCCGAAATCCCAGTAGCATATTGGTAGACATAATAGTCCTCATATAAATGCCCGAAGGTTGCCCATGTAATCCCAACTCGATCGTGATCAATATGTACCGAATCACCATAAGCTTCCTGAAAGAGGTCTGCCATTAACTGGATCATTCCATCCGCGTTCAAGCCTTCTCCCTTTTCGACAAGTTGATGTGTTTCTAATTCAAATCGCGCTAGCGTTGGCATTTGTAGGAAATAGCGATAAAAATTCGCCATTGCTTCTTCAATTAGACTGATTTGTAATTCAGTATCTTTCTCATTCTCTAGTAAATAGGCTCTTACCATCGCTTGGTGAAAATTCGACGCAACTTCAGCTACAAATAAAGAATAATCTCCATAAACAACGGGTTGATTCTGCCAAGTTAGATAGGAGTGCATAGAATGACCGAGTTCATGAGCAAGCGTGCTCATACTAAAGACATCATCGGTATAACTCATCACAATAAACGGGAAAGTGCCGTGAACCCCGTATGAGAAAGCGCCAGCTGATTTTCCTTGATTGGGGTATAGATCCACCCAACGATCTTCTACACATCCTTTTCTGATACGTTCCACATATTCTTCACCCATTGGTGACAAACCATCACATATCCAACGAATGGCTTTTTCAAAAGGTATGATGGGGGTATTTTTGACCAGAGGCGCCCAAATATCATAGGATTCTAATTTTTCTACACCAAGGGCTTTCCGTCGGATATTGAAATATCGTTGCCAAATATGGAGATTATCTCGGAAGGTATCGATAAGATTATGAAATACTTCCGTGGGAATATTATGTTCAAAAAGAGAAGCCTCCAAAGTTGTTCGATGTTTTCGCACTCGGGATTCAAAGGTGAATTGTTTAATGGATGTCTCTAAGTTACTCGCCAGTGTGTTTTTATAAGCGAGGTAGGTATCCATATAATTTTCCCAAGCAGTTTTACGTGCTTCACTATCTGATTCTGATAAGATCCTATCCAAGCTACCCTGGGTTACTTCAAGTTCCATGCCTTTACTATTAATAGCTGGCTTGAATTGAAAATCTGCATCAGTTAGCAAATTGAATGTTTTATCAACATTCGAGAAAGGCTCTGTCAACATTCCAAGTATTTCTTCGATCTCTGTAGAACGAATATGTTCTTGTTTACGGAATAGATTTCTGAAATAGAATTCATATTCTTCTAGTCGGTTATCTTGCTTAACCCATTCAAAAAGTTCCGCTTCTCCAATTTCAAGCAACTCCGGTTCGACAAAAGCAGCGTTTGCCAGTACTTGTCCGAAAACCGCTTGTGCTTTTGCTGGCATTTTTCCTTTTTCCTGATCAGTTGTGTCAATCGCCATACTCATAAACGCATACATGGTAGCTTTACCTATCCTGTTGATCAACCTGTCGCGTGTTTGCAGAGCATCTGCCATATAGGAAGAACTAGTATTCAACTTTCCTCGATAGTTTGTGAGGGATGGTATATCTTGAACAATTTGTTTTAATTCATCTTCCCATTCCAGCTTTGTCGGAAAAACACTTTCTGCATTCCAAGTATATTCTTTCTGAATTTCTTTTCTAAGGGGTATTTTTGTTGTACTCATTTGATCTCCAATCATTCCCTAGATATCAGGGAGAATAATTCACACAGTTACATCATTAATGATATTAGAGAAATAAAGTATATCAGTTTTTTTGATTGATTGAATCAATCAAAATTGAATTCTGGTTATTATTCCTCTAAAGCTTCTTTTACGGCTGCCTCAGCATGGATAACCGTAGTATCAAAAAGAGGCACGGAGGCATCTTCAGAATCAATAAGCAACCCAATTTCCGTACAACCAAGAATGATCCCTTGTGCGCCTTTGTTCACTAGTTTATGGATAATTTGTTGATATTTTCTTTTTGATTCTGAGCTAATCACCCCTTTCACCAATTCTTCAAAAATTACCTGATGAACCACTTGACGATCCTTATCATCAGGGACGATGACCTCTAAGCCATGTTGGTTCTCCAGTTTTCCACGATAGAAATCCCCCTCCATCGTATATAAAGTACCTAAAAGACCTACCTTATATAAACTTAGATTTTTGATAGCTTCAGCAGTGGCATCCGCGATATGCAGTAAGGGAATATTTATCTGACTCTGAACTTCTGGAGCCATTTTATGCATCGTGTTTGTGCAAATTAAAACAAAATCAGCGCCACCATATTCAACCTGTTGTGCAGCTTGAACGAGCATAAGGGTAGCTTCATCCCAATTTCCTTTTTCTTGTAAAGCTTCGATTTCTGCGAAATCTAAAGACACCATAATACTTTTTGCGGAATGAGTTCCTCCAAGTAATTCTCTAACGCGTTGATTAATTATCCGGTAATATTCGATCGACGACTCCCAACTCATACCACCAATCAGACCTATAGTTTTCAAAATTTGCCTCCTGAAATGATTTTCAGCAACAATCCTTCGTGTGGAGCTAGAGAAATTTCATTCAAAGAAATATTTTCGCGTGATTCCATAGTAGTAGACAATACTGTTATTCCTTGTTCAAGAATCCCACTTAAATTTATCCTTTCTTCAAGTCCCGAGAAATTGATCAAAACAAGAAATGTATCAGTATCCAGACTTCGCGTGTATGCCAATATATTTTCTGGAACTTGATCAATAAATTTAATCCCCCCTTTTAGTAATGCGGGTTCTTGAGATCTCAACCTTAACAACCGCTTATAAAAATTGAACGTAGAAGATGGCTCTCTTTCTTGTTTCATTACATTCACTTCTTCATAATTACCTGCGACAGGCAACCAAGGATCAACATTCGCAGGGCAGAATCCAGCATTGGGTTCATCACTCCATTGCATTGGTGATCTTTCTGGATCACGTCCATCATTTGTATCGGGGTTGTGGATCGCGACAGGATCTTGATATTGCTCTGGGGAAATTGGGACATCCTCCATACCAATTTCATCGCCATAATACATCGTTGGTACACCATATAGGGTCAGTAGAAGCAATCCGGCTGACCGAATATTCTGCCTCCCATAGCGAGTAGCTAATCGATGGATATCATGATTACCCAGCACAAAATTAGGTGTCGCTCCTTCAGGTAATGCTTGATAATATTTTTCAATGACAACCTGTATCGACCTTGCATTCCATTCTTGGGTTAGCAAAGTGAAATTGAACGGAAGGTGGATTTCATCTAAATCTTTGCCATAATAGGTGGCTAATTCATTTGGCTCGGGGAACCAAGTTTCTCCAATGATGACGCGATCTCCGGGGTAGGAATCGAAGATCGACCGAAATTGACGCAACTTCTCATGAACCTCAGGTTGGTTAATATCATATAGGTGACGCTGTCCTTGCAAAAGGACGTGATCCCGATTTTCCAGGATTGGGTTATCAGGCATATCAGCGTGTTTCATTAAGAAGGTAACCACATCCATACGAAAACCATCTACGCCTTTATCCAACCAAAATCGCAGCACATCATGCATTGCATGAACAACTTCAGGATTTTTCCAATTTAGATCAGGTTGTTTATCTAAAAATAGATGTAAATAGTATTGTCCAGTTTTTTCATCCCAACTCCAAGCTGAACCGCCAAAAAAAGAATCCCAGTTATTCGGAGGGCTGCCATCTTTTTTCGCATCACACCAAATATACCAATCCCGTTTTGGGTTCTGACGGGACGATCTCGATTCGATAAACCAAGGATGCTCATCCGAAGAATGATTGGGAACATAATCCAAAATGATCTTTAATCCTTTCTCGTGTGCAGCATTCAACAGTTTATCAAAATCATTCATATCTCCAAATAAAGGATGGATATCCGAGTAATTTGAGACGTCGTAACCAAAATCCGCCATGGCTGATGGATATATAGGCGATATCCAAATAGCATTGATCCCCAAATCAACGAGATAATCCAATTTTTCAAGGATGCCTTTTAGATCACCAACGCCATCGCCATCACTATCCTTGAAACTGCGCGGGTAGATTTGGTAAATGACAGCATCTTTCCACCATAGGTTTTTTCTTGTCATCAACTTATCCTTTATTTTCCCATTCGAGATTTAATTGGGTGGTGAATTGATCCGCTAAATCAATCTGGAATAGGTACTTACCGGTTGGCATCATACTTGGATCTAATTCCAACTCTCCTCCCAGATGATCGATTGCAATGGTTGTCCACGTCTTTCCCTCATCACTCGAGTATCTTATTAGTGCAGGAGTGTCTTCATATCCCCATTTCAAAACATTCTGTTCAGATACCAACAATTCAGATAATTTGCTTTTCGAATCGAAATTAATTTGAGGCAGGATTTTTTCAGCAATACTTCTTCCTTCCTTAACTAGTCGCAATTTTGAAAAAGATCCTTCTGGTAGGGGAAGTCTTCCCATAATTGATCTTATTTCAATTTCTCCTTCAGATGCCCAAAGCAATGCTACACCATGAGAAGCAATGATCTCATCTTTTTCGTTGATGAATTCCACCTCATATTTACTTTCTTCATCAATGATCGATGGTCTACCTAAGAAGCTATAAGCTGGTGAGATCTCCAGTTTTCCATCTTCTAGAAAACTTGCTCGAAAATATAGTACTTCCTGTTGATCTTGTTCAGATAAAATAGCACTTGAGGATGAAACTGAGACTTGATTGGCATATAATCCTTTATAAGTGTAATCTGAAACCCAAATTGGATCACAATAGCTCATCATGTCAAAACGAGAATTCGGGATTACATTAAAATTGTTTACTCTAAAACCAAATTCACCAATCGTACCGTCACTATAAGGGTAGCTAGGGTCAACCCCACCCGGGTTACCACAGGGGGAATGTAATCGCCCGAAATTATGTCCGATCTCATGATTGGCAGTATCGCCACCATTTATTCCATAAGGTTCATAATTGGTTAAACCAATTGCAGCACGATGACCAACCCAACCAAGTCCAACAACACCTCCATACCACCATGTACCGTAAGAATTTTTCATCGGGATAAGCCCATAATACACTTCTGAAGCGGGTTTCCCTTCAGATGCTTTTATGTCAGTGATTTTATTCAATAAAACATCCCAATAATAAGTATCACTTAAATCTTTATTAAAACTAACAGGAGAATGAGCGGTAAGGTTCACTTGGCTTACTGGATAGATCTTCAGCAATTCATCAGCTAAATATTCTGGATTCGGGGGTGCAAAATAGCCATAAATTGGGTCTGTATATTGTATCGGTACAACGGTGATATTCAACGGTGCTACATGGGTAAAGCTACGGCTTATATCAACGCTGTTGTTCGATTCATTTCCTTCTCTATAGATATTCTGAGAATCAACTGTGATTACCATATCAATCGATCCAGACAACCAACTATCGGGTAAATTAACGTTGAAACTAGAATCACTATCACTACGCGACCAACTTGTTGGAATTGTTTGAGGTCCAACATAAAGAGGAGATCCAGGTAGAGGATCACCATCTCGACTTGCAGAAATGGAAACGGAAACATTTTCTAATGAAGTAGGTTCATTGCTTTCAGCGTAAATCCGTATAGCTGTTTGACGCCCTTCAACCAGGGGAACATCATTTGAGAGAGTTTGTATACCTTGTGTAATTTCCAGATTGGCAATCCAAATATCTTTACTATTTTCATATTTTATAAAGGGAAGAAAAATCAAGTTACCATCCTCTTGTATAATAGGAATATCTGGTGGTAACTCATCATTCGAATTATCATTAACGGCTGCCAATACACTTGAAAAGAGAAGTAAATTAATAAATAATGTAAAAATCAATGCTTTAATAAAATCATAAGTATTCAATTTCATACAATTCCTCTATATCAATAACCTATAAAAAACAATAAGCGTTTTATATTCGAGAAAGTATAGCATGGTTTCGAATAAGAAAGCTTACAGGTGGCTTAGTATTTACCTATTCTTGCCCCTAGTATCACATTACGCAGAGATTTTGTACAGAAAACCTTGACATATTCGGACTAAAATGGTATCTTTATTTCGATTTTTATTGATCTAATCATTAATAATAACTGGGAGTACGGAAGGGGTTTTTCTTTATGAAAAAAGTGATCATCATTGGATCAGGCATGGGGGGGATGGCAACTGCATTGAGATTAGCTTATTCAGGTTTTGAAGTAACTGTTTTGGAAAAACGATCAAGACTTGGAGGGCGAAGCAATCTCATTGAAGAGAACGGTTTCCGGGTGGATACTGGACCAACCATACTCGTCATGAAGGATACTTTCGAAGAATTATATCGAGCAGTTGGACAAAATATCAATAAGCGGATTGATTTGATTCAACTTGATCCCAATTATCGGATTTATTTCCACGACAATACGTTCATCGATCTATACAATAATATGGCATTATTAGCTCAAGAAGTTGAGAAAATAGGACCTGGTTCTGCAGTGCGCCTTTTTCGTTTTTTGGGGTCAGGCGCAATGAAATACGAACTGGGGATGGATTTTGTCGACCGGAACTATAATCACATAACAGATTTAGCGAACCCTTCAGCTCTCTCTCGTCTCTTAATAACGAATGCACACCAGGATCTCTACAAACAAGTAAAGAAATATTTCAATGATAATGAAAAATTGACCAAAGCCTTTTCTTTTCACTCCATGTTCCTTGGATTATCCCCTTTTGATGCCTTAGCGATGTACAGTTTAATCACATACGCCGATCTAGCTTTGGGTATGTGGTTCCCTAAAGGAGGCATTTATAGCATTATAGAAGACATGAACTCAATGGGATTGGATATGGGTGTGAATTATCTTGTCAATTCTCCGGTTTCGCAGATAATTATTAAAGATAATCGAGCTGCCGGGGTGCAATTACAGTCAGGGGAGAAGTTATTTGCGGATTTAGTTGTCTCTAATGCAGATTTACCATATACCTACAAGGATTTATTAGAGCCAAATATCCGAAAGGATTATACCGACAAAGATATAGATCGTTTCCAGTATGCTTGTTCAGGATATATCTTATTCTTAGGTGTGGACAAGATTTATCCGAACATGCGACATCAGGCGCTTTATTTCGCTGAAGATTATCGAGCAAATCTCGATGCCATCTTTGTTGATAAAGTCCTACCCGAAGAACTATCTTTCCATATGAATATACCCACCATAACCGATCCATCACTGGCGCCACCAGGACATAGTCTGATCTATTTATTAGCTCCGATGCCTAATCTTACAGCAGATATTAATTGGGATAAAACGCACAAGGATGTTAGGGACAAGTTGATCCATAAATTAGAAACAATAATAGATCCAAAAATCAACCAACATATCGTCTGGGAACGCTCCTATTGCCCCACAGATTGGTATCGGGATATCAATGCTTTTTACGGTACGGCTTTTGGGTCCTTATCACACACCTTCTTCCAATCCTCTTATTTTAGACCACATAATCGCTCACGTTACATCAAAGGATTGTACTTTGTGGGGCAAGGAACCTATCCTGGCATAGGTATGCCAATGGTTATAATTTCATCAAAATTGGTCACTGAAAGGATTCTTGAAGAATGGAATTGAATCAATCTTATTCAACCCAAGAACATTCCTTAGAAACTCGAAGTGATTATTTATCCAGCGTGGTTTCTGATTCAGATTACGAATATTGTCAAAAAATTATGCGTACGGCTAGCAAGAATTATTCTTTCGCTAGTCGCTTCTTCCCGGCTGATATACTACGTCATATTGAAGCCCTTTATGCCTTAATGCGGATTGGTGATGATCGCGTTGATGTCTCTCATACTGGTTTTTCATCAGCGCTTGAAGCAATTGAGGATTGGGAACAATCTTATTGGCATGCCTTTTCATCAGGTAATAGCCACCATCCTGTACTCAGAGCTTATCTGAACACTGCAAAAACCTTTAATATCCCCGCTGAAATCATGGCACCTTATTTTCAAGCGATGAAAGATGATCTAGTTATTACCCGTTTCCCAACTTTTTCAGATTTACTCTCTTATATGGATGGAAGTGCATTACCCGTGGGAAGAGCTATAACCCATATCTTGGGTGTAAGAGATCCTTTTACAATTCAACAAGCTATACATCACGCCGATAGTCTTTCAATCGCCATGCAATTGAGTAATTTTTGGAGGGATATTGGATATGATTGGGAAATTAACCGTGTTTATATTCCCCAGGAAGACCTCCAAGCTTTTGGGGTTAACGAAGATGATCTGGCAGTTAAACGAATTTCAAAAGAATTCATCCAATTATTAGAATTTGAATTTCACCGTACTGAAGCCTATTACCAGAATGCTAGAGAAGGGATACAAATGTTGGCAATGGGTAGGTGGGCAGTAATGAGTGGTTTGGAAATATACCAATCAATCATTAAGCAGATCCGTGCAAACAATTATGATGTCTTTAATTTGACTGCGGGGAGCTCAAAAACCAAAAAAATTAGTTTGGCATTGAGAGCCTGGTGGAATATAATCCAGTGACGTATTTCTCAATTTTATTGATCTTCTTGGTTCCACCAATCATTTCTCTTTTAGTGCTTCTTTATTCGGATACCCTTCTGAATAAATCAAAGAAGCTTCTCACTGTAGACCAAAACGCTTATTTAGTACTTCTCGCGCATATCTTGCTGGCATTGTTGTACACAACACCTTGGGATAATTACCTCATCGCTAATCGTGTTTGGTGGTATGAACCAAACTTGATCAAAGGAATAATTATTGGTTGGGTGCCAATCGAAGAATACCTATTCTTTATTCTTCAAAC
The DNA here is from genome assembly GCA_964547225.1 of uncultured Anaerolineaceae bacterium. Taxonomy (GTDB): domain Bacteria; phylum Chloroflexota; class Anaerolineae; order Anaerolineales; family UBA4823; genus CAZJMV01. The sequence continues at coordinate 3,525 of CAZJMV010000079.1, read as the reverse complement.
GATTTTGACTGGTTTCTGGTTCTTATTTGTTCAAAAATATCTCTCCAATTTTTTTCTGCAGAAGTATTCACCCAATAATAAATTATATTTATTTAGCTTCGCTCTGGTATTGTTTTTTTGGTTTTTATCATTATTGAGTTTAGCGCTTCCTAATGACTCAACTCGTTATTTATCTCTAATCCTCTCTTGGGCGATCTTTCCAATAATTATTCAAATCGCTTGGGGAATGGATATTCTCATATCAAAAGCAGGTACAATTCTAATTGGAATCTTACCTCCAACGCTTTACCTATGGTTCGTTGACAGAATAGCATTATCCCATGGCATTTGGATTATCAATCCAAATAAAATAACTGGGTTGAATATATCGGGATTGCCTATTGAGGAGATGCTCTTTTTTCTTTGCACCAATATGATCATTGTTTTCGGGATGACTCTTATGCTTTCACCGTATAGTCAAGGACGAATTACGCATATACATAGGAAGATAATTGATTATTTTCTAAAAAATATACATCACATTTTACTCTTCTTCCGCAGAAATCCACATTTATCGAAAATCTGGGGACTTGCTTTACTGATTTGGTTGATTGTGTTGATCACAACACCGATTCTTATGTGGTTTCTTGGTAAAGAAGTATTTATTTATACAACGATTGTTAGTGTAGCATCCCATTCTATAGCAACACTAATCGCTGTGCGGTTAAAATGGTCAAATTCCCGAATATTCTTAGCGATTCTATTCATCAGTTTATTCACTTGGGGAGCGGAATTCTTGGGAATAAGCACTGGTTTTCCATTTGGGAATTACCACTACACAACACTTTTACAACCACAAATTGCCTCTGTTCCAATTCTGATCCCATTTGCTTGGTTGATGATGCTTTTCCCATCCTGGGCAATTGCTGATTCTATCATTTCATCCTATCTGAATCGTTCATCACTTTATTATCGGTTCGTTTTTAGCTTTTTTTCAGGCATGATATTTACTGCTTGGGATCTATATCTTGATCCGCAAATGGTCGCACAAAATCTATGGGTATGGGATCAAAAAGGATACTATTTTGGGATACCATTATCTAATTTTTTCGGATGGTGGTTGACCGCTTCACTATTGGCATTCATCATTCGTCCCTTTCCAATTACCAGTAAACCGCTTATGACCATATATACTCTTACATGGTTTCTACAATTTGTAGCTTTAGGTTTCTTTTGGGAGCAACCAGGACCAGCAGTTTTTGGTTTTTTTGGCATGGGAATCTTTGTAATTTGGGGATGGTACTTGGAGTATAAGAGATGCAATATGTCTACTGGACAGCAATCGGATTTCTCCTTGGCTCAATCCCATTCTCCGTAATGATAGGGGATGGGGTTAAAAAGGTTGATATCCGCAAATTTGGTGACCATAATCCAGGCTCAACCAATGTCATCCGAGCAATGGGATGGGGTTGGGGAATAATTGCCTTACTTCTTGATGTTTTAAAAGCCACTATTCCTGTCGGGATTGCTTGGTTTATCATTCCCATCCATGGGTGTCAAATGATTCCGATAGCTTTATCTCCTGTTTTTGGACATGCCTTTTCACCTTGGTTGAAATTCAAGGGTGGTAAAGCCGTTGCTTCGACCTTTGGCGTCTGGATAGGACTCACATTAGGGGTAATCCCTACTGTCCTGGGAATGCTTTTAGGATTAATGTACATCATCTTTAAAGTCAGTAGCTGGGCGGTAATCAGCGCAATGATTTGTTTAGGCATCTTCATCTATTCTTACTATGGGCGCCAATACCCCGAGTTTGTATGGATTTGGTTCGGGATTTTCTTTATATTATTATATAAACACAGAAGTGAATTGTCTACGAAGCCATCAATCCGATCAGAACTAATAAAAAAGATCTTTAAATAAAATGAATATCCTTATCATTCTATTCATAACACCTATTATCGTGATCAGTTCTATTGCTATAGTGAATACAATCACTTTCCCTCGATTAAAACCACATAGTCAGGAAGGTGATTCGCCTTTTGTATCAATATTAATTCCAGCGCGTGATGAATCTACAAATATTCAAAGGAGCATAAAATCTATTCTATCAAGCAATTACCAAAATTTTGAGTTGATCTTGTTAGATGATCATTCACTGGATAATACAGCCAAATTAGCGCTTGATGCCTCTGCTGGTGATCCTCGTTTTCGGTTAATATCCAGCAAAGCACTACCTCAAGATTGGACAGGGAAGAATTGGGCTTGTCACCAGCTATCTGAGGTTGCCTCCGGAGAAATTTTTGTTTTCACTGATGCTGATGTTTTTTGGAAAAAGGATGCCTTATCGTCTTCATTATGGACAAAGAATCATTACAAAGCTGATTTGTTAACTATCTTCCCTACACAAATCACCCATACATGGGCAGAACGCTTGATCGTTCCAATGATGATGTTCATAATTATTGGTTATCTTCCTGAATTACTGGTGCGTTTATGTCCTTGGTCAGTATTCTCTGCTGCAAATGGACAAGTATTAATATTTCACCGTACTGCTTATGAGTTCATCGGCGGTCATGCAGCAGTGCGTGATAATGTAGTTGAGGATCTTAGGCTAGCTTGGAAAACCAAACACTCCGGATTGCGTTTAGTGATGGCATTAGGGGGAAACCAAATCTTCAGTCGAATGTATCATAATTGGTCTGAAGTACGCGATGGATTTGCGAAGAACATACTCGCGGGGCATGGGGGAAAACCTTTCTTTCTATGGCTTTCATGGATTTTCCACTGGTCATTTTTTCTTCTTCCATTCGTCAGTTTAGTATTTTTTATTTTTTTAAAGACTGACAGGGATTGGATTATGTTACCAATAGCAATGATCAGCATCGGAATACTAATCCGCATGCTCTCCGCAGCTGTTACTCGTCAACGGTTAATCGATGCATTTACATTACCAATCTCAGTTCTCTTGATAAGTGCTATCGCATCCAAATCATTATATTGGTATTACAAATATGGGGGTCCAATTTGGAAAAGGCGCAGTATTCAAAACAGGAAGTAAAAAAAGGAGAACCCCTATGATTCGAAATGAAATTTGTTCAAGTATCTCTAGCCATTATTTTTTTGCACTATATAAAGAAAGCAATTCTTCTTGACGTTGTCTGTCCACATCATTTAGCGGAAAAATTTTCAACCCAGTACGAAAGAAATTCGGTTCTGTATCTGGTTTCGTCCACACAACTTGCGCATCAATCTCAAGATAACGATTTGAAGGAATTTCTTCAGGAAGATCTATTCGTAAAGTATACGATATACCAATCTCCAGTTCCATATCACCGATTAATAATGCACCTTCAGAAGTCAAATCCACAAGATACCCCATTAAATGTCCTGTTCTTAGATTTGTGACCCGCGCAAAGTACGTTAAATATTTACGATCGGTCTTTCTTCGATTAATCACAAGTTATTCCTATCTACGTTTTTCTTTTTTCTCTTATAATCAAATTATAGCCTAAAGATATATAATTTCAAATAGGTTCATAATAT
>CAZJMV010000078.1:0-9163 GCA_964547225.1 uncultured Anaerolineaceae bacterium | reverse complement strand
TAATTTAGTAAATAATTTGTCATATTCATCGTAATTAGATGGACTATCTGGAGATAGCGAAAATAATGTTCGTAGACTGTTATCTGTATAGCACATCGCGCTGGATGCTTCATGCCAAAAGTCATTATCTCGTGCAGCTGTTAATGTGGCTAATAAAATTCCTCCTGGTTTTAACACTCGCATTAATTCATCTACTACTTGCGTTAAACCTTCAGGTGTGTTGTGTTCCAGTGCTGAGACTGAAACAATAGCGTCCAAGCTGTTATCTTGAAGATCAACTAAATTGGTTAAATCTTGATTATAGATGATAACACTTCCAGGATTTCTGAATTTTGAATAGTAACCGGAGATATCAAGCATTTGTGCTTTACCGGTAGCTAAAATTCTGTAAAGTAGTGATCCTTTAATCGGACGTTTGAAGTTATTAAGAAAGGCAGGTGTTGGATGTGATAAATCTTTTTCCCGTAAGCCTTTTACATTAAATTCTTTTCTAAAACGTAAAGGTAAGTTTGCTCTACTAGTGCGATCTACACTGATCACTTCTAGTCCTTGGGTTGCTAAATACCATTGGATAACCCCTGTTCCTGCGCCAGCATCCATGACATATTTCATTTTACTTGAATCTAATTGATTAATTATCCAAGTTAAATCGAGTAAATAATGCCAGCCAAATTCCAGACCAATCGATTTCGCGAATTGTTTTAATTCATCGACGAGTTTTCGATTATTTTCTAATAGTTCTACAGATAATATTTCGATTCTTTCATTATTCATAGATATCATTTTGTTTTACTAAAAAATTTCTTTCACTTGGAATGAATTGTCAGTTTGTTCATTGGCAATCCCATTCACAAGTGTTTGTATTGCTGGAGAGTTATACTCGAGTAATTTCTTCCAGGAGAAAGGTTTGAATTCAATGAATCCTTTTCTTCGACTATCTTTTAAAAAATCTTTAAAGCTTAAAGAAGCACGATAAAGTTGATAATATAAAAACCGTCGTGCATTCTCAATGAATTCGTCTGGGACTATTACCGTATCTAATTCTAATAAAATTTCTGCTTCTCTTTGGAAAGCTTCTGTATTTTGTGGAAAGAACACAATGGGGTATTGTGTATAGCGGGCTTTGCCACCACAAAGAACAGGTTTTCCCATTAGTGTTGCTTCCATGCCGATGGATGAGTTATAGACCATGATAAATTTAGAGCGATTGATCAGATCGTATGAGGAAATATATTCTTGTGAATCAATAAAATGCGTATTTGGCAAAAGGTTTATTTGGTTCTTTAGTATCCAATCTCTGACACTTTCATTGCTTTGTTTCGCTGTCCCCGGTCGCATCTCATCGGGATGAGCACGGATAACAAACAGGGTCTTTGGATATTTTTTGATTAATTTAAGGATTAAGTCAAGCCAAGCAAACATATGTGGAAATACTTGGTTTGCGTGAACCTGACTGGTGTCGTAAACCACATTCGTAAATACAGTCACAAGTTGTTTGTGTTCAGATATTTTTATTAATAATTGTTCGTCTAAAGGTTGCATATCCTGCCAGAATTTGATTCCTGCCATCGTGAATTTACCTTGGATTCGTTTTTCTAAATAATTATCCAACCTTTCATTTTGTGATTCTGAAAGGGTAAATTCCTCAGGAATATGGATAGGATATGCTGTAGCTTCGCCAGTTGTGTAAAATGCAGAAAATGGTTGAAAACTTACTTCTTGTGTGATCACTCGAACCCCTTTTTGAATCGCTATCCAACGAGCTGCTGCCTCTGGAAATAGAATCCCATTGAAAATTAATGCATTGCTGGCTTTTGTTTGATCGAGGAATTCTGCGAATTCCAGAATGATGTTGAAGGCTGATAAAATATACTCACGAATCAAATAACGGTTTTCATTATTGTCGATTAAATGATGTCGTCGTAATGCCCATCGAACAGAGGGGAGGACTAGCCTTCCTATAGGGATTATTTTGTTGATTGTTTTAAGTGAGTGATAGGGCTTTTCGAGGTTATATTCAAAATTTGAAAGTTCTTCAACACTTAAATTATCTAGGTTATCTGAAAGTTTTTTATTTTCGTTATAGCTAAACCAAAACACATCTGCATGTTGGTACATCCGTTTCGATTGTCGTATACAAGCTTGGCATGGAGGAGCATTTGAGAAATCTTCCCTATTTGTCCCTAAAACACAATGGCTCATTCCTGCTTTACATACAAAGTGTTTTACTTGGATTCCTGCAAGTCTTAATCCCCAACTGGTCAGCAAAGTAAAGGCAGCGTTTTGACTGATCCCATATATTCTTGATGAAGCATTGAAAACCACAATGGTCGGTTTGCTGGAATCTGGTTTAGCATGTTTGTTGATTTGTCTGTTAAGTCGCCATAAATCAAAGTTGTTTTTAATATGGGCAAATTGCATTTGAATGTTTCTGCTCATTTGGGTTAAGGAAGAATTATGCAGCTTTTTTAGAGATTCCAGAAGATGATTTTACTGATTATGTTTTGCTTTACTGATTTGGTATGCTTCAGAAAGACGTAAAATTGCAATCAGGAATCCCTCGCCTCTTCGCTGGTGCCCACGCCAAATTTCCGGGATCATTGTGCCTGAATAATCGCCTAATACATCAAAGAATTTTACCCAATCGATCGAGCCTTCTCCGATTTGAAGTCCTTCACCATCTAAACCTGCACCATCCGATAGATGTAAATGACCAATATACGGAAGAATTACGCTTAATTGTTTGTAGAAATCAACATGTGCCCAATTGCAATATAATTTATGATGAGAAGTATCATAGCAGAAATTTAAGCCTAATGGTACGATGAAATCTCGGATTTCGTACATATCCATAAAAGCATTCGTAAGCCATTGTCCACCAAAATACCAGGGTCGTGGGGGTAAATTTTCGAGTAATAATTCGACACCTTCAAAGTCTATTTCGATAAGGGATTTATGCAGGTTCTCATATAGAATGTCTTTTTCTTTGATTGGGTGATCTAAGCTCATTGCACCTGGGTGAATAATAACTTTTGGCGTTCCAACAAAGAACCGAGAAATTTCCCTGGTAAGATCGATAGATTTTTGCATCATCTCGATCGACGCTTTTCTTTGTCTTTCATCGGTAGTGCAAAGATCAACAAGCGTTCGCTCAAAGAATTCGGGGGCATGTACGACTAATTTTAAAGGCTGTTCAGATTCATAAGAATAATTTTCACCAGGATAAGGCTCGTCTAGATCTTTATCAGTGAAATGGAATTCTAGCAGGTGCGGTTTGTATTCCAGTAACTCTTCATAGTCTCTGAAACGCACTGTGAAGCCATATTCCATGGGGAGAACTTTACCCGTTTCTAGGCTTATATGGATACCTATATCACGGTCGAGAAATGGCTCATCCTCTTGAATATCTCGACCTGCTTTTCGTCCGAGCAAGACTTGATATTTTTGTGGAGAAAGCCCTAGAGCTGGTCCTTTTACGGTGATCATTTCCGATGTGATAATTTCACCTTTCTGGATTGGGCGAGTTGCAACTAGGCTTTTCCCTAATACTTCTCGATTTAAAATTTCACCACGTGAAATGAATTTTTCTTCCCCAGTTCCTAATGCCTCAGTGACCTGTCGGATATCTCTAACCATCTTTGAAAAACCTTGAGGCTCGAGGCTGGCAGCATGATCTGGTCCATCCATTGTTCGGTCAAGCGTTAAGTGGCGCTCGATGATACTAGCTCCTAAGGCAGACGCTACAGTAGAGATTGCAATACCGCGTTCATGCCCAGAATATCCCACAGGGACATCGAATTGACTAAGTCTATTCATGAAACGCAAATTAATATCTTCAAACGCAGCAGGATAAGTACTATTGCAGTGTAGTAGTGCGAATTCTGCTTTTCTATCTTTAAGGAAGTTGACTGTGAATTCCACCTCATCCATGCTAGACATTCCTGTTGAAAGAATAAGAGGTTTTCCTTTTTTGATTAAGTGATCAAGGAGTGGTAAGTTAGTCAAATCTGCAGATGCCGTCTTAAAGGCTGGTACTCCTAGAGAATCGATAAAATCTGCACTGTTTGCATCAAATGCGGAACATAAAAAAGTGATCCCTTTTTTCTGACAGTATTCAACGATGTCGTAATAATCCTTCTCAGATAACTCTACTCGTTGAAGGATAGGTAGAAGATAGTTTAATGTTTTTTCTCCAGCGTTTGCATTATCGAGATATTTCTTCCCGTAAAGGGTTTTTAAATCGCGTTTCTGAAATTTTACAGCATCTACACCCGCATCAACAGCAACATCAATCAATTTTAAAGCTAGATCTAAAAAACCGTTATGATTCACGCCAATTTCAGCGATAATATAAGTAGGGTGTCCATCGCCAATTAAGCGCTCCCCAATTTTTATTTCAGGCATTTTATTCTCCATTTTTGTGAACCTTATTCTTTATTTAGGTCGAACCCGAGATCCTCAAATGTTATTTCACCTAATTCCATCAATCGCTCGGCTCGTCGCCAATCGTTTGATGAATCGATATCAATCCACTCATCTGCATTGATAACCAATGGAAGGATACGTTCACCGGTCATTGAATTCTTGTTTTTAAGGGTATCACTCCACGCTGCATCAACGTAACCAGTTTGCCAATAGACGTCTGGAAGAACCTGGCGTGGCAAATTATAAGGTTCAGGATACTGCAGATCTTTGATTAGTGGTTGCATAAACCCGTCAGGGGTAATTTGCCACATTTTGAAAGGATTTTGAAAAGGGATGCATACAGTCCGCACAGCATCAGCTTCTGGTCTCTCTAGCAATTGATATATTGCCTGGTCAATATGAATCACCTTACGTAAAGGCGAGGTGGGGCGTAACTGGACGACTATGTCAGGTTGATAGTCCTCCTCATATTCCAGCCATTCGAGAGCATGCAGAAAAACAGGTAGGTCTGGTGTTTCATCTTGGGAGTATTCTTCTGGACGGATAAAAGGTACCTCTGCTCCATAAGTATGTGCAATTGCGCTGATTTCTTCGTCGTCGGTGGAAACAATGACGCGAGTTACGGTATCAGCAACCCGCGCAGCCTCAATACTATAAGCGATCAGCGGGTGTCCAAAGAAAGGGCGAATATTCTTTTTTGGAATACTCTTAGATCCACCCCTGGCAGGGATAATTGCGAGAACTTCGGTCATTGATTATTATTCTTTAAGTTTTTGAAATTTCTGGTTTTTTATAAAAATTGTATTGTTACCAAGTCGTCCATCCACCATCTACAATCAGGTTCGCGCCTGTCATATAGGCAGAGGCTTCCGAGGCAAGAAAAAGTAAAGCGCCATTCATCTCGTCTTTTTCCGCCATACGCCCTATGATTGCTCTAGTTGAGTAAGCTTGAATGAACTCTTCATCGTGTCCATTGAATACGCCGCCCGGGGAGATGGCATTTACACGAATATTCTTGCCTGCATAATACGCTGCAAGATACCGGGTAAGACCTAATATCCCAGCTTTAGTTACGGAATAATATACAGGTTTATATTTTTGCGCTTGATCTTCTCTCTGATAGAGCCGTTGATCAGGTGCAACGACCCCATAGATGGATGACATATTGATGATATTTCCACTGCCTTGTTCAAGCATCGACTTAACCACCGCTTGACAACATAAAAAAGTTCCGGTTAAGTTTACTTCTAAGGCTTTGTTCCAAGCTTCAATTGGATAGTCTTCGAAGGCGCCCGATCCGAAAGAGGAATTTTTAGCTTGATGAGGATCAAACTTTGGATCAAGGGCGGCACTGTTTACAAGAATGTTTGGGGATCCAAACGTCTCGATGGTTTTTAAGACCATTTCTTGGATTGATCTACTATCGGTTATATCAGTCTCTATGCTAATTGCTTCAAGACCACTCTGGCACAAAGAATCTGCTATTATCGAGCCAGATGAGCCATCCTTGTCGACAATGACTACTTTTGCACCTGCTTCGGCAAGTGTTGTGGAAAATTCACTGCCAAGCAAACCAGCTCCTCCAGTAACAATAGCTATCTGATTACTAAGGTCAAAGCGAGATAATATGGGTTTTCTTGAAGGATCTTTCTGATTAGGCATCTTCGAAAGTTAGGATTTGACTCCTATTCTTTTGAACTGGTTTCTACCGGTTCTTGTTCATTTTCATCTTGATGTGTTTCTTCTTCTGGTTTAACAAATCCATCCGGAATTATGAATCCGCGTTCTTCAAGATAATCAATGATTTTGCGAGCGTTTTCGCTTGGATCATTCTTTACAGTATTTAATATAATCTCGGGGTTTAATGGTTCTTCATAGGGGTCATCCACACCAGTGAAGCCTTTTATTTGACCGCGACGGGCGCGTGCATATAATCCTTTCACATCTCTTTGCTCGCAAACTTCGATGGGGGTATCTACGAATACCTCGATAAAGAATTCTTCGCCGACCATTTTACGGGCTTCATTCCTTGTCGCACGATATGGACTGATTGCTGCACATATTGCTGTACCACCATGACGCGCAAGTTCTCCAGCAACGAAACCAATTCGTAAAATATTGGTATCACGGTCTTCACGAGAGAACCCCAATCCTTTTGATAGATGTGTGCGTACAACATCACCATCTAATAAGGTCACCTGTCGACCCCTCTCTAAGAGCATTGAGGTGAGTATTTCTGCCGTTGTCGATTTTCCGGAACCGCTTAAACCCGTGAACCAAATACAGAATCCCTGTTTGTGACGAGGGGGATACATTTGCTGCAGAATTTCAGCCGTTTCCTGTCTGGTAAACCACTCGGGCAATAATTTGCCTTTTGCTAAGTAATCTTCTCGTACTTGTGTACCGGAAATTGAAAATGTTTTTGCGTCATCAGGAACATTGGTAGCTTGTTCATAGCGCTCTTCGTCAGCCAAATAAACTAGTTCTTTAAATTGAACAGCTTTTACACCAATTTCATCTTCATATTGCGCCATCATTGCTTGCGCTTCATATGGACCATAAAAGGGTTTCCCTTGACTATCATTTCCAGGACCAGCGTGATCTCGTCCAACAATAAAGTGATTGGCGCCATAGTTGCGTCGGATGATGGCGTGCCAAAGAGCTTCACGAGGTCCTGCCATACGCATTGCTAACGGTAACAGGCTCAATATTGTGTTGTTTTGATCATAATACTTCTCAGCCAAAGCACGGTAGACACGAACACGAGTATAATGGTCTACGTCTCCGGGTTTTGTCATTCCTACTACTGGGTGAATTAACAAACTTCCACCAACTTCTTCAGCTGCTCGCTTTGTTAGTTCTTCATGAATGCGGTGCATAGGGTTTCGTGTTTGAAAAGCGATGACATTCTTATTACCCATTTTTTCTAATCTCGATCGCACCTCTGCTGGTGTGAGACGTAATTCTAAAAAGTCATGATAAACAGGAAGATTGAGGATTTTGAGTTCTCCTGAAACGTATACCTTACCCCAGCGAATCATTTCAGATACGAAGGGATGGCGGGCATCTGTAGTTCCGAAGACTAGCCTGGCTTCACGCTGCGGATCGTACTCATAGACTTCTTCGATTTGCATTACTGCAATTGTGTTGTTCCGAGAATCACATAGAGTTACTTGTTCTCCCCAACTAGGTAATGCTTCTGATTCAATTTGAAGGTTAATTGGAATTGGAAAAAGAGTGCCATTGCTTAGACGCATTTCGGTGAGAACACGTCCGTAATCCGCCTTATTCATAAAACGATCTAGGGGGGAAAATGCTCCAGTCGCCAATAATTCAAGATCACAAAGAGCTCTTGTAGAAATTTGTATTGAGGGTAAGCGATTCGAACGAGCTAATAGTTCTTCTCGCTCATCTCCACTTACAATTAAATCGATCAGATTACCTCCATAAGGACTGATTATTGTGTGATTGCTTTCTTTTTTTGTCATCAAACGGGCTCCTATTTTGTTTTTTTTCGTTTTATTTTCTGATACTAGCGATCATTGTAGCAGCTATTTATAATATGATTATTGAACCAGATTTTGCAGACTGGTGTACAGCTAAAGCGATCTCTAGTGCTTTAATTCCATCATCAAGCGTGCATATCGGTTCCGCTTCACTATTAATAATATTAATAAAATGCTTGATTTCATTAATGAATAATTGGTTGCGATCAAAATTTCCAATCGTAGGGATTATCTGCCAGCTATCAAACCCTTTCCGATATAGAAAGATACTGTTATCTGAGTAATCCCATCGAATTGTTCCATGTGCACCGATGATCTCTAATCTATGGGTTGGTGGGTTCTGAAGGTAATCTAAGTGGATGCTCCCCAGTACATCGTTATTGAATCGGATTCCGATCTCGGCGATAGCCTCTACCTCAAGTTCTAAATCGCCTACTTTTCCGGTAATAGCCCACAACTCTAGAACATCTCCAATGATCCATCTTAGGTAATCGATCGGATGACTTAGCGTCAGGGTAACCCCCCCACCTAGATCAGCTCGGGCGCTGTATCCTTTTCGATAATCTTCCCAGGGATGCCAACTTGGTAGATATTCACCCCAATGTGCATGAACATAATATGGTTTGCCGATTGTTCCATCAATTAGAGTTTGACGAATGATGCTTAAGCTTGGGTGAAATCGGAATTGATAACCAACAAACACTTTATTTCCCTTTTGATTAATGAGTTCCTTAAGCTCATCAATACGGTCAAGGTTATGAGAAATTGGTTTTTCAAGAAAAAGATGACAACCTGCTTCCGCTGCTGGAATAGCTACATCTAGATGTATCGAAGTTGGATTGGATATGATCACTCCGTCCGGTTGATGTTCTAAAGCTTTTTCTAGGTTTGTTTCAACTGGGAATCGATTTAATTCCTCATCAGGAATAGTGCTATGATGTGTTCGATACAAAATGATATCGTGGTGTCCTAATTTAAGCAGGTTACTTAAATGTCGACGTCCTATTGAACCTAGTCCAGCGATTAGAAATTTCATAGAAGTGATCTCTTAGTAACCATAATTGGCTTACGCTATATCGTATCCCCATTCCTGAAGTGTATTTCCAGCAATTTGGTGGAAGATTTCTTTATCTGTTTTCGTGAAGTAATTTTGCCAAGTACCTTGTTTACCTTTCTTTAGAGATTGTGCGATATCTTCAGCTTTTTCTTTTTGCCAATCTGCGTCAGGGTTT
>CAZJMV010000077.1:0-6133 GCA_964547225.1 uncultured Anaerolineaceae bacterium | reverse complement strand
GAATATCATCCCAATCACTTCGAGGAAATCAGAGAAACGAGTCATCTATCCTAATGAAGCGTTTCTTCCTTCCAGTGTTACAGGCTTAAAAAGAGATTCAATTGCCCTTTGTTACCAAATTCGCACATTAGATAAAGTTCGACTTGAAACTGATTTAGGTGAATTAACTGACCCTTTAATTCGTGCGGATATTCTAAATGCACTTCAATTTCAACTTGAAATGTAAGATTTTTATTATAGGCAATGAAAAAAAAGTAAGTTGATAACCCAACTCACTTCTTCGTAGGTTAGGATGGCATCCTGACCAGCACCCTCATCCCAGCTCCCTTCATCAAATGTTGTATAAAGAATGGGGATATGGGGTACTCTAGTCATTGTGAGGAGCAGCTTGGTCGATCACCTTGATAATGCTTAGGAGAAAGCGACGAAGCAATCTCATCCTCCACATATCCACACCACCTGTCATTGCGAGGAGCGGCTCAGTCAAGCACCATGATGGCGCTTAGGTGAAAGCGACGAAGCAATCTCGGTTGTTGTGGCATGAGTACTTAGAGATTGCTCCAGCTTACCGGGAAGAACCCTCCTGCTTCGGCGAAGACCCCAAAAATGCCCCCCACCCCCCCGCTTATAAATCACGCAACTGTATAACGACACCTTATGAATAGTCTTTTCAAACAATTGGCAATCTCCTAATTCGAACTGATTTATCTTCAATTGTGATCGCACAACCATTCCGTAAAGAATCTTCCCATTGTGATACAGTATCCAGTAGTCTGTTTGTTATTGTATTTGGGTCGGATACTGAGAGTCTTAGTGTAATCAGGTTTGGTCTATTGAATCCACCCAACGCTAATAGCATAGAGAAATCCAAATCTTGCGTGATTACTACCATATTTCTCTGGCGAGCAAGTTCCAATATTTCTCGATCAGCTGCATTGAATGGTAATACATCCGAAACACGAATAATTTCCCATCCCATATGAGAAAGTGAGGCTACTGTGCTGGGTGATATATTCATATCAGCAAGATAACGAATTTTTGTTTCTATTACCATTATACAGGTTGAGAAATCTTAATCTGATCAGATATCACCCAAGCAGCAAAACGCATAGCTTGATGAATATCTTCAATTTCAAGCTCAGGATAAGCAATCAAAACATCATCTATAGATTTTCCTTGCGCTAACATTTTCAAGATAACGCTGACGGTTATCCTCATTCCACGAATTGTAGGTTGACCGAGACAAATTTCTGGATTTATCGTAATACGATCGAGTTTTTGCATGAGGTATTCCTTTCAAATCAAGTTCCGATAATGCTATTATACATTCTCTTTTTAAAAAAACATGCTTTTCTTAACTCATCTTGATGGAGGAAAGAGATTGGTTTGATTGTCTTAAGGATGGCTCACACAATATAATTTTCTACTCGATTATCCTATTACTGTAATTACGTCAATATTCGTTGATTGTTCAGCTCATCGAGAACACTTAAATGATCCGCAGATGTCGCAGATTAGCGCAGATAGCTTTTAATTGCCTGAACCTTTATGACATCGTTGGCGGGAGGTAGGCGATAGGTGATTGCTGCCAGTTTTTTTTATTCATTGGGTTCTTCAAAATCGTTGTACTTGTTTCACTCTCCATCATCAACTAAAAGTAGTTATGGAGCTATCCAACCACACCTTATCAACCTGTTTCAACAGGTTTGGGTTCTCCTCAGACGCCGAATTCATTCGGTGGCGTTGACAGCCTTCATGATTCTCATCTGGCTGGCTGAGATTCTTTATGCCAGGGAAGAGCATCCGACATTCAGAATGACAAGTGAAACGACGGCTGCGAGGACGCAGGATAAATACGGCGGCAGAACCAATTGTCTAATCTAATGGGTATTCAGATCTTTTTTAAGGGAGTACTTTATTAAACAGAAAATTAGACTGCTTTCCAATTTTCAATCTGCAGTTTCTCGATCCGCGTAAAGTGATCTACATTATTTGTTACTAAAACCAAATTATTATTCAGTGCAGTAGCTGCAATGAGTAAATCGAAATCTTCAATCAAAGTACCCTTTTGACGTAATCTTGCTTTTATCTCCCCAAATTTGCATGCAATGGTTTGCTCAAGATTCAAGATCGACAAACCATTCACAAAATTATTGACTATCTTATGGTTATATTCAGGTTTCTCTGAACAATCTGCGCCATAATGAAGTTCAGCAACAGTAATGATAGAAACAGCAAGATCGTTTGGATCTGTTGCGCTCATTTTTTGATGTGCGCGATTCATAAATATCAGTAATCGTTTCCTTGATCGAACGTTTATCCTTCCATGCCCCGAAAGATGCTCGGAAGCGATCTAACTGTTCTTTGGTGAGTATTTTCGGCTCCGGTTTGATAAATGTAACCATCACCTGGTAGGGTTCTTTAACTGGTGGATCTTCTAATAAGTGTAGTTTTTCACCATCAAATAATGCAGACACAGTAATATGCGGCATGGGATATCCTTTTTGGGTTAATTTATTTCTTTATTATAGCACGAAGATGCGTCGATAGATTTAGATAAATCACCTTTTTATAGCATCTACAAATATCAAGTTTAAATCTTGTTTTTCCATATAGTAAATTTTGTCATAAGTTTTTACTCACCGATTAATTTAACCCTTCGAGAGCATACTAACCTCTTAAGTGCAAATTGTAACCCGCCTGCGGGGACGCAGGCTGTGCCAAAACAAGAGTAGTATCGCCTGCGGGGAGTCAGGGATGCTCTTCCCATCAAGCTGACACGATCTCTTTGCACTCGCGTCACAACAACAGAGATTGCTTCGTCGCTTTATACTCTGCACAACCAAGATCATAGACCGAGCCGCTCCTCGCAATGACAAGTCGAGGAGGAATTCGGTGAGTTCTCCTTATTCGTTGTACTGTACTTCGCGCCCCTGCGCCTTTGCGTTAAGGTTGGATTGATGAGCATGGGTTCTCGCGCATAAGAGCGGAGATTGCTTCGTCGCTTTCTCCTTTGCACAACCAAGATCATAGACCGAGCCGCTCATCTCACAAAACTCATCACCACGATCACGCCACCCACGACCGCGCAGTAGATCGCGAAGACATACAGGGGGTGTTTCTTCAGATAGCCAATCAACCAGCGGATCGACAAATAACCTGTGATGGCGGCGGCGATAAAACCGGGGACGAAGGATAGAAAAAGGTTTGATGATCCGGCGGCGCCCATGCTGTTTTGCAAATCGATCAGATCCAGCATCGCTAATCCGCCCGCCGCTAACATGATCGGGATCGACATCAGAAAGGAAAAGCGCGCTGCCGAAGAACGTTTCAGATTCCTGGTCATCCCTCCAGCGATGGTCGCGCCTGAACGGGAGACGCCTGGAAAAATCGCTAACACTTGAGAAAAGCCGATCCATAGAGCATCTTTCCAATCACTGTCTTCCAAATCAACATCTCGTTTACCGGCTTTCTCAGCGATCATCAAAATAACAGCCGTGCCGATCAGGAAGAAACCAGTCATACGCGGGCTGGCAAAAGCTCGCTCGACATGCTCTTTCAGGAGCAAACCCAATATTCCCGCTGGAAGGGTTGAGAGAAGCAGATACCATCCCAGTCTGGCTTGCGCTTCAGCAAAAGGTTTTTTCTTTATAATACAAGCGATCATACTCTGCACGATCTCGGCGATATCTTGCCAAAAATAAGCAAATACCGCGATCAAGGTCGCCACCTGGATCAATACATCAAAGATGAAAGCGTCCGCTTCCGGTAATTGCCAACCGAGCAGATAGGGGACGATCACCAAATGCCCAGAGCTAGAGATGGGCAAGAATTCGGTTAAACCCTGCACGATCCCTAAAATGATGGTTTGAAAGAGTGTCATATGGTTTGTATCCTTTGTTTCAGTAAGAGATTTTGCGCTTATACATCATTTGTGCTTTGCGCGTGCTTGCTCAGAAAATCCTTTGCTAGATCAACGAACGAGCCTTCGATGATCGCTTGACGGATTTCCTTCATCATCTGTATCAGATGGTGAATATTATGGATCGAGAGCAGTGTGGCGGCTAAGAGTTCCCGCGCCACGATCAGATGCCGGATATAGGCGCGTGTGAAGTTTTGACAGGTGTAGCAGGTACAGCCTTCTTCGAGCGGACGCGCATCGTTCTTAAATTGGGCATTCATCATATTCAAGCGCACCTCTTTGGTCATAGCGGCATGATGACGCGCCAATCGCGTCGGCAGCACGCAGTCAAAGATATCGACTCCGCGCATGACTGCATTCACAAAGTCAAGCCTTGTGCCGACGCCCATTAAATAGCGCGGTTTATTTTCCGGCAAGATCGGATCGACGACTTCTAGCATAGCGTTCATCTCTGCTTTGGTCTCGCCAACCGAAAGACCGCCGATCGCATTGCCTGGGAAGTCTAACCCTGCGATGAATTCAGCCGATATCTTGCGCAGGTCGGGGAACACACCGCCTTGCACAATGCCAAATAGCGCTTGATCGTTGCGTTGTTTAGCTTCCTTGCAGCGCATTGCCCAGGTATGCGTGCGCTGCATCGCTTGGAGATTATATTCGCGATCATAGGGTTCGGCGCATTCGTCAAATGCCATGATGATATCCGCGCCTAGGTTTTCCTGGATGGCGATCGATTTTTCCGGTGTAAAGATATGCTGCGAGCCATCGATATGGCTCCTGAAAGTGACGCCATTCTCATCGACTTTGCGGCTGCTGGCGAGCGAAAAGACCTGGAAACCGCCCGAATCGGTTAAGATCGGCATACGCCAGTTCATGAATTCGTGTAAGCCGCCCATCTCCGCGACGAGCTCATCGCCGGGTCGCAAGTAAAGATGATAGGTATTTGCCAGGACTAAGGAAGCGCCTAGTTCAGATAATTGTGCTGAGGTGAGCGCTTTCACAGTCGCTTGCGTGCCAACTGGCGCGAAGACCGGCGTCATCAGATCGCCGTGCGGTGTGTGAAAGATGCCCGCGCGTGCACGTCCTTCTTGAGCGATCAATTCAAATTGAAAGTCATTTTGAGATAATGCAGCATTCGGTTCTTCATTCATAAGCTAGGATTATACCCTTTTCTTGCGATTAACCCTTGCGAAAGTTACCGACCATAAAAAAGACTCTGCGTATCTTTGTGATTTCTCTAAGGCGCTCCGTGAAAAAAAAAGAAACGCATGCCGCAGGTTGAATGGTTCGCGGTATAATTTTTAGGCTTGTGTTTGATTGTTCTTTAGCAAATAAAATTCATTCAGTAATGACAGCTTAGTAGACTGTCAAATAGGAGTAAAAATGCAGAAGTTGAACTTGCCAGGCGAGAAAGCAAAAGCGTTGATCGAGCGAGACAAAAAGGTCGTTTCTACTTCATATCCACGCGCCTATCCTTTTGTCATGGATCATGGAAAGGGTGTTGATGTCTGGGATGTGGACGGGAATCATTTTTTGGATTTCGCGGCTGGCATTGCAGTGGTTTCCACTGGACACAGCCATCCGGATGTGGTTGAAGCGATCCAGAAGCAGGCGCAGAAATTCATTCATATTTCCTCGGATTTTTATCATGAGAATATGATCAATATCGCTGAGGAATTGGATCAAATTTCACCCTTCGAAGGTCCTTCAAGAGTCTTTCTCACCAATTCAGGCACTGAAAGCGTTGAAGGGGCGATCAAGCTCGCCCGATACCATACTGGGCGTACACAGATTATTGGTTTCTTAGGCGGTTTTCATGGTCGTACTTACGGCGCTTTAACACTAACCGCCAGTAAAGCCGATTATCACCGTGGCTTTTATCCCATGGCGAATGGCGTTACCCATATCCCTTACCCTAATCCGTACCGACAAATTTTAGCTTCACATCCAGGGGAGGATTATGGAGAGACCGTTTTACGTTATCTCGAAGAACAGGTTTTTCAGCGATTGGTTCCCCCTGATGACGTGGCTGCTATCGTTGTTGAACCCATTCAAGGCGAAGGTGGTTATATCGTCCCGCCGAAATCCTTTTTCCAGGGTTTGCGAAAAGTATGCGACCAGCATGGAATACTCTTGATTGCTGATGAGGTTCAGTCTGGGATGGGGAGAACCGGTAAATGGTGGGCGATCCAAAATTTTGATGTCGAACCGGAT
>CAZJMV010000076.1:0-8861 GCA_964547225.1 uncultured Anaerolineaceae bacterium | reverse complement strand
AGCGGTTTTAGTAGGGCGGGTGGGGGTCGAACCCACACAGTGTCTCCACCGGGGGATTTTAAGTCCCCTGCGTCTGCCAATTCCGCCACCGCCCCACGTTGCCTCTATTTTACTCTTTCATGGATATAGGTCAAGAGGAAATTTGATAATCATTCGGGAAAATGTTGGGGGAATTTTTTGGGATTTATGGATTTATACCATACGGCATAACGAGAGTAAAAATGCACGAATGGTGAAGATAAGCGCGGTTTGAATTTTGCTTGGGTGATAGCTTTTTTAAATTGAGCGCTGTTGTGAAATTCAGGAAGCATCATCAGGGATCGACCGATCTCAAATGGAGCATGGGCATCGGAGCCGGCAGTACCTCGAAGATGGTGGACTCTGGCGAAGGTTTGCGCGGCATGGTTATAATGTGGAAACATGCAGCGACTATTGAATGTCTCTATAGCGTCTACATGTGGAGCGATTTCGCAAAGATCTTCTAATTTCCAAGCCCCTTTACGTAGCTTATCGAAGGGGTGCGAAACACTGATGAATGCACCTTGTTCGCGTAGTCTTAGGATGGTATCTGTGGGAGTGAGCATGGAGGGCACTTCTTGGGTGACGTAAAAAGCGAGCAATTCCCCTTTTGTGGTCATGATCTCTACCCCAATAATGACGCGTTGTGGATCGAGCTGTTTGGCGATCAAGGCACCTGCGATAGTATTATGGTCAGTGATGATGACGCGGTCGATATTCTTTTTTCTAGCAACTTTCAGAATGGTTTCAGGTTTAGAGAGACTGTCGAGTGAAAAACAGGAATGCAGATGGGTTTCTACGCAGATAAAATTTGGCTCATTGCTTGACATTGATGTATTTATCCTTTTCTGTAGTGGCTTTAGATGATTGGGATTGTTTGAGACCAATCATCTCAGGCGAGAATGCCCAGACGATCAATCCCAAGCTGATACCGAACCAAAGTGTGGCAAAGCGGATCAAGAGTGTTGCGGTGGCAGCGGTGTCGTTTCCTATCGGAAGCAAAAAGATCAACATGCCAGCGATGGAAGCTTCCGCAGCGCCAAGTCCACCTGGAAGTGTGGATATCGCTCCAATGACTGTTGAGAAGGCGAGTACAAAAACGGCGATAGAAAGCGTCTGCCAAGTCGGAGCTAATCCTAGACCAATCAAAATCAAATAAAAGCCAATTCCTTCACCTAACCAGGATATCGTACCAAGGCTGACAGCAATCAGAGTTGCTTTTGGCTTGAAGAGTGAATAACTGCCTTCATAGAAATCTGTAAGAGATGGGATGAAGCGTTGTACTAGTGGGATCTTTGCACCAAAATCCAATATGGAAAGCGCAAATGGACGAATTTGTGAGATGATCACGAATGCGGATAAGATGAGTAGGACAGATAGAAAGGCAAACCAATAACGTGGATAAGCAATGACACCTAATGCTGAGAGCACCAGTACGGCTAATCCATCGCTAATACGCTCTGCGAGTACGACCGCAACGCCAGAGGCAATTGGAGCTTTGGTTTCTTTATTAAGCCAAAATCCTTTCAGCGCCTCACCGACTTTACCTGGTGTGATGGCAAGAGGAAAGCCGGCTACGAAAAGACGCGCGCTACGCCAGAACGGATAATGATGGATGCCGATTAATCCAAGATAGTAATGCCACTTGAAAAAACGCAGCGTGTAGTTAAATAAAGTCAGCAATAAGACGAGTGGAAAAAATTGCCAGCGAAAGTGGATGACCTGCTGGCTAACCTGACGGATGTCACCAATCAGCATTAATGCCAGAAGGACGAGAAAGCCAAATATGATGCCAGCTAAGAGGCGCGGTATTATTTTATTTTTGGTTGGTTTTGCTTCAATCACGAACGGTTCTTTTTCCCTAGCAAGTAAGCAAGACTGATAGATAAAGCAGTCATCACGGTGAGAGCGACTATTGCTTGTTTAACCGTTTTAGGTTCCATACCTGGCATAACGACTTGACCATCGCCATAATCTTGAAAAAGTTGTCCCCATTTTGTTTGAAGCGCTTCTTCGACACGCTGACGTCCGACAAAGGGATACCAATAGACGTTATGGTAAAAATTACTAGCGAAATATGACCAAGGCACTAGCGAGCTTTGCAGTAAGATCTTCTCAAAAGGCTTGAGTGGTCCGTGGTAGATCAGCTTTTGACCACGACTAGCAAAGGTATCCGTCTGGATAAAATTCCAAGGTGGTTCATTCTCGATATCATAGCCAACGATTTTTATTTGTCGGGGATCTCCAATACCAAGTTCTTTTTCATGGGCTAGACGTATAAAACGAATCGACATTGGATCAAAGCCTTGTAGTTTAGCGGACACAGCATCAATAGCGACTTGGTCTGATGAAGCGAGGATGATGTCCTTTTCGTGCCAGTACATGGCGCGTGGACCCGGTCCATCCCCAGCGAATGTGCCATCCATGACAGCCATTAAGCCGGGGTGAATATCTTGCTGAATGGTGAGCAGATCGATGAGAGTGTCATGGATGACTGAATGGGTCCAGTGTCGATTGCGGTGTAGTAAACCACCGAAGGCATTCTTCATGGCGCCAGTTATTGTAGTGAAGACATGTGTTTTAACGGTTGGCAGCTGAATCATATTGATCCCGACCAGCGCTTTTGGAATAAAGACACCATCCGGATAGACTTGATCGAGTACTAGGAAAGGTTTCTTGGGTTGATATTCTATCCAATCGAATTCTTGGTTGTATAAGTACATACAGGGTACGTTATATTTATCGGTGACATACTTATGTTTGTTGTTTTGCTCGCCGTCTTCGGTGTTGACGACGACGGTATCGTTGTGCACGCCTACGATATTGTGATAATCTGCGTTCTGGAGAGCACGGATAACGCCTTCGATCTGCCAAGGTGCAGAAGAACAGGCGGGATACCATGTTTGCCAAGAGATATTGATCTTTAATCCAGTTGTATTCTCTTTGGGTAATACCGATTCAAATTCAGCTAAATGCATTAATTTTTGATAATCATCAAGCACCGTTTCCGGGGATGTTTTTAATACAGCAACTTTTCCTTTTCCAGGGAATTCGCTCATTTTGTTTCTCCAATTCAAAGATATATAATTGTAACAAGAAATGATTTGATTCTGCAATGTTTTCGCATTATTATCATAGATACAATGTGTGTTTGTTACTTATGGAAATGTCAATGAAAATGGATGTATAATTAGAAAATCCAGTAGAGGAACCAATCCGAATGGGTGTATCTAATCTATATCAAATACGAACCTCTTATGTTGGGGTGGAACGAAATTTAGGGGAAAATTTCGCGAGATCGAAAAAAGTATCTGCTACGATCTTAACGTTACACTATTCAGGAGCAGTTATCCCCGTTCTTTCGTTTGAAAGACTATACGATTAAGTGGTGATATAAGATGTCAATTCAGGAATTTTTCAGAATATCAAAAGAATTTATGCGACAAGTCGAAGCGGGTGAAGCGGGGGTGGCTTTAGAATCGGCGGTGATCACTCATGGATTACCTTATCCAGAAAATCTTCGGGTTGCGTTAGAGATGGAAGCGCAGGTTGTGAAAGCGGGCGCTTTGCCAGCGACGATTGCTGTTCTCGATGGAGAAATATATGTAAGAGTAAATATCCATCAGTTACAGAAATTGGCTAGAGGAGAAGATTTGCATAAAATCGGAACGAGGGAATTTTCTGCGGCGGTTGCAAAAAGATGGAGTGGAGGAACAACTGTATCAGGTACATTATGGGCAGCGCATATCACGGGTTTGAGGGTTTTTGCAACGGGAGGAATAGGTGGCGTACATCGTGAGCCTGCGTATGATATATCAGCAGATCTGTGGCAGTTGGCTAAGACACCGATGATCGTAGTGTGTGCAGGAGCGAAGGCGATCTTGGATTTACCTGGTACACTTGAAATGTTAGAATCATATTCAGTACCCGTTATCGGCTATCAAACGGATGAGTTTCCAGCATTTTATTCACCAAGGAGTGGATTGAGAGTGGGAATACGAGCAGATAATGCCGAAGAAGTTGTCGCCATTGCGCGTGCACATTGGGATTTGGGTTTAACTAGCGCGACGCTGGTGGTTGTGCCACCACCAGAGGAAGATGCGTTGGATGCTGATGAGGTGAACACGATTATCTATCAAGCATTGGAAGAAGCCAATCAAAAGGGAATCCGCGGACAAGCTGTGACACCGTTCTTATTGCAGAGGGTTAGTGAATTAAGTAGTGGAGAGAGTATCAAGACGAATGTGAGCTTGCTTAAGAATAATGCATATGTAGCAGGAGAGATTGCAAAAGCTTTTTCTATTGCTCAGTCGATAAAATAGTAGGTGTATTGATAAGTGTATTGGTATGAGTTGGTGTGGGTGTGCGAGTCAGTGTTGGATAGGGAGTCGGCTTTAAGGTTGGTGTAGCGGATTGATAAGGTGTTCGGGTGGGACGCTGTGTATCCGTAGGGACACGTGTGGCGGTGGGATAGGGTGTGCGTGTAGGCGTATTGGTATGGGTAGGTGTGATACTAGGTGTAAAAGTCGGGCTAGGGGCAGGTGTTGGTGGTTCTCCTTCAATGGTAAATTGACCAGAGACCTTCCATATATGTCCGATAAAAATTTGTACTTCATAGATCTCAGGAGTCCATTCGGATGGATCTGGAGCCCAATCGGTGTAACCCAATCCTCCTGAACCACCATTCCAAGGGATAGTTTCATAGTGGACAAGTTCATCACCTCGGAACCATAAAGCCGTCCATTGAGAGCCAACTTCCATACCGTCATAGCTGAAAACAGCGTACATATGGTTGATCGGGTTTTCAAAGATCGTGCCGGGTTTGAGTGGGCGATATTGATCGTCTAGTCCATCAGAAAAAGTAAGAGTACTGAAAATTGCTTCTGCATTGGGTGTAATGGTGCTTTCGAAAAGCATCTCCACGGCTAGCGGGATATATGGTGTGTGAGTAATGGTCGGTGTAGGAGAGAATAAGGGTGTGTTAGTGATTGATGGAGTGAGGGTTATAGTCGGTGAAACAGTGATCGATGGGGTAACGGTGATCGTTGGGGTTTGGGTTGAAGTTGGAGTGGGAGGAAAGAAGCTGTAGATCATTGGTTCGGCTTGGTAGTTGAGAATTATTGCTAAGATACCTAGGAAAAAAGCTGTGAATAAGAGCTTCCATCCATTAAGCATGCGTTGTCGTCGCATCCGAAAAAAGGGAAGAGTGCGCGCTTTACGTATCGAAGTGATCCCTGCATAGATGCTGAGCACCATCAAGAAAAGGGTGATGATTAGAGCTGTGACAACGCCAGTGTGGATATCTAGTGAAATATTCTCTAGGTATTCAATCAATGATTTGCTTCTTCCTTTACATGGTTAGAGAGAGCGCCTAAACCTTCAATCATGACTTCCACCTGATCCCCGGGAAAGAGAGGCGATACTCCCGCTGGTGTGCCGGTGAAGATCAAGTCGCCAGGCTCGAGGGTCATGATAGTAGAGATATAGGCAACGAGTTGGCGAACGGTGAAGACCATATCTCGAGTGGATGCCATCTGGCGCATTTCACCGTTGACATAACAGGAGACCATCGCATCAGCAGGGTCAAAATCAGTCTTTATCCAAGGTCCGATAGGGCAGAAGGTGTCAAATCCTTTGGCGCGTGTCCATTGACTATCCTGGTTTTGAAGGTCACGAGCGGTGACATCATTTCCCAGCGTGTAGCCAAGGACATAATCGAGTGCATGTTCTGGGTCTACATCTTTAGCTTTTTTACCGATAACAGCTACAAGTTCAGCCTCATGTTCGACTTGTTTTGATAAGGAGGGTAGAATAATGAATTCGCCTGGAGCTATGATAGAGCTGCTTGGCTTTAGGAATATGAGCGGGATTTTCGGGACTTCGGCGTTATGTTCTTTTGCATGGGCGGCATAGTTGCGACCGATGCCAATGATCTTATTCGGGCTGACTGGGGGTAAGATTTGAACATTTTCGAAGGGGATATTTGCATCCAGACGTCGAAATTCTTCAAAAGGTGAGCCTTCTATGGGTCCAACAAGAAGCTTCCCATCATCATCAAGTACCCATCCGTAGGTCATTGGTGTATTTGTTGTGCGATAACGAATAATGCGCATAATGATCCGATCGTTTTTCCAAAGGAAATATTGCCTGATTGCGTTTCAATCAGACAGTTAGGATAGAGTATACCTCAAAAAATTACTCGTGTTTGACTTGAATTTTTTCCGATAATTCTTCGATGGATTGTTCAGTACCAGCAAATCGATCTGCGAAACGCCAATATAAGACTTTTCCAATCGCATAGACAAGCGCTTCTACGGATACGATCCCTAATCCGGTGGAAGTATGTGTCTGGGCAGCGACGACACTGTCTGCATAGCGTGCAGAAGGGAAGGAGGCTGAACCGACGATAGATGCGGTTGGAATACCTCTCTTTTGAGCTTCTTTGAGGGTTTGCGCGATATAGGGTAGTTGACCGGATACTTCCATGGCAATCAGCAAATCTTGTTGATTGGAAATGTTGATCGTACGCGCAAGATCAACGATACCAGTACGCGCGATATAAACCGGGAAGCCACCTTGTTCGAGGAACAATACTAGGCTATAGGCAGTTGGTTGAGCAGGACCTTCAGGGATTACGCTAATACGTCTGGCTGAACCGATCTGTTCGACTAATTTTGCAATTGAAGGCGCATCTAAGGAAAGGCGTGTGCGGTCCATAGCATGGGATACTTCGGCGAGCGCTTCTGTTGCAACCCCAGGAATTGAATCAGGGACTTTCGCTTCTTCGGGATGAACGAGTAAGTTTTCCTTGACGCGGGTGCGGATTTCACGCTGTAGTGGTGGAAAGCCAGTGTAACCGAGGTGTTGGGAAAAACGCACGACGGTGGCAGCGTCCAGGTCTAAGACATGCGCCAGTTCACTAGCTGTCATGAAAGCAGATTCGACGTAGGAATCGAGCAGGTAATCAGCTAATTTGCCAAAAGATTTGGACATTTTGGCACGTTCGCGACGGATTCGATCTTCATAAGTCATGGCAATACTCCTATAGAATTTTGTAAAGAATATATTACGATATATTCGGTGAATAGGAGAGAATTTCCCCTATTAGTGTTCATTGATTGATGCAAAAATAAAGACCTTCGCAAAATTGTTATCAGTCTATAGTTTATCACAAATGCTTGTGGAATGCAATAGAAAATGAGTAAAAAAAATAAATTAATAATAAAAGGAAAAGGGGAATGAGAGCAGAAAGAGGGGTTCGTATGTGATGAATAAGAGGAGATTTGAAATCTGAGGGAAAAAGTATTGACAAAATGGGGGAAAGGAAATATAAAAGGGTTGTATTCCAATGGGCGGGTAGCTCAGTTGGTTAGAGCGCTTCTCTTACACAGAAGAGGTCGTAGGTTCGAGTCCTATTCCGCCCACTGCGAAAACTACTATATATGGTGGTTTTTGTGCTTAATGATTCATATATGGGGTATTAAATGGGTGCAAGACAAGAAAGCCCTGAAAATTGTGCAGAAATTGTGCAGATAGAATCAGTTACCATGAAAGCGAACTGGAAGAAGCGAAAAAGTAATTGGATGCGGTTTCTGGTATATATAATTTTACATCTGAATGTGGCAAAACCTGTTGGAATAGATTGGGGGGAATGCTCGAGCCTGCGTCCACGCATGCGAAACACCACACCCCGTGATATGTCACACTGAGAAAGTCCACAGCGCGGGGAGAAGCGCTTTTCAAACGGAAAGAAACTGCATTGTTGTTTCTTATTAGGAGCGCTCACCATCTTTTCATAACCATAATCATCAAAGAATCGACGAAGGGTCTCGTTATTCGCTGTACTGAACTTTGCGACCCAGCGCCTTAACGCCTTTGCGTTTAGGTTGGATTGATTGGCAAGGGTTCTAATTGGTTGATAATGGAGCATAGAACAAGTACAACGAATTTGAAGAAACCAACGAATAAAAATCATCTGCTCCAATCAGCGACATATGCGGATCATTTTTTAGTGTGACAATGAATCCCTGTGAATTCTTCAATATTCCTGATTTCTACTAATCTAGAATAACCATCGGTAATATTCCCACTCACAATTTCAGTCTCATCGCCGAAGTAGTTCATGAATATTTCGTGAGCAATATCTTGGACTTCATCGAATGTCTCTGCTTTATGTTGTTCAGCACTATTGGGTGGATAAGAATCTCAGAATGCGATGATGTCAATTTTATTTGGGTTGTTTTCTGCATATATGGCTATATTTAAAGGCATGGGTGTGATAATTATCAAGACACCTTTTTCTGCGATGCGGTGAAGAACTGGGGAGTAGGCAGTAGGCTCAACCAATCCACCTGGATATATTATCAAGCCAGTATTCGTCTCTTCGTTGGGTGTAATTACAATCCACTTATCCTGAGAAATGCTTACTAGGTCAGTTGACTTGAGCGCTTCTGATGCGACATCTTTTACAGGGTATGTCCCTAATTTCCCCCAAACTACAAACCCCAAGATCGCAGCAATGATGATTACTATGAAACTAATAATTGTGGATCGGAAAATTTTTATAATTTTCATTCTAGCTGTATATCTTTCTTACAAAGAAAAATAGTACTTCGTCAACACAAAAAAATCTTAAAAATCTAATAACGATTAGTAAAAACAATAAGATGGAACCGGGGTTCTTTTCACTGGGATTAATGAAAAAGTTTTATACGCAAAAAATTACTGTCCATTGATAGAATAATCAGATTCCGAATTGTAAGCAAAACAAAATAATGTAAAGTATAATTGATTTGATGAATTAAATATCGGTAGGTGAGCATATGGATAAGCTAAACAAAGCT
>CAZJMV010000075.1:0-8130 GCA_964547225.1 uncultured Anaerolineaceae bacterium | reverse complement strand
TCATGATAAAATATTCTTTAATGACAAAGTAAATTTTAATAAAAGCGATTTACCATGGAACCAATGTACCGGATTCAAAATTTTGAAATTATCAAAATCCTAACCGATGCGCGCCGGTTGGAGATTTTACAGTTATTGATGGATAAACCAGCCACTTTATCTCAATTGGGACAGGTCATTGGCGAACATCCCGCAAAGATCCGCCATCACTTGAAACAATTAGAGAATGTAGGCTTGATCGAGATGGTGGATACCCGCCTCGTGAGGGGCTTTGTCGAAAAGTATTATCGCGCTAAAGCAAGAGCCTTCTTTTTTCAAGAGATGATATTACCCAAAAATCCAGATATGACCTCAGTCCCCATCGCAGGCAGTCATGACCTGGCGCTAGAAGAACTTTCACATCATCTCAGACAGCTTGGAAGTCATCCAATAGATTTAAATATCTTACCTATCGGAAGTCTTGATGGGCTGATCGCCCTCCGTCAAGGTAACGCTTATATAGCTGGTTGCCATCTTTTTGATCTTGAAAGTGGAGAATATAATATCCCCTATGTGCGCCACCTGCTTCCTGATCAAGCGATATCTCTAATTACCTTAGCTCACCGTGAACAGGGTTTGATCATACAGAAGGGAAACCCGAAAAGGATTAAATCTCTCCAAGACTTGATGCGCAAGGATATTCGTTTCATTAACCGCAATAAAGGCTCGGGAACTCGTCTATGGTTGGATCATCAATTAATAATTCATCATCTTCCTATGCAAGAAATCCGAGGCTATCGATATGAAGTTCGCACACATACACATATCGCAAATGCAGTTTATGACGGAAAAGCGGATGTGGGGGTAGGTTTGCTTGCGGCAGCACAAATCACGGGTTTAGACTTTATCCCTTTGTTTCACGAACGGTTTGATCTCGTTTTACACAATGAACAGCTGAAAAATAAGGAGTTAGCGCCTATGTTTGACTATATTAATAGCGCAGCATTCCAAAAAATGACACAACGCTTAGGGGGGTATCAGACGGAACATAGTGGAGAACTTATCACCCCCTAATAAAATTAATCCATCTCTTGCCTACCAGCAAGAGCGCGTAATAACGTGTTTTGATCCGTATATTCTAGGTCACCACCAATGGGTAAGCCGCGCGCCAATCTGGTAAGATGAATTCCCATCGGGTCTATTTGCTGTCGAAGGTACGCGGCAGTGTAATCTCCTTCCATACTGGGGTTAGTAGCTAATATGACTTCTCGCACATTACCTTGCTTGAGACGCTCCAACAGTTCTCGAATTCTTAAATCTTCGGGACCGATGCCTTCGATCGGAGACATAGCGCCATGCAACACATGATAACGTCCTGTAAAAGCGCCAGTACGTTCAAGCGCCCAAACATCCAAGGGTTCCTCAACCACGCAAATAAGACCAGAATCACGGGTATCATCTTCACAAATCTCGCAAACGTCTCGACCTGCTAGGGTAATATTGTGACAAACCTGACAATAGGTTGTTTTCGATTTCAAGTTCAATAAGGCATCCGCTAGATCTTTTGAAATATCTTCTGGTGAGCGTAACAAGTAAAAAGTTAAGCGAGAAGCAGATTTCGGACCTATGCCAGGTAAACGGGAGAAGGCGTTGATCAGATCTTGAATTGGCTGAGGAAGCAATATCGTCATAATTTAGAACGGTAAACCGGCTCCTAAACCACCGGTTAAAGGACCAAGCCTTTCCTCCGCAAGCTGACGAGACTTATCAACGGCATTATTAAAAGCGGTTAAGATTAAGTCTTGCAACATCTCAATATCCGCATCTTCTAAGATCTCAGGGGCAATTTCCACTTTTGTGCAAACCTGTTCGCCTGTAACAGTAATTTGAACGACACCTCCACCAGCTGAAGCTGTAACAGTTTCCTGAGCTAATTGTTCTTGTACCTGCTGCATTTGTTCTTGGAGTTTTTGTAGCTGACCTAACATATTCCCAGGAGCTTGCGTTCTATTTTTCTTATAACCTTTTGCCATAAGTACCTCCGATTTCCAAGTTATTGTTTACCATTACCTTGAAATGAAAATGTATAACAACTTTTAATCCTTTATCTTATTACTATTAATTACTTTGCCACCCAAATCGCGTAATGCAGACGCTAACACACCATTATTATCGGCGCCTGGAGGAAATTCTTCCTGTTCAATTAACGCTACCTTACACCTAATTAGAATCTCACGCTTTAATACCTCTTGGATCGCATCTTGTGCAGCTTTTATATTCTCTGGACTTTCCATCATTTCCTTCAAGATTTCAGTGGCAAAGTTAACCACTAATTCATCTTTTTGTAAATAATGGGACTGACAAGAATTTAGCAATCCGTAAGCTTTGGCTGATCTTTTCTTTACCTCTAAAAGAAATTGTCTCCAAGCTTGTGAGGTTTGCTCTGATGTTTTTTGAGTCTTAGTCTGTTTTGCTTGTGACGTTAACGGTTTTGATTGAGGTTGGGTTGTAGTTAGACTTTGCTGAGAAGCCTCTGGCTTACCCGAAGGAGATGATCTTTCCTGGTGTACAGGGATAGGTGTGCTATTCTGAACCGTTTCTACAGACTGTTCGTTAATCGCTTCCACAAAAGACATCTCTAAGGGCAATGCTGGATTCCAATTACTACGAATCTGATTAGATGATTGGTTAAATATTCTAATTACTTTTAAAAGATCAGAGGTACCAAATGTATTGGCTTGTCTCACCATAATATCTTTAACATCTGAGGAGGCTTGAATACGATCTGTGCTTTCCATATGAATGAGAAGCAGTTCACGCAGATAATCAACCAGTTGGCGAGAAAATTGTCGTGCATCTGTGCCCGCATCTAATGTATTGTGGATCAACTCTATTCCTGCGCTCGGATTTTTATCAATAACTGCTTGAATAAGGTCAATCACAGCTTGACTTGTTGCAGTTCCTAAAACATCTTGAGCAGATTGTAAAGTGATCTCTTTTCCTGTAGAGGCAAGCTGGTCTAAGAGAGAGATAGCATCTCGCATAGCGCCGGTTGCCTGCCGGGCAATCAGTGTTAGCGCGTCATGATCAGCAATGATATTTTCTTCTTTTGAAATCTCTTCCAATTGAGCCACAATTTCAAAGACAGAGATACGGCGAAATTCATGTCTTTGACATCGTGATAAAACTGTAGCAGGGATTTTGTGTACTTCTGTCGTGGCAAGTATAAAAATTGCGTGAGATGGTGGTTCTTCAAGCGTTTTTAGTAAGGCGTTAAATGCAGCTGTTGAAAGCATATGCACTTCATCAATAATATAGACCCTATATCGACCTTGCGAAGGTGAAAAATTGATCTTGTCCCTGAGATCACGCACATCTTCCACACTCGTATTGGAAGCCGCGTCTATTTCAATTAGATCCATGAAACGACCTTCATTCACCGCCAAACAGTATTCACAGGTCCCACATGGTCGATTTTCTAAATCTTCATCTAGGCAATTTACCGCTTTTGCCAATAATCGCGCCGTGGTTGTCTTTCCTGTGCCGCGTGGTCCAGCGAACAAGTATGCATGCGCGATATGCCCAGCCGATAAAGCATGATGGAGTGTATCCACAACATGACTTTGACCCAGGACGTCATCCCAATTTTGTGGTCGATATTTTAGATAAAAAGCTTGAGACATTTGCTTCCCTTTAAGAGTTTATCAGAGAGGTAGAGTGTGGTCAACTATCGGTTTCGGTAACCTTATCTTTTGACCTGACACGCTTTATGTGATATCTATGAACTGAGAGATGAAGTTATGGGATCACATAGGTTGACCAAACATTGCCCTGGTTATCCTGTAGGATAAGCGTAGCGCCTGAACGCCAAGCTGATCCATCTAAACCCCAGTAGAGATCTACAACCGAATTCGTGCCTGCTTTGGTATAGATATTGACTGCGCCTCCTCCATAGAGTGTCAGTTGAGGCGATTGAGGAAAAATGAATTCATTTCCTTCTGAATCCTTTATGCTCCAACCCACTAGAGACAGATCACCCTCTCCATGATGTTCTAATAAAATATGTTCTGTTTCTAAATCGCCAACTCCGATAACATTACTGATCACAACACTACCTTTTGGATGTTTCGGAATACGCAAGACCTCGCCAGCTCCAAGGGGTTGCACTTTACTAAATCCATTGATCGCAATCAACTCCTCAACACCCATATTATAAGATTCAGCAATCGACTCAAATGTATCCCCACTCTGCACTTGGTAAACAAAGTATTCCTCGGTTGGTGTTGGTCCAGGAGTGAGGGTTTCGATGGTTTCCACAACCATTGTAGAGGTCGATTGGCTAGAAGAACCAAGTGCGTTAGGTAGCAATCCTTTGGGAAATGGACCTTGGGCATAATCCCAGACATAAAGAACCGCAAGCGTAGTACAAGCGGATACGATCATATTTATGGATAGATAAAACAGAATACGTTTCCATTTATTCATAGGTCATACCAATACGTCGTGTGATTCGTTAATCAATGTATATATCCTAATAATTTCCAGGGAAATTCATTTCAAGAATATCGCGAATTATACGCTATTATAAACGAATTGCTTCAATTCATAATCAGAAAGTAATCGCTCATCATAATTCGGATAAATCTAATCTTATTTTAATTAATTTCTCATACCATTCAAATCAAGATCGATTATATTTAGGGTAAGACACCTAAACTCTCTTTTATTGGTATTAGTGGGTGTCCTGTCACCAGGTTGCTTTAAGACCTTTCCAATTAAGGTGTACAACCTTGTGACCATCCTTAAGATACCGGATGTTGAATAAACATCCGGTATCTACCTAAATAGACTTATTGTCGCTTTATCACCATAAGAGTCAAATCATCTGTGACGAATCCACTTCCTAAGAAATTTTCAACCGAATTCTGGATCTCTTCTAAAAGTTCTAAAGCTGAAAGATCTTTATTGGGCAATTCAGAATTGAATATTGATTTTTCGATAACTTCAAATAGTCTTTGTTCTCCATAAAGATCCAAAGTGGGTGTCAAAGCCTCTGTAATACCATCTGTATATAAGATAAAATACTCACCTTTTTTTAAAGAGGTATGACGCTCACGTATTTGTTCAGATTCGACAACACCTAAAGCCATTCCGCCGCGAGAGATTTGTTCTATCCGTTTCGCAGGTGGGTGCAGAATTAATGGTGGATTATGCCCAGCATTGGCTATAACTAACTCTCCTGTTTTCAAAGATAAAACCGCATAAACCAATGTAACGAACATACCAGGGGGTGTATCTTCAACGAGATGATTATTGATCCTCTCCAGGACTTTTGCGGGAGAAATGATCTGGCGCACCATCGATCTCACCAAAGTCCTTGCCAAGGTCATATACATTGCAGCTGGTAAGCCTTTATCAGCTACATCAGCAATAACAATACCAAGACGATCCCCAGGTAACTCAAAGAAATCATAGAAGTCACCCCCGACTTCACGAGCGGGCTGCCAAATGACTTGCAAGTCCCAGTCAATAAGATTTTCAATTTTCCTTGGTAATAATGTGGTTTGGATCTGACGAGCAAGTTGCATTTCGCGCTCAATCCGTTCGCGGTTAATAACTTCTTCCTGAAAGAGTTCGTTTTGTATTGCCAGAGATGCTTGCTGAGAAATTCCTTTAATGATCTCCAATCGACGGTCTCGTAATCGTCGATTGGCATTACCGCCTGTAAGACCTTTCCCTTGAACAAGGTCTGGCTCTTCCACGATAAATACCCCAAAGGTTTGACCCTTTACCGATAAAGGCAAGGCAAACAATAATTTCATCTCTTGTTCAAGATAATCTTTTATTGCCTTAGGATCCGGAATCGTTAATTTCGTCCAATATTGAAGAATATCTTCCGAAAGCTCTCTATCGCCATCATCCATCACCGAACAAGCAACTAGGTTATTCTCATCAAAAACCGTGTCCAATAAAGGGAACTCGCCAAAATGGAAATCACTTTGTTTCCTAGATTTTGGAATCCCATAGGTTTGAGACAAGTGAAATACCTTTTGGTTTTCATCCCAGAGAAAAATCAAAGTTCTTTTCACGCCTACAAGAATCGGTGTGACACGAACAATCGCAACCAGCGCTTCGTCCAAATCGTTCGAACTTACCACTGCTTGAGCAACTTGAAGTAATGCAACGGATAGATATGCTTCCTCCTTTTGAGACTTCAACAGATTAATATTATCAACCGCCATGGCAGTTTGTTGAGCAATCCCTTGAATAATCAATAGTCGTTCATCTGAAATTTCATCCAGTGAAAATCTAGTTCTATCCAAGCGAAATTCACTACTGTAATCAACCAGAAATACTCCCAAGAGTTTATCTCTTGCGATCATTGGGACAAGAACGATGGTCTCCGTATCGACCTCTGTATCGAGATTTCCTTCTGCACTATTCTTTGGTCTGATCACGCGGATGAGCGGTTGATTTTTAGCATCGTCAGATAGGAGAACAGGACGTTGTTCAATCAGAAGCTGAGCAAAGGCGGGGATTTCCTCAGGTCGAAAAACTTTTTCTTTGAATTCAATTTCTTGTTCTTGCTTTAAACCAGATGCCACAGATGGAACGAATATTTCGTCTTCATCAACGATATATATAAGACAAGATTTAACACCCACCAACATAGGTGTAATCCGGATTACAGTGGAAAGAAGTTCGTTAAGGTTCGTTTGCGAACGAGTCGCTTCAGCGACTTGCAATAAAGCTGTCGAAACCCATGCTTGTTCATGAGCAGCATCATATAGACGTAAATTCTTAATCGCCACGGCTGCATAGCTGGCGAAAGCAGTTGTCATGGTCTGAGATTCATTGCCATATCTACCTGAAGTATGGTGAGCAAGGACCATCACCCCTAACGCTTCTCCCCCAACTCGTAAAGGAGCCGCGATGGCAGAATAATCATTATCGAATTCTAGACAAGCTCCCAGAGGATCATAAGGTGAGTCGGGTGAACGGATAATCGGCACTTTAGCATCTAATGCTGTCATTAACCAATTTCCAGCGTCTTGGATGGTTAACTTTTGCGGATCAAAGTGATTATATTGTAAGACATCCTCTGGTGTAAAATTTCTCTCGATATCAAGATCCTGTGTGCAAATACCCTCTAACGCAGCTAAATAGAAATAGGGTTTCTCGACTTCCTTCTGCTCCGGATATCGATCTTCTATTAACCAAATGGCTGCGAAGTCCATTGGCAGGGCACCTTCAAGCTCAAGCAAGATTCGATCAAGCAGTTGCTTTATATCTACTTCTGTGGATAATAACCCAGCTACGTCACGAAGCGAATCTGAGACTTTACGTCGCCAGACCTCTGAACGATATAAATAGGCATTCCTCAGAGCAATCGCAATATTATCAGCTAACGTCTCGAAAATAAATTGATCTTGTCTATCAAATGCATTTTGAACTTCACTTTGGATATCTAAAACGCCCAAGACTTCCCCCGCGAACTTCAAAGGAACCGTCAATTCTGATTGTACATTTTTTAGTCCCAGAAATGAAGGCGTATAAAGTGGATGATCAGAAACGTCGTTCACCAATCTAGTTTCGCCGCTGCGAGCTACCCACGGGATCAATCCAACTTGGTCGTTAATATCAATTGAAATATGATCTCTTCGCATTTGCTGGATTTGCATTTGACTACTTGCTTCCAAAAAGACTCTTTGTCTTCCTGGATGTACCGTAAAAATATGAACATAGGGATACTCAAAATGGGTGATGATCAATTTGACCACTTCAGCTAGCAACACTTCTTGGTCTAAAAGGGAGGTTATTTTTCGAATTACTTCCTGGATGATGGCAAGCTGATTAGCCCTCTTGTTAGCATCATTAAATAAACGGATGCCCTCTATAGCAATAGATATATTCCCTGCAAGCGTTCTCAACACCAACCTATCCGTTTCTGTGAAAACATTCTCTAGGTTGCTTTGCACATCTAGCACACCTAAGATACGTTGGTTCATCATCAACGGGATCGCGATTTCTGCGCGCGTCTCATTTAAAGCATCTTCGTGGCGATAGAGACTTTCCTTTTGCACATCATTTGCTAAGATTTCTTTACCAGTCTGAGCAACTGTACCAATAATACCTTCACCGATCAATATT
>CAZJMV010000074.1:0-15065 GCA_964547225.1 uncultured Anaerolineaceae bacterium | reverse complement strand
AGCTGACCAAAATATGGATAGCCGACTTGACCAGCCACTGGTAGATGATATTTCCCTTCTTGGTTGACAAGATAGATATGATCGCCTGTTTCATCTCTGGCAATATCAATATATTTGCGCAATTCAATCGTGCCGTCCGTTCCCAAGATAAAAACTCTACCATCTCCCCATACCCCTAACCCATCTGGCGTAAACCAATCGACTCGGAAATATTGCGTGGCGCCATTATCAGCCAGCAGGGTCGCATCGCCAAAATCTTCAAAATCTGGATACTGCTTGTGATGGTAATTAGCGATTGTGCTGTGCAATACACGCGCATCCTTAGCCCCACTATAAGATAGAAACTGCTCCACCTGATGACTGCCGATATCAACCAGTATTCCCCCGTAGCGTTCTTTGTTGAAGAACCAATCCGGACGATTCGACAAGCCAATGCGATGAGGCGCCAAATTGACAACTTGCAAGACGCGACCAATAGCGCCTTGCGCGATCAATTCACCGGCATAGACGCCTGATTCGACATGCAGGCGCTCGGAGTAATAAACTGCATACTTGAGAGCGGTCTGTTTGACTTTTTGACGCGCTTGCTGCAATTGCTCTAAAGTAGTCAATGGGGGTTTATCCGAAAAATAATGCTTACCATGATCAAGGACTTTCAAACCCATCGCACAGCGATCTGCAGGAATACCAGCGTTGGCGACCATTTGGATACTCTCATCGTTGAGAACTTCTTCTTCAGATCGGGCGATCTTCACTTGTGGGAACTCTTTTTTGAATGCTTCGCATTTGTGTATATCAGGATCATATACCCAAACAAGATCTGCACCAGCCTCAGTCAACCCATTACACATTCCATAGATATGTCCATGATCCAAGCCAACAGCCGCGAAATGGAATTCACTGCTTTTACAAACCGGATTGGGTTTGCCCTTCGGGGCGTAATTCATACCATTTTTACGTGCCTCAACACCTGCTGTTTTTTCATCCATCATTATGTTTACTCCTTATTAGGCTTGATCCATATTTCTTCCAAAGCTTATTTCATCAGTTTCAAAATTTTCGATATTGAGCGTTTTTTTATGGAAATGTGGAGCATGTTTCCAAATCCCTTTTTGAGTGTAGAAAGGTGAATTAGGCGAAAGGGGGAGACTTACACGCTCGCCAAAAGTCCCAGATTGATAGATCGCGGTGATCAATTCGATCGTATTGCGACCTTGCGTCCCATCCACAAGCAATTCTTCTTTCCCAAGAATAGCGGAAATAAAATTCTTGATCTGTCCGACATGATCTGTCTCGTTTAAAGTTGGAAGCCTTTCATAGAAAGACTGTAATTCAGATTCAAAAGCGGGATTCGCTTGTGGAAACCCATTTGCCATTTGCTGAGATGTCTTAACATCCCAAGGAATAGCGATCATGGCTTTCTCCGCTTGCACAACCATCTCCTGCTGTTCACCGTAATGAACGAGCGAGGCGGTGACCTGACCAATCGAACCATCCGGAAAATAAAAAATACTCGCTGAGAAATCTTCCACCTCAGAATTTTCGTGCGCCAGGTTGGTGATCACCGCTTGCACCTCTCCAGGCATTCCGAGGATCCATTGAAATAGGTCAATATGATGAACGGCATGATTCAATGTACACCCCCCGCCTTCCTTTTCCCAGGCGCCGCGCCACCAGAGGTCATAATAATGACTGCCGCGCCACCAAAAGGAATCAATGCGAGCATGGTGAATCTTACCGATCTTCCCAGAATCAACAATCTGTTTTAATTTCATCCATGAATCTTTAAATCGATTCTGTGCCACAACAGACAAAAGCACAGCATTTGTTTTTGATGCCTCAATCATGCGATCGCACTCTTCCAGAGAAGTCCCCATTGGTTTTTCAAGCAAGACATGTTTTCCAGCGTTGAGTAAATCAATGCTCACTTCAGCGTGTGAGAAAGGAGGCACACAGACCGATGCCAAGTCAAATTCCAACTCAGTAATCATCTTGCAATAATCATCGAAAATGGGTACTTCTAGTCCATATTTTGCCGCTTTCTTGCGCGCTTTTTCAGGATAAAGATCGCAAACCCCGACGATCTGACATTGATCAGAAAATTTTTGGTAAGCCTGAATATGTTGATCTGAAATCGCTCCCGTTCCAATAATCACTACGTTAAGCATAAGATGCTCCTCTCACGGAAAATTGATGCGCTGCTGTTATCAAAGCTGATACATTCTCTTTGGAAGTGCCTGGTGAAACCCCACCGCCTGCTGAAAGCAGAAAACCTTGGGCATGTGCTAATCCGCTCAAAAGCTCATTGACACTATTCTTCACATCCTGAGGAGTCCCTTTTGCAAGAACATCTAACGGAGGAATATTGCCCATTAAACAGATTTGGCTTCCAACCAGATCACGCACCTTTGATATCGGTTGCAGATGAGTGAAATTAAATATATCAATACCCAATTCATTAAGGTAAGGATAAGACACGTTGCTATCCATATCATTGTGAAAAATTTTTAAGGTGTCGGGGAAAGCGTCGAAAATATGCTTCAGATAAGGATGCGCAAATTCCAAATAATCTTCAGGTGAAAGAAAACCAACCATATCATCCAATAACAAAACACCCTCAACATCACGGAGAACGCTTGCCTGCGCTTCGAGCCAATTTCGAGAGAGTTCCGTTGTGATCTTCAATATCCCATGCGTATTTTTAGGATCTAGTTTTACCCCCAGAAGAAAATCAGTCACACCTAGTAAATGTGCAGCAACAGCTAGCGGACCTCGGGCAGCGACGATTTTTATTCGATGCCCAGAATCGTTGATCCTCGGTTCCAAATAGCGGTAGTAGTTCAAGATGATCGGCATGAAACCATCGTGATTTGGATTCGGTCGTACAAGCTGATCAACTTGATCTACGGAAGAAATACAAGCATGAATTGTTGGCGTCGTATGGTCAAAAAAATTGATGCGACAACCAAAACCACTCGGCTCAGCTGCCATTCCCATTTCGACCCAAAAACCAGGGATGAAGATAATTTCAGGAAACTGCTGAACAATATCCAAGTTAGCCTTAAGCCATATTTCTGGGTTGGTCAAGTAATCAATCGTAGATAACCCTAAATATCCTGGAATCCAAGGGCTATCCACAATTAAGGCAATCGGAGGCGCATGCAAAGCTTGACTGTGACTACACTGGAGGATCGTATCCCATTCTTGTTTTTGCATGTCAAGCGATCTTTAAGTACTATCTCGAACAATCAACTCAGGATTGATCAAAATCTTTTTACTTTCAACCTCTTCTTGATTGATTTGGTGTAATAATAAGTTCATTGCTTTTGCACCCAGATCAAGACGCGGCACATGAATAGTCGTAAGCGCAGGAGTAACTAACGAGGCAATCAATATATCATCGTATCCCATGATAGCAATATCTTCAGGAACCTGGTAACCCAATTCTAAACAAGCCTGTAGAGCGCCGACTGCCACAAGATCATTATGGCAAATTAATGCAGTCAGGAATGGTTCTTGCTTTAGCAAGCCAAGCGTTGCCTGATAACCACCTTCCACATTTGGGGGACAGTAACTCACCCACTGTGGCTGATAAGGGATTTGGTTTTTAGAAAGCGCTAAGTGGTAACCTCGCAAGCGTCTTTGTCCACTATGCGAAATTTGCGGACCTGATATTAGCCCGATCGCTGTGTGTCCCTTTTCGATCAAATGGGAGGCTGCCATTTCTCCCCCTAGGAGATCATTGATCAACAAAGTACCAACTTCCTGGTGAGATAATTCCCTAGATAGTAATACAAGCACAGGAAATCTCTGAATAACAGTTTCCAAATCATCCTCGTTCAACCGCGAACTGCAAAGCAGCAAGCCATCGACTTGTTTTTCTTCCAAAGATGCAAGAACGGAAATTTCGCGTTCCTGATTTTCTTCGGTATTACAAAGAAAAACACTATAACCTTCTGCATAAGCTTGGTTCTCAGCGCCTCGCACGACACCTGAAAAAAAGGGATTATCGATATCCGGGACAACTATCCCGAGCGTTCTCGTGCGATTGGTCGCCAAGCCACGCGCAATACCCGATGGTCGATACCCCAATGCGTCGATTACTTGGAGGACTTTTTGACGAGTAGCTTGACTAACATCCTGCTTTTGATTGACCACCCTAGAGACAGTCATCAGGGAGACACCAGCTTCGCGTGCAACGTCGACTATTGTAGGTCGTTCTGACATAGAATTCTCGGAAATTGTTAGCGTTAACAGCAAACAAGATCGATTATAGAGGCAATCAATTGGGCTGTCAAGTTATTTAGAAATTGGTTCCCAGAATCCGCATTAGCGTAGCTTGCAGCAAAACATTAGCGCCATTGACGCAGTCCTCCCACCTAGAAAATTCATCTGGGGAGTGACTTGTTCCACCTATTGAGGGAATGAAGATCATGGCTGTTGGACAAACATCCGCCATCGCTTGGGCATCATGTCCTGCCCAAGAGGTGATCCTTTGAGAAGACAAAGCGAGGTGATCTGAGGCTTTTTGAATGACGCTCAGTAGGTCTGTATCCATTGCTACTGGATCTCGTTTTCCTAAGAATTCGACCTCTAAACCTAATCCAAATCGCTCGGCATCCAGTCGTGCTTGATCAAGTAAAATAGATTGAATTTTTTCAAAAATCTCTAAGTCATCGGCTCGGCATTCAAAATCTAGTGCAACCACCTCAGGCACAATATTAAAAGCACCGGGGATTACGGTAGCATTCCCGACATTGGCTTTACAATGCGGGAAATCACGTAAAAGGATTTTCCGGACGGATAATGTGAAAGCGCTCGCGCCCTGAGCAGCATCCAGGCGATCTTGCATGCTGATCGTACCTGCATGATCAGCGCGTCCAATAAATCTTAAGCGATAAAAGGCGATCCCAGCGATGGCTTGCACAATGCCAATTTGATGACCGGATTGTTCAAGAAATGGACCTTGTTCTATATGTAATTCCAGATAACCTGCAAATGAATCAGGATCGCGCTTTGCATTTAATATTTCATCTTCTTTCAGACCTGCTCGATGAAGAGCGTCCAGAAACCTCTCTCTTCCACCACGTGGTTGTATTAAAATACTTTGATCAAGCATGCCAGTGATTGCAAAACTTCCCAAGAAACTTACTAAAGTTCCTTCCTCATCACTGAAGTCAAGCGCTTCAAGGTGAATTGGTAATTTTATGCCCAGTTCTGAAATCCGTCGTAGAACTTCCAATGCTGCTAAGACTCCCAAAGCGCCGTCGTATCGTCCACCATTGGGTACTGAATCAAGGTGAGAACCCAATAAAAACGAGGGGGCATCTGGATCTTCGCATGGATAACGCATGATATGATTACCAGCCGAATCGATTATTGATTCAAGCCCGGCTTGTTGTGCTTTTTCACGGAACCAGTCACGCGCTTCAAAAAAAGCCTCACTAAACACGGGTCTGTTTACTCCTGTTTTCCCGATTTTACCAATTTTACTTAATTCCTCAAAATCCTCTTCAAATCGGTATTCATTGATGGTAAGATTATGATAATTGTCTGACATATATTTTCCTGTTAACTTTAATATCGATTGGATTAACATGAGATTATTCATGGATTATTTACTCTATATACTATTTCAAAATTTTCGAAAAAATAATGAAAACAAAATAAGAAATCGTAAATTACGATCTCAAAAGAACCCCCAAAACATTTTAATAAGGAAAGAACTATGGAAAAATCTGAATTACGTATTGGGATAGACATCGGGGGGACGTTTACAGATGCAATCGCGGTTTCATCGGATGGCATTGCAACAGCTAAGGTGCCATCCAATGCAGAGAATCCAGGAGTGGCGGTATTATCTGCTTTGGAAGCTCTGGGATTGAAAAAGGCGCCCGATCGTTTCTTGCACGGTACTACCTTGGTGACAAATATGTTGTTGGAACGAAAAGGCGCCAAGACTGGTTTTATTACCAGTAACGGCATGCGGGATGTCCTGCATATTGGCAGACACGAACGACCATTGAATTATGCTATCCGACAAGAAATTCCTCAGCAACACTATCCTCCCTCACCCAGAAGATGGCGTATCACAGTAGAAGAACGCATTGACTCGATGGGAGAGACCGTAATACCCTTAGATGAGCAACAAGTGCGAGCGGCTGCCCAAAAACTGGCTTCTGAGGGTATCGAAGCTATTGCAGTCGGCTTTCTGCATGCCTACCGTTACCCCAAACATGAGCAAATGGCTGAGCAATGGATAAGAGAAGAAGCACCAGATGTTTTCGTGATTACTTCGCATGAAGTATCTCCCCGTTTTCGGGAATATGAGCGTTTCCTTACGACCGCCTGGAATGCGCGTGTAGCGCCTGGTGCAGCACTTTATTTATCCAGTTTGGCAAAGGAGCTAGATGCACGTTGGGATGGTTTGCAGCTTATGCTGATGACCAGCAACGGCGGTCTTGAAGCTGTTGATATGCAATCAGATGAAGTAAACGGCGATCTACGCAGAACCCCAATTAGACTTGGATTAAGCGGACCGGCTGCTGCTGGAAACGCAGTGGTCAATGTTTCTACGGAACTGGCGCTGCGACATTGTGTTGGTTTGGATGTTGGTGGAACAAGTTCAGATATTGTTGTTATTCGAGAGGGAAGATTGAATGAAGCTCCATGGGAAGAAAGGCAAATTGGCGGCTACCCTCTGCAAATCCCCATGCTTGATTTACATACCATAGGAGCTGGAGGAGGTTCTCTAGTATATCGCGATGATTATGGTGCATTACACGTCGGTCCAGAATCGGCTGGCGCTAATCCTGGTCCGGTATGTTATCAGCGCGGCGGAGATCAACCAACAGTAACCGATGCAGCTGTTGTGGCAGGACGATTACCAACAAATATTTTATTAGGTGGCAAGATACCAATTGCGGCAAATCTTGCGCGTGAAGCATTCAAAAAGGAATTCGGCGCGGAAGCCGAAATCTCAGCAGCCTTGGATGTCCTAGCGCTAGCAGAGGCGAATATCGCTTTTGGCATCCGTGAACGTACCGTCTCACGTGGAATGGATCCTGCAGAGCTAGCTTTGGTTGCTGCAGGTGGAGCAGGACCATTGTTAGCTTGCGGCATAGCGGAGACCCTACAGCTAGCAGAAGTGATCGTCCCGCCTCGACCAGGGCTCTTGGCAGCCTGGGGATTATTGGTTGCACCAGATCGACGCGAGTCCGCGGTTACTGTGCTAAGACCTTTAGCAGAAATCACTTCGGAAGATTCACAAAGTTACTTCGATAAAGCCTATGAAAACCTCTCTGCACTGCCCCCAGAAGAGGCAAAAATATTACGAACGGCAGGGTTGCGTTATCTTGGGCAGGGATTTGAGGTTGAGATCAATATTGATGATCCAAAAGATGTTGATGAAATTGCCAAACGATTCCATATTGCCCATGAACACGAATATGGTTTTTCGATGCCCAATTCACCTGTTGAATGGGTTGAATTACGCGTTGCTTGGGAAATCCCGGCTGCAGAATGGTCTTTCCCAAACGATACATTCAAACAGGACACCTCTACAGATGTAGTTGAAGTTTGGGAATATGGATCTCTTAACAATGGTGAAGAGATGGTCCCGGTAAAGTCAAAGGCGATTGTTTACCAACGACATGAATTATCCATTGGAACACAGTTGGATGGGTCGGCTATTGTGATGGAAAACGATGCCACAACTTATATCCCTAGCGGTTGGGTCGCCAAAGTAGCGGACGGTGGATTCATGAGGATCAAGAAAAATGAGTGAGAAAATGATGGATAATCAAAATTCTAAAAAACTTACCTTGGAAGATCAAGTAATTTATGGAGCTTTGACAACATTGGCTAAAGAGGTTGGGCATCGCTTAAAGAGAGCTGCTTACTCTTCGCTCATCCGAGAATCAGATGACTATGGCGCTGCGATCGTATCGATGGATTTTGAATTGCTTTCCGAAGCAGAGACGACCCCCTTGCAAATGGGACCGCTGGCTGGTTATTGCCGGGGCATGATGAAAACCATACAGGATGCTGGAGAAGAATTAGACCCAGAAGGGATTTATTTACATAATGACCCCTATACAGGGGCTAGTCACAGTCCTGATATTGGGGCAATTGCACCGCTTTATGTGGGTGATGAACTGTTCGGATTCGTGGGAACCGCGGCACACCATGTCGATATTGGCGCGGCTGTTCCAGGCACCTGCATCATTAAAGCCCACGACACCTATAGTGAAGGGATCCGTTTATTAGCTTACCCAGTTGAATTAGGTGGTAAACCAGTCCCGGCTGCTTGGAGATTAATTGAGAATAATGTTCGTATGCCAAAACTGGTTGTCGGTGACCTTCGTGCACAAGCGGCTGCTTGTCGCTGGGGACAACGTGGTTTTCAAAATCTGGTAGAACGCTATGGGATCGAAAAACTTAAACGCTCCACACAACGGTTATTGAATATCGCTGAAATGCGCATGCGGGATGTGATTAGGAATCTACCCGATGGAACGTATTCCGCGAAAGGCTATCTGGATGGTTATGAAGATACAGATGAAGTAGATATTCCAATCTGTGTGACCATTAAAATCAAAGGCGATGAAATTCATGTCAATCTGACCGGAAGCGCACCGCAGTTAGACCATGCTCCAATCAATATGCCTTTTTACGGTACAACTGATATGG
Source organism: uncultured Anaerolineaceae bacterium (assembly GCA_964547225.1). GTDB lineage: Bacteria > Chloroflexota > Anaerolineae > Anaerolineales > UBA4823 > CAZJMV01. Next base: position 6,374 of record CAZJMV010000074.1, on the reverse strand, counting down.
CGGTTCTACTTACTTTACGTATGTTATTGCTTCCAGAAACCGAAAACCCGAACCTACCGCATAATGCAGGGATGTTCCGACCGATATCAATTCATGCCCCCGAAGGTACGATCGTTAATCCACGTTTCCCAGCTCCTACCATTGGTAGATTTTGTGGCGGACAAATGGTCTCGAACCTGATCGTGAAGGCATTACAGGATATCCTTCCTGCAGATGTTTGCGCAGGCTGTTCAACAACCAAAGCAGTTACCTTCTCGAGCGTGACAGAACAAGGGGATTCTTGGATCTATATGGATGTCACAGAAGGTGCTTATGGTGGTATGGAAGGGATGGATGGATTGGATGCTGTCGATATTCTATACGCCAATACAAAGAACAATCCAATCGAAGATATAGAAGCGCACTATCCGTTGCGGGTTGAATTATATGAATTGCGAGAAAATGCTGCCGGAGATGGACAATATCGGGGTGGTTTCGGTCCATTGCGCGACACACGTATGTTAGTGGATGGTTTTATATCTGTGGAGGGAGATGGATTCCGCCATGCCCCTTGGGGATTAAAAGGCGGTGAAGATGGCGCTACTGGTGGCGTCGTGATCTTCGAAGAGAATAAAAAAGGTCAGCTATTATCCTCCAAGATTGACAATATGCCCGTCAAAGCAGGAACTATCATTCGGGATATGTGTCCATGTGGAGGTGGTTTTGGACATCCGGAGAAGCGAAATCCAAAATTACGCGAAAGTGATATGAAAGACGGTTTAGTGACTGAATAGGAGCGAAAAAAAATGCCTAAAGCACTTGTGATAAATCCAAATACATCAGTCAATATGACAGCTGAAATTGAAGCGACTGCTAAACGCGTCTTTCTAGATCCGTGGAAATGTGAGGTCAAACGCGCTCCAGCAGGGCCAGAATCACTCGAATCTTGGACCGATTATCATTTGGCAAGCGTCGCGGTTATACCATTACTTGAACAATATCAAGATGTCGACGGTGTGGTATTGGCTTGCTTCGGGGATCCAGGCTTGTTTGTCTTGAAAGAAATCAGCGAAGTCCCTGTGATCGGCATCGCTGAAGCCTCGATGTCGGTAGCTTTATTATTAGGAGCTCAATTTGGGATCCTAGCAGGGATGCGGCGAGCAGTTGAGTTAATGGACAGCATGGTGCGTACCTATGGACTAGAAGCCCGCTATACAGGCACTGAATCGCTCGATTTACGAGTGCTTGATTTCGAAAAAGACCGCCAAGCTACTTTATTGGTATTGGAGAAAGCCAGTATGAAATTACGTGAACGCGGCGCGGAAGTATTATTACTTGGATGTGCAGGATTGACCGGGTTCACCAAAGAACTGCATGAGCGAGTTGTTATGCCCATCGTAGATCCCGTAGAAGCAGGTTGCCGTATGCTAATGACAGTATGTGATTCCAAACTCGATATCAGCCACACAGGCTTGTTCAGCAAACCCGCTTCACAGAATATGAATAATCTAGATAGTGTTTTCAGTAAAGAAATAACTGATTTACTCAAGAAACCACGTCAATAAAAACCAGCCTGAAGAATAAAAAGGACGCAAGCGATTAATCATTTCCGCTTGCGTCTTATTTTTCCTATTTTTTAATTGGTATATTATTTATCCAGGTTCTTCTTGATCCACCTAGCCATCAGCTTATAAGCTTGTTCCTTTTGATGATCTAAATGAATCGCATGCCCGCTTTCTCCAAGCAGATGGATTTCTTTTTTTCCAGGCAATAAATCATAGATTTTGTTAGCTTGTTTGGATGAGATCATTTTGTCAGCATCTGCATGAATGATCAGGACTGCTGTTTTTACCTTTTTAACTGCCTTGGTGATATCCATCCAGGAACGATCCAAACTAGCTGGTATCGGAATTGCCCCATAAATTTCACGCACCTTATGATCTGAAAAATAGGCTTCATTATCTTGTGAATCAAAGAATAATTGTAGTTCATCCATGTCAGTCAGCATTGAAATGGTGTGCTCTTTTTTATAGAGCACTTTCTTCAGCTTTGCAAAACTGGTAGCAACTCCATAGGCAATACGTTCAGCTAAAGAAGGTATTAACAAAACTGGGGTTGATAGGAGCACAATCGATTTGATCCTACGATCATGCGCTGCAGCTAAAAGCGCGGCACTGCCACCAATTCCGAAACCAACCACAGCAAAGCATTTGTATCCACGGGATTGCAAAAGGTTCATGGCATCACGCAAATTATAAGCCCAGGTTTTAAGATCGACCATGTTACGACGACCTTCGCTTTGCCCATGCCCAACAAAATCAAATGTGAAACATGTGTAGCCTTCATCCTTTAAGCGCTCTGCAAAAGGATACCAATTCTCTTGGAATTCAAAAGCTCCGTGACAGAAAATAACTGCACGGAGATCAATTGAATCTGGTTCCCAGAGAACACCAGATAACTGGAAACCCTCCGATGAAAAAGAGATCGCTTCCATAATCAAATCGATATCCGCTGCCTATTTAGACTCTACTATTGCGTGCTTCTAGAAAAGCATCATACATCTCAGGAACGGTTAGAATATCTTTCGGGAAATTATATTTTGCAAGAGATTGTCCTAAACGGGTGATTTGAGGTGGTTTAACGAATGTTTTCGCAAGTATTTCAGGTTCAGAGAAAATCTCACGGGTTGTACCATCCATGAGGATCTTTCCCTTTGCTAAAACAACCACCCGTTGGGCATATTGAGCCACAATCGGCATTTCATGGGTAATAATAATTATCGTATGTCCTTCATTCTCCCAAAGATCTCTAAGGAAATTCATAACTTCAATAGATTGGCGTAAATCTTGTCCTGTGGTCGGTTCATCGACGATAATCGTACGAGGGCGCATCGCTAAAATGGAAGCAATCGCGACACGTTGACGAAGACCTTTTGTCAGGAAAAAGGGGTGTTCTTTAAAAAGGTCCTCTTCAATACCACATACCTGAGCAGCTTCAACGACGCGTTCGTCGACTTCATCTTCAGGTAAACCAATATTTCTAGGACCATATGCAATTTCCTTGTAAACCGTATTATTAAAAAGTTGGTGATCAGGATTCTGAAAAACATAGCCTACTTTGGTGACAATTTTTTTTGTTGTACCTTTGTCTTTGGTATCTAATTGATCAATTTTCACATACCCTGAAGTTGGTTTTAGAAGTCCATTCAGTGTTTTTGCAATGGTAGTCTTTCCGGCACCATTCTGACCGATCAAGGCAATAAATTGGTTTTCAAAGATATCTACATTTACATTTTCTAACGCTAAGGTTCCGTCAGGATATTCAAAGACGAGGTTTGAGACTTCAATTAGTTTTTCACCAGTCATTTTTATTCCTTTTGCTATTCATTTACTAAGAAGCTTTTCAATATCTTTCGTAGCCACTTCGGTTACTACTGGTAAAGCACCAGTAAAAATATTTTCTTCTTTAAGTTTGTCCATAAACATAGTTGCTTGGGGTGGATTAATACCATGTTCAACTAAAAACCCACTATCCTCAAAAAATTCTGTCGTAGGTGCATTTTTAGCAACATGTCCATCATACATTAATATCAACTGATCAGAAAGTGGAGCTACCTGCTCAATATTATGTTCAACAACAATTATTGTGAGATCTTGTTCTTTTTTAAGATTCGTGAGAATCTCGAAAATAAAATCTTTACCCAAAGGATCAAGCATCGAAGTTGGTTCATCCAAGATCATGATGCGCGGTTTCATCGCCAAGACACTAGCAATCGCGACGCGCTGTTTTTGACCACCAGAAATTTCGTAAGGTGGTTTATCAAGCAAGTCGCTGATCATAGCAATCTCTGTCACCCACTTCAAACGTTCTTCTACTTCGGTAATTTGCAAACCAATATTTTCCAGCCCAAACACTAATTCTTCTTCAACCGTCATGGAAGTGAATTGTGCCTCTGGATCAGCGAAAACAAAACCAATATCATCAGCTAACTTTTGAGATGACATTTGGCGCATATCATCTCCAAAAATCTCCACAGCACCCCGCCAAACACCATGAAAACTATTCGGGATTAGTCCCTTAATACAAGATACAAGGGTTGTCTTTCCATGTTCATTTGGTCCAACAACACTAGTAAAAGTATTTTCTTCAATATCTAAATCGATATGTTCTATGGCGAAGTTATTTCTGCCAGCATATTTCCATCCAAGGTCTTTTATAGATACAGCCTTCATTAATACATCTCCCTAGTTAAGAAACGATAATAAAAATTTGAAAAGTGGGGAGTGTTCCATCGAAAATGTCCCATACCCAATTTGCAAGACGCCAACCAGCACAAAGGTGGTTACCATTATAGTAATTAAGACTTTATCTACTGTCCTGATTTTATATAATGTGAGTATGTAATCGCTTCGTTTTACACCATCTTCAAGTTTTCCTGATATTGTATAACCGCGGGCAAATAAAGCATTACTGATCTCATCCGTTCGTCTGATCGCCAATGTAAAGAGCGGGATCATATACATGGCATATAGTTTTGCACGATCACGTAAAGCCATAGAAGATTCATCTAATCCTCTGGCTCGTTCAGCTTCTCGGATAGTTCGCATATCTTCCAAGAACATACCCGCTGATCGCAAGGCAAGACTGAAAAAATACGTAACAACAAAAGGTGCTTTTAAAGTCCGAATGCCGACCAAGGTATCCCGCTCACGATTGGTTGAGAAATATTGAATCGTACCAAATAGCATTGCCATCAAGCGCCAATAACTAGCGAAAGTAAAGAAAAGGGATTCATAATAAAAAGTGATCCCTAAAAATACAAATGGATGATATTCTGGCTTAATCGTTGGGAAGGCAATCGAAACAGAGAACATGAATATCGCCACCGTTACTGTTAGCGGTAAATATATTCTCAGTCCAGAGATATCCACCTTTGCCCAACGAAGATAAATTAGAATAAGGATAATAAGGGCTACGTTAATTTCAGGAATTAAGATAAAGAGGGAAATAACACCTAAAAAAAGCAGGGTGAAAAGCCTAGTTACAGGATGTAATTGATAAAGCGGAGATTGTACTGGCACCGTACCTAAAAGAGTACGACGCATTTTTCTCTGCGGTGGTTGAGCAACCAAGGTTGAGGTTGCAACTGCTGCTGTTTGTTCCATATATTTTTCCTAATAAGTTTTTACTTAAGAAAGGGCTGGGATTGACCCAGCCCTCTTTGATCAATTAAAATAAAAATTAATTTATGCCCAGTAACCTTTGCAGAAGGCTTTGGTCTTGATAACCAATGGGGATAAGAATTTGAGCAGTAAGACGCCGAGCACCCATGAAGCAACTGAGTTACCCATGAACCATCCAGCCCAAGCGACCAAATGTGAGTCGGGAGTGATCAAACCGAACAGACGAAGGACCCAAGTACCCCAGAAAGCGCCAAATGCATTTGCCGCGAGAATGCCGACAACTGTGAACCACAACCAATCACGACCATACTTGAGTGCTGGGTGGAGTTTTAATTGGCGGAAAATCCAACCGGCTGCGATACCCTGTACAAAGTTGCCAGGAATATAAGCTATGGATACTGGTAAAGGTGCTGACCCGCTCATAGCATTTGAGATCAGCGGGAAAAGGAAAGCAGCAATTCCACCCCACATACCGTACCAAATTGAACCGACTGCCTGAATAGCTTGACCTGGCCAAAAGGCTGATACAAAACCAATTGGGACAGCTAAGCTTCCAAAGGTACCAACAACAATTCCGATACCGGTGAAGAGTGCCAAAGCAACGATGTGAGCAATACCCGGTTTGCGAATTTCACCTTCTTCTAACTGCCATACATTTTCAAATTTTTCTTCAGTTGCCATAATATTTCTCCTCAGAATTAAAGAATAAATTAATAACAAATCTTGCTTTAATTGTCTAATTTAATATGAAATTATTTTTTTGTTTTTATTAGGTCCACTCTCCTTTCATAGTACAAGTACCAATTATCACAATTATAATTTTGTCCAGACAAGTATTACAAAAAAACCTCAGCATTAAGCCGAGGTAATTTTTCTACACAAAGAAACACAGTAAAGTAAAATTAGTTTCATATAATCCCGAAATCTTGGAAATTGTGGTTTTTTGGTTTTCCTTTTATAATACAAATTTTAATCGTAAGTATATATATAAATGAAAAATTTGTCAAACAAATTTTAGTGATTGCTCAACTTTTAATCCCAAATGTCTAAGATATCAAGCACTCTAAACAGATATACTTGACGTTGTCAAAGTTATTTTAGAAAGAAATTGCGCTTGGGCTAATACTTGAAAGTTATCGCCGCCTTCGTGATTATTGTACGGATAGATTTTTATTTGCTTCGATCCAGTATAATGATTGTACGCAGCGTAGA
>CAZJMV010000073.1:0-2616 GCA_964547225.1 uncultured Anaerolineaceae bacterium | reverse complement strand
GATAGAAGCGCCGCAAGATATCGTTTCAGCGGGCGTACAAATGATGACCGGTTCAGTGGCGCTGATATAGGAAGCCTTCTGTTCCTGATCACTACCGCCATCACCGGTGACCGTTAGCGAGACGGTGTAAGTGCCAGCTTCGTCATAAGTATGACTTGGATTTTGGGAGGCACTGCTGCCGCCATCCCCGAAATTCCAAGACCAAGAAGAAATATCGCCCGTACTCAGATCCGTGAAATCAACTTCAAGCGGCACATCGCCTGACGTAGGCGTGGCGCTGAACGCCGCGGATGGTGGCGGTGGCGGTTCAGTAACGCTGATATAGGCTGCTTTCGTTTCTTCGTCGCTGCCGCCCGGACCAGTGGTAGTTAGCGTAACGGTATAGGTTCCTGCTTCAGAATACGTATGCTCAGGATTTTGTAATAAGCTGCTGCCGCTGTCTCCAAATGACCATTCCCAAGCAGTGATTTCTCCCGTACTTTGATCTGTAAAATCAACCTCAAGGGGTGCATCTCCTGTCGTCGGGGTCGCGCTGAATGCCGCTGAGGGTGGTGAACCGGGTTGAGTGACGGTGATATAAGCGCTTTTCTGCTCCTGATCGCTGCCTCCAAGTCCGGAGACCGAGAGCGTGACGGTATACGTACCGGTCAGCGAATAAGTATGGGATGGATTTTGGAGTGAACTGCTGCCGCCATCCCCGAAATTCCAAGACCAGGTGTCAATATCGCCTGTGCTCTGATCCGTGAAGTCAACTTCGAGCGGCGCATCACCCGTGGTCGGAGCGGCAGAAAAAGCAGCGGCGGCGGCTTCGGCTTCTGCTTCCGCCTCGGCATAATAGACTGAATTTTCGATGCGACATTCTCCATAGCCAAGTTTGAAATAGCCATTCTCTCCCCACCATGATCCCCAACTATTACGCACCCACCAATATTGATCACCATCATCATAGCCTACAATCGCAACCGCATGGTTGGACCCAGAATCATTGGTACAGCGATAGATGTCGCCATCCCAATAACCACCATACGAAGATCCAATCCCGATCGAAACCGCTAAGGGACCTTTATCGACCAGCGTCTGTTTGATCGTTGTGCGATCAGAGCCGACATAGCCAGCTGCTGAAATGGTCTGCAAACGGCTGCTCCAATCGCTGCAGCGGTCAGAGCAGGTCGTATCGCTGCACTGACCCGAACCACTATACGCACAATCCGAATTACAACTGCTCCCGCAAGTACAACCGATTGCATCCTCATACGGCATGCAGCTTTCATCAGGGATACCGTTGTCGCGGATATAATCAAGGGCGTAATTCTTCCATCCGCCACAACAAGTTTGATAACCCCACAGGCTGTGACAATCTGAAGTAATATACTGCTCTGATAGGTTTCTATCCAAATTGGGATTATCATTAGCTATATTGAAAGCCGCTTCCGCGACCCCCACCGCAGAGAAAGCCCAGCAGCTTCCGCAGGAACCCTGATTCTTGATCGGTGTCAGCCAATCGGCGTCCTGATAATTGCGCCAATCAAAAGAAGCTGGTGGATCGCTATCCGCTAATTCCTGCAACAAATCCGGACTCGCTTCTTCCGTCTCTGCTATAACGCTGTCCATATCCTTCCCACAACCAGCCGACTTTTCCGCCAATTCGGAAAGATTGCTTACGCTGTTAATCGAATAACCGCTGTGATCCACACAGACTGCATACTCCCGAGAGAAGCCATCCTTCCCATTAGATAGCGTTCGGATGCCGTAGCCCTGCTGAGCGCAATAGGAATATTCTTGACCACATTTACCGTTCAAGAAATCCCAATCCCCACACACTTCATCAGGCAGCTCGCATACGCCGTATTGACCATCTTCGCCATCGACAACGCGATGCGTGTATCCCATGTCCTGGCAATAGAGCACGGCGGGATTGCTCATGTAAGAAATCGGTTCTTGCGGTTCTGGGTCATCAGAGGATTGAAGCCCCCATTTCTCTTGGCTTGCTTGGATTGCTTGACTGAACCCTCCATTCAGATAGAGCTTATTTATTTCTTCCAATATCTTCCCGCTGTTCGCATCGATCACATAGATATTTCGAGCTGGGATTTGATCATCGCGCAATTCAACAAACCAAGCCAAATGAGCTTGCGTTGTTGCACTTGAGTTCTTGGTATAAATCGCCAATTGCGCTTCAGAGGCGAGCTCTCCAGTTGGCAGCGCTTTTCGGGCAATCGCTAAGGCTTCATCAGCGCTGAGATCAGCCTGAATATCATCAACTTTGATATTCGGCGTACTGCCATTACTGAGCGCGTAGACCGCATTGCCGCCATCTTTCATATGCACTTTCATTAGCGCGCCATAGACATCGATGCCTTGATAGACCTGTTGGAAAGTCAAATGATCCATTCCTAAATCATCTTTTTCCGCTTTGATCAATCTCAGTTCTTCAGAGACGTTGTTCAAGCCAAGAAGCGAGGCATGCGTTCCTATAAAAACTCTCGCAGTCGCTTCCAGGTCAACTTTACCTGCATTTATTTCAACATCAACGGGGAAATCGCCGCGTATAAAACTCGGTCTCTCAGTCACCGGGTTCCAAGTGATCTCAACATTCCCGTTGGATGCTTGCTGTAA
>CAZJMV010000072.1:0-10977 GCA_964547225.1 uncultured Anaerolineaceae bacterium | reverse complement strand
TTGTACGAACCAGTTTCCTTTGAAGCAGTTCGTACACGTGTCATGGACTACAAACCTAATTCCGCAGAAAGCTACTGGTTGTTTGGAACTTGGGTCGTTGGCGATAAGTAGGAAACCCTCTATTTTTGGGTGAGTATTTGAAAAGAGTGTCCGACTTGAATACCATACATGCTTGTCGGACACTCACTCCAAATCAAAAATCGAATAGGTTTGCAAAGAGGGTAAGATAATTATAAACAAATCTCTTTCCACGCTATCAGATTCTCTTCTCAGGAGAAACAAAGCAAAATGAAAACAGTGAAGGAATCAGTTGATATAGTAGTCGTTGGCGGAGGAACTGCTGGACATATTGCAGCTTTACAGGCTGCCAGAACAGGTGTCCGCACATCAGTCATTGAAGCAGGTTCTATGCTGGCAGGAACGATGACAGCCGGCGGGGTAAATATGCCCAACCATTTTTTCAGCACTAATGGACCAGTAGTATTGGGTATTCCATGGGAACTTTTCTCCAAATCAAAGCAAATCGAAGGCTTACCGATACCCGATTACACTAGGAGACGTCCTGTAGAATCCCCAGGATATTATAGTTATATCAACATCCCCATCTATGTCGCTGTGGTCGAAGAAGAAGCAGCCAAAGCAGGCTTAATCATCCACTATCACGAATTTGTTTCCGATATTAAAGCTATTGGTGATACGTGGGAAATTACATCCATGGGACGCGGGATAAAACGGTTCACCACAGCCAAAGAAGTCATCGATGCCAGCGGTGATTCAGATGTTGCACGCTTGCTCGGATTGGAAGTGATGCGTGATGAAGTCCGCCAACCAGGATCATACCAATACCGAATTGGTGGCATACAACATGACCAAATATGGGAAAAAGAAGTCCAAATCATCTATGAAGAAGCGCTCGAGAAGGGAGAAATCCAAAAAGGTGACTTCGCGTATCCCAATATGCTTTCTTTTAAATACTATCTCGATCATGGCGGACATAATTGCACTCATATTTATGATTCGGATACCTCCAATGCTGATGGACAAACATTTGCCAATTTAGAAGGTCGTCAACGTATGCTGCGTATGTATAAATTCCTCACCTCATCCATCCCAGGATGCGAACGCGCTGTGCTTGACACAATGTATCCACGTGCTGTCTCCAGAGAAACGTTTCGTATCAAAGGCGAATATATCGTTACAAAAGAAGATTTCATGCAAGCCACAGACTTTGAAGACAAAATATGCAATGCCTTTAACTATATTGACATGCACAGCCAAAAAGATGGCTGCGATGTCGTGTTTCACGAATCAAAAGACCTGTTACCCAAAGTACCCTATCGAGCATTAATCCCACGCAATAGTGCCCGTATAACCGCTGCTGGTAGAATTATCTCAGCCCATCGTGTAGCGCTGGCTGGCATTCGAGCACAATGCGTATGCATGGCAATGGGACAAGCTATGGGAGCAGCTGCTTCCCTGGCGGTTCAAAAGAATGTACCTTCTCGTGAAATTAATTCGAAAGACATTCTTGCATTAACCATAGAACATGGCGCTTTACCTATATAACTATGAAACAAATCATCGAGCCATCACAGAATGTTGAAGTAATTGAGGAAACTGATGTCTTAGTCGTTGGAAGTGGACCAGGAGGATTGGCTGCAGCGATAGCAGCAGCTCGAGAAGGTGTATCAGTGATCCTAATCGAACGTTATGGATGTTTCGGAGGTGTGATTACCCAAGTCGGCGTCGAAACCATTTCCTGGTATCGATACGAAGGTACGACCGATGTGGAAGGCATTGGCATAGAGTTTGAACAGCGGGCGCGTGAATTAGGCGCAATGTACAGTGATCCACAGTTACATGATGAAGCCCTGGATGCAGAAATGTTCAAGGTCGTCGCTGACCAATTTGTTCAAGAAGCTGGTATTACTCCACTTTTACACAGCACAGTCGTCGCGCCTATCCTTGAAGACAACAAGATCATCGGTGTTATCACTGAAAGTAAAATGGGACGTAAGGCAATCCTTGCAAAAGTCGTCATCGATGCTTCCGGAGATGCTGATATCGCTTATCGCTCCGGCGCGCCCTGTGTCAAAACGCCCAAAAACGAGATGCTTGGCGTAACGGTTGTATTTTCTTGTTCAGGAATCGATAAAGCTCGTTTCAATGAATACGTTCGAGCTTATCCATCCACCTACGCTGACTGGGGAGATGAATGGGAGATCAAAACCACAGGTAAAGAAGATCATCTATTTACAAAATATCTCGATAAACCTTTTAAATTAGCTCAAGCGGAAGGGATCATCCCTGAAAATATTAAGAGCATCGGTGGTACCTGGAGTACAATCACTGATTCAGGTGAAGCTACTAATCTAAATATGGTCTATATGACCGGTTATGACCCAACCGATGTTTGGGATCTGACTGCAGCAGAAATCGAAGGACGAAAACAAGCATTGCTTGCTATCAAAGCCCTTCGAGCTCATCTTCCTGGTTTTGAATCGGCAAAACTACGTACTTTCGGTATGACTCTTGGCACACGCGATTCAAGAAAGATCGTTGGTGATTATAAATTAACAGAACATGATGTATGCAACGAAGCACGATTTGACGACTCAATTGGTATATTCCCAGAGTTTATTGATGGTTACGGGGTATTGGTTTTACCAACGACAGGACGATATTTCCAAATCCCATATCGAATTCTGTTACCACAAACTGTTGATAATCTGCTTGTCGCTGGACGCAGTGTTGCAGGAGATAAAATCGCTCACGCAGCAACCCGCAACATGATGTGCTGCACCGTAACTGGTCAAGGTGCTGGTGTAGCCGCTGCAATAGCTGTAAAAACCCATTGTACTCCCAGATCGGTTGACATCAAGACCGTTCAAAAAGCGCTTATTGAACAACAAGTCCGGTTATTTTAGGAGGAATAAATGCAACAATACTTATTATCAAAAATATCCCAATCTGTTCTTTTGATTTTTGGGGTCTTGCTGCTTGTTTTCATGATGGTGCGTATTACAGGTGATCCAGCCGCCCTCATGATGTCACGCGAAGCATCTCCTCAACAAATTGAAGAATTTCGTGAAAAGATGGGTTTCAATGATCCGATGCACATTCAATTCTGGCGTTTCATCTCACGTGCTATCTTCGGTGATTTTGGAAATTCATTACACTTTAATACACCCGCCATGCCCTTAGTAATCCAACGCTTACCCGCCACCCTCCAACTTGCAACTGCTGGTCTGCTAATGGCGATGTTCATCGGAATTCCAATCGGTTTGGTTGGCGGTTTTACACCTGGCAGCATAGTGGATTCGATCGGGAGATTTATCGCTTTGATGGGACAAAGTGTTCCCAATTTCTGGCTCGGATTAATGATGATCTTATTCTTTGGTGTAAAATTAGGGTGGTTCCCCACCTTTGGTCGTGATTCATGGAATTCGGTCATCATGCCAGCTTTTGTTTTAGGACTCCCCGTTCTTGGTCAAATTGTCCGCCTTACAAGATCAGCCGTACTTGAGATACGCGGTGAGGATTTCATTCGCACTGCTCACAGCAAAGGTCTTGAACTCAAAACCATCTACACTAAGCACGTCCTCAGAAATGTAGCAATTCCACTTGTGAGTGTCATCGGTGTGCAGTTCGGTTATATGTTAGGCGGATCGATCTATATTGAGACCATTTTTTCCTGGCCTGGAATGGGAGGCTTGCTAGAACAGTCCATTGGCTGGCGAGACTTTTATCTCGTACAAGCAATTGCGGTTTTCACCAGTGTCATCGTCTTAATTTTAAACCTGCTAACTGACCTGGCTTACTCACTTATTGACCCAAGGATTCGCTATGGCAGATGAAATCACAATTCTCAATAAATCAGCCGACAGTCTACTCGACACAGAAAAAACCTTCATCGATCGATTAGCTTATTTTGGTCGCTTCCTTTGGCGTGACCGCAGTGGTGTTATCGGATTAACGATTTTCCTGATTGTTGTTTTTGCAGCCATCTTTGCGCCAGTGATCACAAAACAAAGCCCATTTGCTCAAAATCTGCGCGATAGCAAGATGCCTCCAGCTTGGGAGGAGGGTGGTGATTGGTCTCACCCCTTTGGAACCGATAGCTTGGGAAAAGATCTTTTCAGCCGCGTAATTTACGGTACCCGCGTCTCTCTGATGGTTGGTCTGTTTGGTGTCCTAATTGCCAGTACATTGGGATTACTGATCGGCTCTATAGCCGGATATCTCGGTGGTCGCGTAGATGCAATCGTCATGGGTGGTGTCAATCTGATCCTCTCCTTACCCTATTTATTATTCGTTGTTTTCATTGCCGCAGTTTTAGGACGCAGTCTGATCAATGTGATCTTGATCTTTGGCATCACAGATGCGCCTATCTTCGCTCGAGTGACACGCGGTGAAGTTTTACGCATCCGTCAATCAGGATATGTAGAATCCGCGATCAGCGCTGGGGCTCGTACTCCTCGTATCATCTTCGATCATATCATCCCCAACCTGATCGGTCCACTGATTACACTCGCCACATTTGAGATGTCCGCCATGATTTTTTATGAAGCTGGACTCGGGTTTTTAGGACTTAGCGTACCACCCAACGAATATCCCACTTGGGGAAACATGCTTTCGGCAGGCAGAGCTTATATGACCAGTTACCCCTGGATGGCTACCTTCCCTGGCTTAGCCATCATGTTTACATCCCTTGGCATGAACTTGTTGGGAGATTGGTTGCGTGATGTTCTTGATCCCCGCTTACGACGCTCCAGGAAATAAGGGTATTAGCTATGACAAAAATTCTGGAAGTAAATAATCTCACTACAAAATTCTACACGCTTGATGGTGTAGTCAACGCAGTTAATGGTGTCAGCTTTAGCCTAGATGAAGGTGAAACGCTGGCAATCGTCGGCGAGAGCGGCAGCGGCAAAAGCGTATCGATGATGTCTTTACTTGGCTTGATCCCCATGCCGCCAGGAAAGATCGAATCTGGAGAAGCTTTTTTCACAAGTCCCAAAGGTCGCCGTGATCTTCTAAAAATGTCCCCTGAAGAACTTCGCGATATTCGTGGAGGTCAAATCGGCTTTGTCTTTCAAGATCCAATCTCTACTTTAAATCCTATTCTAACTATCGGTGAACAGATATCCGAATCGCTCGTCAGACATAAAGGGATGTCTAAAGATGCTGCGCACAATGGAACACTTAAACTACTTGCACAAGTCGGTATCCCCGATCCAGAACTGCGCTACAAAGCCTATCCATTTCAATTTTCTGGTGGAATGAGACAGCGCGTCGTCATCGCTATCGCAATCGCCTGCACACCCCAAATTATCATCGCTGATGAACCAACTACCGCCCTCGATGTCACTGTCCAAGCACAAATTGTAGATTTATTTGTCCGCTTACGTGATTCGCTGGGTGTTGCAGTGATTTGGATCACCCATGATCTGGGAGTCGTTGCTGGTATCGCTGAAAGGGTTTTAGTAATGTATGGTGGTAGACCTGTTGAAGTCGCAATGGTCGACGACTTGTACGAAGACCCCCAACATCCCTATACGCTCGGTTTACTGGGCGCTTTGCCGAAGATGGAAACCACAGAATCAAAACGCTTGGTAAGCATTGAAGGTACTCCGCCCGATCTTCTGCTTCCTTTAGAGCATTGTCCATTTGCCTGGAGATGTGAACACGCCTTTGATCGCTGCTGGCAAGAGATTCCACCTCTGATTGAAGTCGGTGATCGCCACTACACAGCTTGCTTTTATGACCTAGAGAAAGGAAAACCACGCGATGTCTGATAAGAATACTATCCTCGAAGTAACAGATCTAAAAAAGCATTTTCCGATCAACCGTGGATTTTTGGGACGTCAAGTCGGTGCAGTCAAAGCAGTCGATGGCATCACTTTCTCGATCCAAAAAGGAGAGACTCTTGGTATGGTCGGTGAAAGTGGTTGTGGCAAATCAACTGCAGGACGTACAATACTGCAGTTATATCAACCGACCGATGGTCATGTCTATTACGAAGGGAAGGATCTTACTTCGCTCGACCCAGAAGAATTACGCCAACTTCGTCCAAATATGCAAATGATCTTTCAAGACCCCTATGCGACTCTCAACCCACGTCATTCAGTCAAGAAAATCGTCTCTGAACCTTTGATCATCCATGGCTTGATCAAGAAAGGCAGTTCTCGAGTCAATGATCGCGTTGCAGAATTGCTCAAATTGGTTGGCTTGGATCCCAACTATATGCGTCGTTTTCCACATGAATTTTCTGGTGGTCAACGCCAACGGATCGGTATTGCTCGAGTGCTTTCTCTTGACCCCCACTTTATTGTATGTGACGAGCCGATCTCAGCGCTGGATGTTTCGATCCAAGCACAAGTCGTGAACCTCCTTCAAGATTTACAAAAGCAGTTGGGACTAGCTTACCTCTTCATCGCCCACGACCTAAGCATGGTCAAACATATCTCCCATCGCATTATTGTGATGTACTTAGGAAAGATCATGGAGCTTGCCGATCGAAACACGTTATTCGCAAACCCACTCCATCCCTATACTCAATCACTTATCTCGGCAGTCCCAGTTCCGAATCCAAAATCAGAACGAAAAAGAAAACGGTTTATATTAGAAGGCGATCCGCCTAGCCCAGCAAATCCACCTTCTGGTTGTGTTTTTCATACGCGCTGTCCCTTGGCGATTGATGATTGCATTAAAACTGAACCAGAGATGCGTGAAATAACCCCAGGGCACTTTGTCGCCTGTCATTTAGCCGATTTAAACGGAAAAAGTAAACTTCCCAATCAATCGGTAATAACTTAGGTTTTCTTTAGGAGAATAATTATGGAATTTCCCCTAAATGTTGATGTCCATTGCAGCGACGGTCTTTGTGGTCGCTCTACCCATATCATCTTAAATCCAATTACAGAACAGGTCAGTCATATTGTGGTCAAAGGAAAACAAGCGCCTACTGCCGAACGTCTAGTATCTGTAAAATTGATAGGGAATACTGCTGCAGAAATGATCTTACTGAGCTGCACAATCGATGAGTTTAGGAAATTAGAGCTATTTAACCAATCCGAATTTATATATAAAGATATCCCACAACATGCCACAGACCCTAGTCTAACCATGTTATGGCCATATGTTGTGCCCATGAAACGTATCGTGGATGAAAAGATCAGACGTATTCCCCCTGGAGAACTGGCTATCCGACGTGGATCACGTGTTCGCGCCCTAGATGGCGTGATTGGGCACGTGGACGAATTTATTGTTGGTCCTGTTAGTGGTAGTATCACTCACCTAGTATTGAGAAAAGGACATCCTTGGAAAGAAAAAGATATCGCAATTCCTTTGTCGAGAATAGAGCAAATCAAAGAAAATGTCGTCTATCTAAATATTGATAAAGAAACCATCGCAGCTTTGCCGAGCGTTCCCGTAAAAAGACGCTATTAAAAAGAATTCTAATTCACTGATCATAGTCGAAAGGAAAAAAATGAAAGAATTTCACGATTTAAATACATCAGAACGTATTCTATTAGGACCAGGTCCTAGCATGGTTCCTACACGCGTATTACATGCTATGGCAACCCCTCCGATCGGTCACCTTGATCCACAATTCTTAGAGGTCATGGGTGACGTCCAGACGTTATTACGCTATGTCTTCCAAACAGAAAATTCATTGACTATTCCTGTCTCCGGTACCGGGAGCGCTGGGATGGAGGCAGCCCTCTGCAATTTCATCGAATCTGGCGATGATGTCCTCATTGCTGTAAGTGGATATTTTGGCGAACGATTGGTCGATATGGCTAGTAGATATGGCGCCAATGTTGATCGCATCGATCGTCCTTGGGGTGAAGTCTTTGATCTGCAGGAGATCGAAAGTGCACTAAGCAAGAAAAAATACAAACTCTTCGGTATCGTTCATGCTGAAACCTCCACAGGCGCCCTTCAGCCACAAATTAAAGAGATCGCTTCCAGCGCCCACAAACATGGCGCCTTGCTTGTTTTAGATACCGTCACTTCGCTTGGCGGTGTGTCTGTTGAGATCGATAATTGGGATGTTGACATCTCTTACAGTGGTACACAGAAAGCACTCTCCTGCCCACCTGGTTTATCCCCTCTGACTGTCAGTGAGCGTGCCCGAGAAGTACTCGTTAATCGTAAAAGTAAAGTCGCTAATTGGTATTTAGACCTCAGCCTAGTCAACAAATACTGGGGGAAAGAACGCACCTATCACCACACCGCGCCCGTGAACATGAATTTTGCCCTGCGTGAAGCGCTTCGTATCGTCGCCGAAGAAGGTCTTGAAGCGCGCTTTGAACGACATCGTGTAAATGCAGAATTGCTATGGGAAGGCTTGCAATCCTTAGATTTACCGCCTCGTGTTCCAATTGAATACCGCCTACCAACCTTAACCACCCCTCAATTACCAGAAGATATCGATGAAGCTGCTATTCGCAGACAATTACTCAATCAATATAATATCGAAATCGCCGGTGGTTTTGGACCTCTGGCTGGTAAGATCTGGCGAATCGGTCTAATGGGTTATTCTTCTCGCATAGAAAATGTAACCCTCCTATTGGCTGCTTTAGATGAAATATTAGACTGATCAAAATTTCAAAATACAGTTATGCTCCAAAGGCTTTTGGAACATAATCGGTTTGAAAAACCTGGAGAATGAATGATCTCCGGGTTTTTTCTTTAGGTCACCACACTAGAATACTATCCATCTCTCTTTGCGCGGATCAGTAACAAGGGTCGATCAACGCGTTGTAACAATCCAGCTGCCACACTTCCATAGAAAACCTGCGCCAATCCACCACGCCCATGGCTTGCCATCGCGATCAAATCAACATCTTCTTGCCTCGCTATTTCTATGATGCTCGCCACAACCGCGCCTTCGATGATCGCATATTTTGTCTCAATCCCCTTCTCATTTAGATTGGATTGAATTTCTCGTAAATAATCCTCAACAATCTGCCTGCGACGATCGAATTCAACTTGATAAAAAGTCATATCCGGTTGACCAGCAGGAGCTACAATCGGCATCAATTCAATCACTTGCATCAAAATCACAGTAGATTGATAATTTTTCGCCAATTGCTCGACATGCGGTAAAATCCCTTCCGCCAGTTTTGAACCATCCAATGGAACCAAGATCTTTTTATACATTGCTATCCTCCTAAAAAGCTGAAAAAATAATTAACAGTTAACTAATTATAACACCATATCTATTAGGAAAAATCTTTTTGATCTTAGTTTTTTTTCAATCAAAATATTTAATCCCATTTTTCCGTGGTATAATCAAGCAACAATTCCATTTCTTTCTCGCTAGGAGGAAATATTGATTTTACTCAACCCCATTCACCATAACCGCCCCTATCCAGATGATGAATCGCGAGAGATCATGCTCAAAACCATTGAATGGTTTGAAAACCGTGGTAAAAAGCAAATCAAAAGCGATGATCACGCCCGAACATGGTATGGAGACTTTCTCGATTTCATTAACAATGAAAAAATCTTTGCCACTCTGTTAACTCCTTCAAAATACGTGTTTGATCAAAACACCCGTTGGGACACCTGGAGAAATTGCGAGTTTAACGAGATATTAGCGTTTTATGGGCTTGCCTATTGGTACACATGGCAAGTCAGCATCCTTGGACTCGGTCCCATCTGGATGAGTAAAAATGAAAAGCTTAAACAGAAAGCCGCCCAGCTCCTTCAAGATGGATCTGTCTTTGCCTTTGGACTCTCCGAACGTAAACACGGCGCTGATATCTATTCAACTGAAATGAGACTCACCCCTCAATCGGATGGAAGTTATCTTGCTAATGGTGAAAAATACTATATCGGCAATGCCAATCGTGCGCCAATGGTCTCGACTTTCGGGAAAGTCAAATCAAATGACACCGATAAGGATGAATATGTATTTTTCGTCGCTGACTACCGTCAAGATGAATATCACCTTATCAAAAATATCACAAACAGCCAGAATTACGTCGGTCAATATCAACTGCTGAATTACCCCATCGCCGAAGATGATATACTCTCTCGAGGACAGGATGCTTGGGATTCAGCCCTCAACACCGTCAATGTAGGCAAATATAACCTCGGTTGGGCTTCTATCGGTATCTGCACGCACGCTTTTTATGAAGCTATCAACCATGCATCCAACCGGCGCTTGTACAATATGTATGTCACCGATTTTCCGCATGTCAAGCAAATGTTTACCGATGCCTATACACGTCTCACAGCCATGAAACTTTTCGCTTTGCGCGCCGCTGACTATATGCGTGCGGCTTCACCGGATGACCGCCGCTACTTGCTCTACAACCCGATGGTAAAAATGAAAGTCACTACTCAGGGCGAAGAAGTCATCAATCTTCTTTGGGATGTGATCGCTGCAAAAGGTTTCGAGAGCGATACCTATTTCGAGATGGCTGCCCGTGATATCCGCGCGCTTCCTAAACTTGAAGGTACCGTGCATGTCAATATCGCCCTAATCGTCAAGTTTATGCCAAACTACTTCTTCAATCCCTCCGAATATCCCGACCTTCCTAAACAAGACCAGCCCCGCGATGACGAGTTTCTTTTTGACCAAGGACCTACTCGTGGTCTTGGCAAGATACAATTCCACAATTATGAAGATGCCTTCAAGCTTTTCGATCTTCCCAATATTAATATTTTCAAAGAACAGGTTTCTCTTTTCAAAGAATTCCTTTTCATGGCTTCTCCCGATGAAGGACAGCGCTCAGACATCGACTTCTTAATGACGCTAGGTGAGTTATTCGCTTTGGTTGTTTACAGCCAATTGATCCTAGAGAATGCCAAAATCTATGCGATCGACACCGACCTAATCGATCAGATCTTTGATTTCATGGTGCGAGATTTCTCCAAATTCGCACTGCAATTATTCAGCAAACCCAGCAGCAAACCAGAACAAATGGATTACTGCCAGCGCATGATCCGCAAACCAAA
>CAZJMV010000071.1:0-6048 GCA_964547225.1 uncultured Anaerolineaceae bacterium | reverse complement strand
CCCGCCGAGATCGATGGCGTGCCCATCGAAGTAAGAGAAATCGGGGATATTCATATCTGATCATCGATTCGGATTGATGTAATAATTAGGGGAGCCATTTTCAAGACCTAATAATTATGATATTATATTGCATAAAATAGGTCAAAATTCTACATTTTATTTTGCCTCATAAAATTATTCTAATTTAATATAGAATAAGATATCTCTTCCCCAAAGATGTTTCATGATTGCAAATATCTAGATCGTAAAAAATTTTCGAGGTAACTAGCTATGAATAAAATTTTATTATTATCCTTCTTACCGGTGTTCTTTATTGTAGTCATAGGATTTGCAAATTTTGATTCATTTTCTGAAAATTTCTCTCTTCCTAACTTAAAAACCGAATCTCAATTTCACAAACTGGAAATAAGTCAAAACGATATTCAAATTTCAATCGATGAGATTATCGCTGAAGGTTTATATTTACCCGTCTATCTTACACACGCCGGTGATGGATCTTCTCGATTATTTGTCATTGAGCAGAATGGTCGAATACGAATAATTAAAAATGGTTCGGTTTTAGAAACACCTTACTTAGATATAAATTCAAAAGTCTCATGCTGTGGTGAACGTGGACTTTTGGGATTGGCGTTTCATCCAAATTATGAAAACAACGGTTATTTCTATGTGGATTATACACGCGCGAGTGATGGAGCCACTGTAATTTCTCGATACCATGTTTCCCAAAACCCTGATCAAGCAGACCCAAACAGCGAAGTGGTTTTACTGACTATCGCTCAGCCTTACGCAAATCATAATGGTGGAAATATTGCATTCAACCCAAAGGACAATTACCTTTATATTGGAATGGGTGATGGAGGAAGTGGTGGAGATCCACAAAATCATGCACAAAATATTAATACCCACCTGGGTTCAATGCTGAGAATAGATGTGGATCAAGGTAATCCCTATGCGATCCCACCAACAAATCCATATGTTGGGAGAGATGGCTTGGACGAAATCTGGGCAATTGGATTGCGCAATCCATGGCGGTTCAGTTTCGACCGTGTTTCTGGTGATCTGTATATTGGCGATGTAGGACAAAATTCTTGGGAAGAAATTGACTTTCTAGAATATGGAATTGGCGGGGAGACAAATTTTGGTTGGCGATGTAAAGAAGCAAATCATGAATATAACTTCACTGGTAATTGCAGCTCCCTCGAATTTGTTGACCCAATTGCAGAATATGACCACAATATTGGGCGATCAATCACGGGGGGCTACGTCTATCAGGGTTCACTTTTCCCATCTCTACGAGGTTATTATTTTTATGCTGATTATGTAACCGGCAGATTATGGAGCATCCACAAAACAGGTGATAATCCTATTACATGGTCAGTTCCCGAATTAGAAATTTCATCTAGTTTAAACATCTCATCATTCGGAGAGGATGAAAATGGTGAAATCTATATTCTAGATTATACAGGAGGAACAGTTCGACATTTAACAGACTCAAATGGCGCGATTCCAATTCTTTCAGAATCAAACAAATCGGTTTCCAAACCAAGCGCAGACCCATTAGATACTGTAAATTATCAAATTTTGATTAAGAATACTGGTGGATTAATTAATGAATCTATATCAATGTCTGACACAATCCCAGCCGGCTTAGAATATATACCTGATTCTCTTCAAGCAACCCATGGGGTAACCAATGATAGTTCAGCGCCAGCACTATCTTGGACAGGGAATATTGAAGACAGCCAAGAAATGACCATTACTTATCAAGTGCAGGTGACTGGCTTGATCACTGGGAGTATTGTAAATAAAGCCACTATCACTTCTCCCAGTATCTCAGATTTAGAGCTTTACGCATCCATCTCCATTCCAACCTCAGTGATCGAAACGACATCAAATGATTTCTTCCTTCCAGGCACTCAATCTAATCAATTAAATTCAGAGATTCCATCATCAGCAGATTGTGATATATGCCATAGCGAACCAATCTACGATAAATGGCGCGGTAGTATGATGAGTCAAGCAACCAGAGATCCATTATTTTGGTCGGCATTAAACATTGCGAATGTAGACGCCCCAAATTCGGGTGAATATTGTCTTAGATGTCATACTCCAAAGGGCTGGCTTGAAGGTCGAAATAGCCCATCAAATGGATCTGGATTATCAACATCTGATCTAGCTGATGGCGTATCGTGCGCGCTTTGCCATCGACTCGTAGACTCACATCAATCATTAAATGATGAAGCTACCCTTATCGATGCAACAATCAGAGACGCATTGGTTAATCCTATTCCGCTTGATTTTATTGGCAGTGGTGCAATTATTGTTGACCCCGATGATCGCAGGCGCGGTCCATTCTCATTTGGATTATCGCTTCCATATCATTCTGCATACCAGACAGATTTTTTTCATCAAACAAAAAACGCTGTTACAAGTTCAAGATTGTGTGGGAGTTGCCACAATGTTTCAAATCCCGTTCTTTCTTGGGATGAGGAACGCTCCCAATTTTGGATCAATCAGACTAACAATCCTGCACCTTCCTTTGACAATCAAGATCTTTTCCGTATCGAAACAACTTATGATGAATGGTTATATAGTGATTATGCAAACGGTGGGGTTTATGCTCCGCAATTTGCTGGGAATATATCCGATGGAATAGTAGAATCTTGTCAAGATTGTCATATGCTAAGAACTCAAGGGACAGCAGCGGATTCAGCATTTAATCCAATTCTACGCGATTGTCGAACTACAGGATGCCTGCCTGAACACACATTTCTTGGTGCTAATTCCTGGGTTCCTACCTTGTTGCAGAATTCCGATTGGAGGCTCTATGCTCTTTCTGATAGTCAATATTTAGATAGTACTATCCTAGAAGCAGAACGGTTTGTTAGAAAAGCTGCCTCTATCACGTTGAATCTTAAAACTTTAAACACACATAAAGTCGCAACAGTAAGAGTCACAAATAATACTGGACATAAATTACCCACAGGTTACCCAGAAGGAAGGCAAATGTGGATCTATCTTTCTGCTTACGATGAAAGTGGTGAAAAAGTCTTTGAATCAGGAACGTATAATTCATCAACGGGACAACTTGAACGCGATACCCATATTAAGGTATATGAAGCAAAACAAGGAATAACACCTGAATTCGCTGAATGGTTGAACAAGGTTCCAGGAGAAACTTTCCATTTCATCCTTAACAACACCATTATTAAAGATAACAGGATTCCTCCACAAGGCTTTTCTTTGATAGATTATCAAGAGATGGGTTTACAATCAGTAGGTGCATTCTATAGCGATGGACAAAATTGGGATGAGACCACTTATACTCTGCCATTAGAAACAGAGCGGGTTTACGCAAGGCTCTATTACCAAACCGCTTCAAAGGAATATATCGAATTCTTAGAAAAGCATGGGGGTGTAGATGGACTAAGTCTTTATGAATTATGGCAAAATTCCAAAAGCCCTCCTATATTGATGGCTAAGGCTCAATATCCGAATATTACTTACTTCCCAGTTATCCATGTAAAAAAATGAATCACTTCATACCGGAGCGTCTTTCCACTTCTATCCAAATTTGTCTTCCATCACTGCTGAGTTCAATCCATCCATTTTTATCGGTTCTTAGGATGGAATAATCTTCGATCAAATTCAGAACATCGGGAGAGGGACGTTCACTTGCGTCATCTGCTGCTACACTAAGTAAAATGAAATCAGGCTGCCACCTGTGCAGCCACTCCCGATTTGTCAGTCCTTTTGAACCACAGTCAGCCAATAAGATCGCATTTACCTTCGATGGATTCTTTGTTTCTAATAGATCTGCTAAACTCTTGCTATCTAAACCAATTGGCAGTAATACTCGGAAGAACTGCCACTCGATCAACAAAATCGCTCCTTTCTCTGTCGTAGATAGAATTTCCAACCTTGCACCTTCTCCAAGGTCAAAGACATTACCACTTTGAGCTTCAATGATTGGTATCCCTTTCTGGGAAAGTTTAAGACGAAGGTTACGGGCACTATAACTTCCTAGCGGAGGTCCCGACCAAATCACCTTTTCAGGTGGAAAGCGATCGATGGAATGAGGTATTCCAGATAATTGCTCATCCTCACTTCCCGCAATAATCAGATAATCAAGTTTCCGTCGTTCCAATGGTAACCGTCGTCCTAATCCATCGGAGAGAGCATTCGCGCTTGATCCACCATTAATCAAAACATTTTTCCCTTTTGGTGTTTGGATCAATATCCCCTCGCCGCTTCCAACATCAAGTAAGCTAATATGGATACGACCATCAGGAAGTGAAAAAACCATCCTCCAGATTACAGCAGTTGCAATACATAAAAAAATCAAAACAAATCCTTTGAAAGATTGTGAGTGTAAAGCAGGAAACTTAGATCGCAACCATGCTACGATTTCACCCCCAAAAAATGTCCCCCCAAAAAGAAAAACATAGAAAAGAATAATCCAAATTAAACTTATTTTACCTATCGAAATAGCTGAATTTGGAACCTTAGCCAGCATTTCCACAAGACGAATGGTAAAGATCAAAAAAGGTAACGCAATATATGCAAGCAATTTCCCCAAAGGAAAATAGATTAATCCTATGATAGTTGCAATTCCACCAAATATCATCACCGAAGGTTGAGCAGGTAAAATACAAAAATTCGCCAATAATGAAATTAACGATAAACGCTGAAAATGATATAAGATGATCGGTAGTGTTGTGATTTGAGCTGCAATAGAATATAAAAAGAATTCACTAATTGGCGCACTTATCCGCTGAGAAGTTTCTGGAGAAAAGTAACTAGAGGAAATTTGAATAAATTTCTCGGTCATAGGTTGTGCATATACCACTAAACCGAGTGTTGCCATAAATGAAAGCTGAAAACCGACATCCCAGAGCACATGAGGGTTAAAAGCAGTCATGATCGCGGCAACGAAGAATAAAGTGTTCCAACCATGACTCCTGCGTCCGATACGCGACCCAAATACAGTTAACGACCCCATTATCGCAGCTCGGATTACCACTGCAGAAGCACCTGCGATTATAGCATATAGCGCAATTCCCAAGAATGCTGCCAGGATGCCTCGCCAGCGACCGAGGATCCGATCAAATAAGGATGTAATTAGCGCAGCAACGATAGCAAAATTAAATCCGCTAATTGCAATAATATGCGAAGTTCCCGTATCTATAAAAGCTTGATCCACTTTTTGCGGAATTCCCGCCTCCATTCCTAATAAAATCCCTCTTAAAAGGGAAGCTTCAGGATCAGGAAATAAATGATAGATAACTTGCGAAGCCTTCTGTCGCAAATCATAGATCTTAGCGAGAATTGGATTCCCACCTCCTCTCGACAATAACCAAGTACATTCGTAGTTGTATCGGTAACACGATAAAGTCGTATAGATACCTTTATGTGCCAGATAATCCTGATAAGAAAACTCTTCCGTTTCAAAGGGTGTACGTAATCTTCCCTTTATCCGTACACGATCACCATATTGATAGTCCCCTCCAGGAGAGAGCCGAGCCAATAATTTCCCTTGTACCGCAATAAATGTCTTATCACCCAATGGATGAATCTGTTCAACGTCTACGGTGAGATTAGTGTAACCATCTCGTTCATCCGGTTGAGTTTTGATCAATCCTTCAAGGATATATATTTCATCAGTGTCGTTGAAACGATCAACACGATTAACGATAAGATCAGGGCGCGTCGATTCATAGCGCGCTGCACCAAGAAATAGAACCGCTAGTAATAATAAGTATGAAATGGGAGGATTGAAATTTCGGATGATTTTGGGGAAACCATTTGAAAAGCTCTCAATTCTCCCATAAATGCTTGGCAGAAATCGAAAAACCAGTCGCCAAAGAAGTGTTGATAGAATCGATACAAACGAAAGAATCAACCATCCTTGAACAGACCAGGCGTATAATGAGCCTAATAATATACCGCTCAGAAACGCAGCTGAAAGCCACAGTAAAGGCATCACCCATCCTAAAGAATAAACCGATTAGAAATTCCAGCGCTTTAATTATACTCAAATGTCTAGGT
>CAZJMV010000070.1:0-20744 GCA_964547225.1 uncultured Anaerolineaceae bacterium | reverse complement strand
GGGACAGGAAGATCTGGATGTACCCTTGAAAATGGAAAGGCTGAGGCAGTGGTGCGAAGACATCAATGCGAAGCAAGATGAAGTGCATTATAACTATGTTTTCGTGGATGAAGCCAGTTTCGAAAAGTTTAAACCAACAACCTTCAAACAACTAATGGATAGCTTTCTTGAATACAAAGAGTAAAATTTAAGATGAAGAAATTCATTAGGACTTTTTCTATGCTGGTATTCATATTGCTCGTCTTATACGGTTGTGCGGTAAACAAGCCGAGAGCTACGAACACACCACAAGCAGTACAGGGATTCACGGACGACTACGGTGTGGCGATGGTGGTGATCCCGGGTGGGGATTTCATGATGGGCAGCGCGGAGGGCTATGAGAACGAGGCGCCGGTGAATGAGGTCTGGCTGGATGAATATGCGATCGATGTATATGAAGTCACGAATGAACTGTATGCACGCTTTTTGAATGCGCAGGGCAACCGTGAAGAGGACGGCGTGAGGTGGTACGATGCGAGTTCTGAAGCGGCGAAGATCCGTCCAGAAGATGAGGCGTGGGTGGTGGAGGCAGGTTTTGAGCGGCATCCGGTGGTGAAGGTGAGCTGGTATGGCGCGCAGGCGTATTGCGTATGGCGCGGCGGACGTCTGCCGACGGAAGCGGAATGGGAGCGGGCGGCGCGCGGCGGCTTGGATGGCGGGCGCTATCCGTGGGGTGATGAAAACCCTACCTGCGGGTTGGATGATTTGTCTGGGGCAAACTACCGTGCCTGCGGAGAAGAGAGGCAGCCCGTGGGCAGCTACACCCCGAATGGATTTGGGCTCTATGATATGGCTGGCAACGTGTGGGAATGGACAGCCGATTGGTACGCAGGGGATTATTATTTATCGGCAAGCGCTGAAAACCCAAATGGACCTCTGGATGGAACTTATCGTGTCCTGCGGGGCGGTTCGTATCAGATGGACGCCAAGCTGCTGCGGGTGGCTTGGCGCGGCAAGGTCACGCCGGATAATCGCGATGACGAGGGTGGCTTTCGCTGTGTGCGCTGAAATGACTAACTAGAATAATTGACGAAATTCCCAAAAATGTTTTGATTTTTGCGACGTTTTTTGTGAAAAAACGTATATAATAGTGGTATGTTCTAAGATCAACACAGGTACCAATCCTATTGGGATAAAATGATGATACAGAAGGAGAATCGAGATGAGTGATAATATCTTTGATAAAGTAAGCGGCGATATGGATATCTTTAAGAAGATTGTCAATAAGATCCCCGGTTTTGGAGGTTATATTGAGCGTCAGAAACGGCGTGATGCAGATAAACTGCTGCGCGAATCGACCGCGCTGAGAATTGAAAAAGAGTGGAGCAGGATCTCGGACTTGCAGCGCGAGTTCATCAGCGCCGGCGAGATCGAGTATGTCGATGATTTGGAAGCAGCCGCGATCAAACTGCGCACTTTTGCCGATCGCATGCGACGCGCTTCACGCGGTTATTCGGGACTATTTGATGCCGTGAAGATCAACGAAGATGAGCTGCTGCAGCTCTATCAATATGATGCCAATTTATTGGATCAGGTGGATGCTGTGGCGAGCGCCATCGATAACGTGGAAGCCTCGGTGGGTACCGATGGTTTACCAGCCGCCATGCGTCATTTGAAGAAGGTATCGCAGAGTTGTATCGATGCTTACGATCTGCGCGCAGAAGTTGTGTTTGGTGTTGTTGAATAGTATCGCTATATTGTTTTTATGAGATAGGTTGGACTAAAAATTGTCAAGCAGGAGTGAAAAATGTCGAGGATAATTGATCTGGTTGAATATCCAAATGAAATGAAAGATGAAATCGTACACCGTTTTCCTGAAGTCGGGCAAGGCAGCTTCCGAATCGGTTCGCAAGTGGTGGTGAGAGAATCGCAAACGGCGGTGTTTTTCCGTGATGGGAATGCGCTGGATGTGTTTGGTCCAGGCAGACATACGATCGTGACCTATAATATTCCTTTGTTGGTCGATAAGATCGGCGAATTATTTAACGAGCGCACGCCCTTCCCAGCAGAGATTTATTTTGTCTCGATGCGTGATTTTGCGGATCGGAAGTGGGGCACGCCGCAGCCGATTATTGTACGCAACCCGAATATGGGTTTGGGGGTGGCGTTGCTGCAAGGCTTTGGCACGTACAGCTATCAGGTGAAAGACCCGCAGCAGATCGTAACGCAGTTGGTCGGCGCGCAGGGCGTCTATCGCACGAATGATATTGAATCACGTTTGCGCTCGATGCTGCTTTCCAAACTGCAAGACTTATTAGGCGAGACAGCTGCGACCAAGAGTGTCCCCGAATTGATCGGGTTGACCGAGGAATTGGGCAGCGGAGTGCGCGCCAAAGGGCAAGACGATTTCCTGGCGTTGGGATTGACCTTGAAATCATTCTATATTGAGAATTTAAAGCCCTCCAGCAAGTCGGCGGAGGAACTGCGCGCTATGGGTATGCTGGATATGCAGACCTATACCCAATTGCAGGCTGCGGATGCGATGCGGGATGCGGCGCAGAACCCAAGCGGCGGGGCTGGATTGACGGCTGGGATTGGCGCGGGATTGGGGGTTGGGAATGTGCTCAGCCAATCGCTGCAAGGCATGACTGGGGGCGGCGCGGCTGGCGCTCAGACACCCACTCCACAAGGCGGCGCGCCATCAGGCGCGGCGCCATCCGTGATGACACCCTCTGAGGCGGCTGGTTTGCTGCGAGTATCCGAAGAAGATATCCTGGCAGCCATTGAAGCGGGGGATCTCAAAGCGCGTAAACTGGGCAATGCGTATCGGATCAGTAAAAGCGCCTTGGATGAATTCTTAGCAGGCTGATCAACCATCCGTCGGTTGTTTTAAAAAAAAAGCCCTTCTATTAATAGATGGGCTTTTTTTATTCCATATCGAATGAATACCGAGTTTATTATTCGGGCAAGAAATCTTGGATCTGTTTGACTTTTTCTATCGAGAGGCTATCCGATTTGGCGGTTTTTCGGAAGAATTCCTTCAGTTTTGCAGCGTGAAGGGCGGGCGCGGGTGCGGAATCCTCTTCTGAGATAGCGACCTCCGTTTTGGGATTGGTGAATACCAGCAATGTATTGATCGGAGGTAACTCAAAATCAGGTGCAATTTTCTTGAAATAATTTTCTAGGACATCGACTTCACTATTCATTTCTAATTCTGGTCGACCAAGGCTCTCCTGCGCAAAGATCTTCATATAGAAATTGCCGCCTTTTTGCCGATAGCGACCTTTGCTGTAGGTAATTGTGCCGCCCTGGAAATAGGGCAGCAAAATCCAGACTCCAGCAGGACCGAGTAAAAGATGGCGAACGGGGGTGCTGTAATGATAGAGTGTGTATTTTTTGTCAAGTCCCTTGAGCGCAAGGTCTAATTTTAGGTCTGCGCGCGTTTTTGGACCAAAGCGATTGGTGTAGAAAATACCAATTTGCGAGATCAGAAAACCAACTGTCAAGGCGCTTAACCAGAGAAACATCTGATCGGGATAGCGGTAAGAGATGATAAATGTAGCTGCGAAGATGATCAGACTGCCAAAGGTGGCGAACTGCGCGATGCGTTGGTTCCTTTTGATGAGTTTATCGTTACGGATGATATTCATGGTTCCTTTTCCATTTTTTTGATTACTAAACACGCGTTCTGCCCACCCAATCCAAAAGAGTTGGACATCACGACGCTGACATTTGCCTGACGGGCTTGATTGGGGATATAATCCAGGTCGCATTCTGGATCGGGGTATTCATAATTGATCGTGGGAGGCAGCCAACCCTTTTCGAGCGCCATGACACAGACGACCGCTTCGAGGGCGCCAGCCGCGCCCATAGCATGTCCGATCATCGATTTGGTGGAGCTAATCGCCAGATGATAGGCGTGCTCTCCAAAAAGGTGTTTGATGGCTTTGGTCTCCATGACGTCATTAACGGGGGTGGAGCTGCCGTGCGCATTGATATATTCGACCTGTTCTGGCTTTAGAGCGGCATCTTCCAATGCCCAGCGCATGGCGCGTGCTGGACCGAGCCCATCAGGGTCGGGCGCTGCGATATGGATGGCGTCTGATGAGGAGGAATAGCCCACGATCTCGGCGTAGATGCGAGCGCTGCGTTTTTGAGCATGTTCGAGGCTTTCCAAGATAAATGCCCCTGCGCCTTCTGAAAAGACAAAACCTTCCCGTTTGGCATCAAAAGGGCGGGATGCCTTTTTGGGATTATCATTATAATTTGTAGGCAGGGCGCGCATGACGCTGAAACTTGCAATTGCCCAATCGATCACTAAAGCTTCCGTTCCGCCCGTGATGACGAGATCGGCAGCGCCGCGGCGGATGATTTCAGCGGCTTCGCCAATCGATTGAGTGCCGGTTGCGCAAGCTGTCGTGATAGTGTTATTGGGACCAAGACATTGGAATTGACGCGCGATCAAGAAGGAACTCAGATTGGGGATGCCGCCTGGCATGGTGAAAGGATTGACGCGCTGATATCCTTTTGTCCTCAGGGTGTGAACGCCTTCATCAAGCAAATCGACGCCACCCAGGACCGTGCCAAACACAACCGCGCTGCGCTCAGGTTCGCGCATCGTATCGGGTAAACCGGCATCTTTGAGCGCTTGCATGGCGACAGCTAAACCGATTTGCGCTGAACGTGGATAGCGGCGGATTTCTTTGCGATCGAGATAATCGTTAGGTTCGAAATCAGGAATTTCACCCGCAATTTGGCAGGGTAATTCACTGGCGTCGAATTGAGTGATTCGGTTGATGCCGGATGCGCCAATCATCATGCCCTGCCACATCAATTCTTTAGAGGAGCCGAGTGGAGAAATGGCGCCCATACCGGTGACGACAACGCGCGGACGGTTTTTGTGATCTTTCATACTGGCGACTGCACTTCCTGAGAAGGAATATTGGCAAGGCGATCTTGAATGGCGCTGCTCAGCGCGGATAAAAGGTCAGCTTCAACCGCATTACGAGCGGTGCGAATAGCGCTCATGATGGCGTGTGCATTCGAGCGTCCATGTCCAACGAAAACCAAGCCATTAATGCCTAAAAGCGGCGCTGCGCCAATCTCATCTGGGTCCATTTTGCTTTTCAGACTAACGAAGGCGGGTTTGGCGAGCAGAGCGCCGATTTTGCTGCGTGTGCTTGACATAAGTTCCTCTTTGAGGATATCGGTGAGCAGTTTGGCGACGGATTCACTGCCTTTCATCAGCACATTCCCCGTGAAGCCATCCGTAACGACCACATCCGCTTCGCCGCCAAAGAGCTCTTTCCCTTCGACATTGCCGATGAAATTCAAACCGCTATTTTCCAAGAGGGGAAAGGTCTCCCGAACGAGTTCGTTGCCTTTCCCGGCTTCCTCGCCATTAGAGAGCAGACCGAGGCGCGGATTAACCAACCCACGGACGGCTTGTGAATACACAGAACCCATGACAGCGAACTGCAGGAGATGTTCGGGTTTGCAATCTGGATTGGCGCCGATATCTAAAAGCGTACAAAAACCATCTTTGACTGGGATTAAGGTGGCGAGCGCAGGACGTTCCACGCCTTTGAGCGTGCCTAAGCGGAAGAAAGCGGTAGCTAAAGCTCCACCCGTATTGCCGGCGGTGACAAAGGCATCCGCTTCACCATTCTTGACAAGATCGATACCGACTGCCATGGAGGTTTTTGAGTCGCGCTTTTTAGCTTTTAAGGCTAATTTTAGCCCTTTGTCGTTCATCGTGATTGTGTCTTGAGCATCGACCAATTGAACGGATGGAGGCGCGCTACCAAATGTTTCGATTTGTGATTTGAGCTGATCGATCGGACCAACGAGAAAGAGTTTATCTCCCCATTCTTGGGCTGCCTGAAGAGCAGCTTCTATTTCCGGATTTGGGCAGTTGTCGCTGCCCATAGCGTCCAGGACAATGCGCATGTTGACCTCCATGTGTTTACGGGATATTGTGAAGGTATTACCATTCTACCAAGTTTTATTGATCAATTCCTTTTTTCTTTGATCAAATATGATTGTGAGGCTTGACAATGACGTGTAGCAGATTATAATACTCTCACTTTGCGCTGGTGCTGGAACTGGCAGACAGGCATGGTTGAGGGCCATGTGCCGAAAGGCGTGAGGGTTCGATTCCCTCCCAGCGCATAGTTACAATTATACAACGCGTTTCTAATTAGGACTATAGGTCTTTTGGGAACGCTTTTTTTTATTCCTCAATTTTCATTCTTGTTTCAAGCGTTCGCACGCCTGCAGACAGTAAGAGGGTCAAGGCTAAATACAGAAAGGCAGCTACATTAAAGGCTTCCATCACACGAAAAGTGCTAGAGCGTCGTAAGCGGGTGAGTTGGGTCAGCTCGTTGACGGCTAAGACAGTTGCCAACGATGAATCCTTTAACATGGCGATAAAATCATTGCCTAGCGGAGGAAGTACACGGCGAATAGCTTGGGGCAGAATGATAAAGCGCATCGATTGGAAGTAATTCATACCCAATGAACGAGCAGCTTCGATTTGACCTTTGCTAATCGATTGGATGCCAGCACGGAAGACTTCAGCTTCAAAGGCGCCATACCCTAGTGCGAGGGCGATGACGGCGCGGATTTCCATTGGAATCGAGCGGATGCTGAAATCACTGAATGAAAGGAACATTCCAGCTAGGAATGTATCCGCAAAAAGATTCAATCCCCAAGCGCCGATAGCATTAGTTGCTTGTACGAATAATGGGATAACGGCAAACGCGATCATCAAGATCAGAACAACGAGCGGGATACCGCGCACAACTTCTACATACATGGTGGAGATGGTGAAGAAGACGACATTCTTAGAGAGTCTTCCTAATCCGACAAAAAGACCGATAACGGTTGATATAGGGAAGGCTAAGAAAGTGATCCTTAATGTGGTCACCACCCCCCATTTTAGGTAGTTAAAAGTATCGCGATAATTTGAGTCCGATAAAATGAAAAAGGTGATCGTTAACCCTCCCATTGCTAAGATGATTGCCCACCAGGGTAGCGAGGAGAGATTTTTTTCAAAGGTATTTTCTTGTGGACGAGAAAAATCTGATTCTTGAATGGCTTCCATGATTGCTCCTAGCATGAGATTTTTTTTCCTCCTGCGGTTTTTTTTCCGCAGGAGGATTAAGAAAGGGATAAGCAGGAATGAATGGTTTATCCTGCTTATACTCACGGGATGAGAGCGTCTACTCGGACAAACCCCATTTCTTATTTAATTCTTGCAAGGTGCCATCAGCTTTCATCGCTTCAAGGGCTGCATCGACGGCAGCGGTTAGTTCACTTCCGGGCGGGAAGGCAAAGCCGAGTTCCTCATCGGATGTGATTGTGCCCGCGATCTTCATCATGCCTTCGTTCTCGCTCATGAAACCGAATGCGGATACATTGTCGATCACAATGGCATCGATATCTCCAGCCAATAAAGCCAAAGTTGCACCACCGAAGTCCTCAAAGGAATTGATTCTATCCTCGGGGAAGTTCTCCTTAGCCACGATCTCATTTGTGGTACCCAATTGCGTGCCGACCAAGACCTCGTCATTCGCTTTCATTTCTTCTATGGTAGCGGTCTCATCCGCACGTACCAGCAGTACCTGACCAACGATGACGTAAGGGATCGAGAAATCAACGACTTCTTTACGCTCTTCGGTGATGGTAACGCCATCGGCGAGCATATCATATTCGCCAGCGCTCATAGCGGGGAAGATACCATCCCAAGCTGCCTGTTGAAAATCAGGGACGCAGTTGATGCGGCTGCAGATCTCGGTGACAACATCATAATCCCAGCCAACGCCCTCGCCGGTGGCTTCGTCAATATAATTGAAGGGGGGATAGGCATTTTCGACAGCAACAGCAACGGATTGTCCACCTAAATCAGGAAGTGCAGCGACAGGCTCTTCTTCTACAACTTGCGCTTCTCCACAAATACCCGATTGTGTGCATAGTTCTTGGGCGGTTGCGGAGACAGTAGCGGCGTCTCTAGAATTGAGGAATAGCTCAATGACATCCGCGAAACCGCTCATGAACGTCTCATTCGCGACTGCGCCATGCGCTTCACTACCGACAACGGTATCAGAAGCCCAGTCTGCTGCAGCGCTCTGTCCGTAAACCGAGTACTTGCTCAGGTCGGTGTCCATATGCGCGGCAATTGAACCCTTGAGAGGATTGAAGGTGTCCTGACCTTCGACCGAACCCATCAGGCGCAGCCAGTTCAGAACGTTCTCGCGGTTGGGAGCATCCTTGGGTAGACCGAATGCGTCGGACAGCGCCATGAAGACGCCATCTGTTCCGGGTGAAGCTACCCATGCGTAGTCAACGTTTGGTTCCAAGCCCTTGGTAGTCTGGAAGTAACCGTTTGCCCAGTCGCCCATGACGTTGAAAGCAGCCTCGCCATTGATGACCATATCAGATGCTTGTTGCCAAGATAACGAGGCGGCATCCTCATTGGTGCAATCAAGGATCTTTCCATAGAGTTCCCAAGCTGCGACGACATCATCATCTGTCCAAGCTTTCTCGCCAGACCATAAAGCGTTCCACCCATCAACACCGAGCTCGGATAGAGCGATCGATTCGAATAGGTGAGCATTCGTCCAGTTCTCGCCTACGGATAAGGGAACGACACCCGCGTCCTGTAAGGTAGGACAAATGGTCAGGAAGTCATCCCATGTCGCGGGAGCTTCAACCCCCCAAGCTTCAAGATTAGCGGGGATATACCACATGATATTTGAGCGGTGGATGTTAACCGGTACAGACCAGATGCCATCTTCGGTGCTCATCATATCGATGAGACCTTGGGGATATTTATCGAACCAGCCTTGCTCTTCGTAAAGGAAGGTCAGGTCTTCCATGCGGTCAGCGACAACCCAGGTGCCGATCAATTCTTGTCCAGCATGAACCTGGAATGTGTCGGGGGGATCGCCACCCAATAGGCGTGTTTTCAGGACGGCTTTGGCTTCAACACCAGAACCACCGGCGACGGTCGCATTGATGACTTCCACATCGGGATACATTGTATTGTATTCAGCGATTAAAGCTTCCAGCGCGGGACCTTCATCGCCTGCCCACCAGGAGTAAATCTCCAATTGACTGCCAGCAGGAACTTCTTCTTCGACAACCTCTTCGACTACTGGTTCTTCAACGACGGGCTCCTCTTCGACTGGTTCTTCAACGACTGGTTCTTCAACGACTGGTTGCTCTGCTGGTGCACAGCTTGCCAAAGCCATTGAAAAGAGGACTAAAATTGTAATCATACTAAAAAGCAACTTTTTACTTGACATCTTTTTCTCCTTCTAAAAAATCTAATAGTTAGTACAAAAAAGAAATTTTTTTACTCGACGTAATAGTTTATTTTTTCACCTCCTTTGGTAACTAAGGGCTTAAAGACTAAGAAACGCTTTGTCGGAATTGGTCTGGGTACCATTTACTGATCATTTTGATAAAAAAACTCAAATGATTACATTATTAATTCTATAATCATACTATTACATCAATTAACTGTCTAGTGTTTCGCGTTAGTTCATGGATAATTTAGTAAAATTAGATTAGGTGAGAAATTAATTAATAGATAATTTTGGAAGGAATTTCGGATTATAATCAGTCAGTACATTTTCTTGAAGTCTTTTCAATAGATATTCGATATTATTTTTTGGGAGGTACGAATATGGCAACATTTCCGACAGCGGAATGGGTAGAAGCGTTAATGGAGAAGCTCAATGGAGATCAGCAGTATGCTCAGATTGCCGCAAAATGGGAAGGGGATATGCTTTTTAAAATCGAGGCAGGCAAAAGTTTAGAGCAGGATATCTTCTTTTATATTGATCTATGGCATGGCAAATGCAGGGGTGTTAAAGTCCTGGAGAATGAAGACGAGAAAAAGGCAAGTTTTGTCTTGAGCGGATCTTATGATAATTATGTACGTTTGCTAAAAGGGGATATGGATCCGATGCAGGCTTTGCTAACCCGCAAATTAGGCGTTAAAGGAAATATGGCAGTCATGATGCGCAGCGTGCCGATCGTGCTTGATTTCGTTCGCTGCTGTAAGGAAATCACGGATGGTTATGAATAATAAGAAACACGCAACAGCATGAGTAACAGACGGTAAGATCAATGATATGCAAGTTCCTTGACCAGGATGGCTTTTTTCCAAAGCGAATGATCTGGCTTATCCCTGCGATGCTGATCATCATTTTATCATTGAGTGGGTGTGTTTGGAGCAAAGAGACACCGCTTAGCGAAGAACAGCATTCAACCACAACACAAACCGACCTGCCAGTCGTTGAAATTGAACAAACGAAGCAAAATCCGCCGTTTCAAAATACGGAGATTCCTGGTTTAACGCCCAGCGTTACCACTGCTGCAGCTACAGCAACGCCTCCACACGACTATTTTTCAATTGACTATCCGCTAAGCACGGTGGCATATGTTATTCCGCTGTCTATCCGTTATGTCGATGAGCAAGAAGCGGTCTTGTTCTTTGAATTGAGTGAAGCGCGTGCTGGAAAACTTGTCTACCGCAGTTCTGATAACGGAGAGTTACTGCAATTTGAAATACCGTTTGAGGCGGATAAGTTGCGCCATCTTATAGTGCTGGAGGGGTTACCTTCGAATAGGACTTATCTCAGTGACGTTTTCATCTATGGCGAGGAAGAAAGCTTGGAAAAACCAGTATTCGCAGGATCCGATTGGGGAGCGATCAGTTTTT
This sequence comes from uncultured Anaerolineaceae bacterium, assembly GCA_964547225.1. Taxonomy (GTDB): domain Bacteria; phylum Chloroflexota; class Anaerolineae; order Anaerolineales; family UBA4823; genus CAZJMV01. The sequence continues at coordinate 10,033 of CAZJMV010000070.1, read as the reverse complement.
CGACTACTTTTGACGAGGAGCCATTGCGTGTAGGCGTATTAGGCGATGCCAGCTTTGGCGACCAGGCAAGTACCTCCTTGGTCGAACATATGGTAAGTTATGATTTAGATTTTGTGATCCTTACCGGTGATGTTGTTTATGTATATCCTGAAGATACAGACCCTTACCTGGCGTATGCGGAAAAATATTTCCTACCCTTCTCGCCACTTTTACATAAGTTGCCGGTCTATACCGTCTTGGGGAATCATGATTATGACCCTGGCATCGCTTTGAATGGGCAGCCTTATTATGATTACGCCTTTCCTGGCTTTACGCCGGAGAGCCAAGGAGATGCTGATCCACCGGGCAGAAATCAGTATTATTCCTTAGCGTATCAAGATGTCCAGTTTTTGTTCTTGGATTCGCAAACGATCTTTGGCGTGGCAGGGAGGGAAGAGCAGGAAACTTGGTTGAATGAGAGGCTTGCGGATAGTCAATATCGCTTCTCGATCCCGATCTTGCATGTCTCGCCATTCAGCAGCAGTGTAGTACATCCCGATGATCAACTCCCCATTCGTTATACTTGGGCGCCGAAATTCTCTGCAGCAAAAGTACCGGTTGTCTTTTCGGGTCATTTCCATCATTATGAACGCTTGGTCTCTGAGGGCGTGACATATATTGTTTCAGGGGGAGGTTCGTCAATCCTATATGCGGTTGGGGAATTGCTTCCAGAGAGTCAGATCTACTTGTCGCAAACGCATTTTGTGCTAATGGAAATCTATGCCGAGCGGATTGAATTACAGGCGATAACTCCGCAGGGAGAGATGCTTGATCAAGCGGTGATCACGATTAAATAATTTGGATTAATCCGTTATAATCCCAGAAAATATTTCTATAAGGAGATAAGTGCATGAATAGGCGAATGTGGGAATTTTTTTTGATAATTATTGTGGGCGTTTTGGTTTTTGGTTGTACCCCAACCGAAGGTTCGGCACCGGAAGCGACAACTGCAATTGAAACCCTCGAGGGAAAGGCGATTGTGGAGACAGTCTGTACGAGTTGTCATAGCTTAAGTGAAGTCACGTCTGCTTCTTATAATCGTGAGGAATGGGAAATAACCGTCGAAAGAATGATAGAGAAAGGGGCAAAATTGGACAGCGACCAGAAAGCGCTGGTAATCGATTATTTAGTGAGCACGTATCCAAAAGAATAAGAAAAACGATCGATAATCGATCAAAAAAAGATAAAGGGATAATTTTTAATATTGTAAAAGGAGTAATAATGCAAATCATCAAAGAACTCATCCAGACTTTATCTGATAAAGAAGTGGTTGATGTGCGGATTGGATTACACTGGACGGCAGTCGTTGTTCAAGAGGAGGGGGTACAAAAATGTGGATTATCCTCAACTTTAGGATCGTCGCATGATCACGAAACGAGTGGCGCGGATGTGCCGGCTGCTGGTTCTTTGACGAAGATAAATGGTCTTGCGTTGGCAGAATTTGCATTGGATGAAAAAAAGGTTTTGCGCAGTGTGGGTATGGCAGCTATCAATGCTTTACTTCCGAGCAAACCGGAATTGTTCGAAGAAGACAATGCTGAGGAGATGATCGCCAGACATGGCGCTGGGAAAAAAGTGGCTTTGATTGGTCATTTTCCCTTTATCCGCAGTCTTAAGGAGCGTGTCGGGGAATTGACGATCCTTGAATTGAATCCCAGACCGGGGGATTTACACGCTAACCAAGCGGAGAATATTATCCCGGATGTGCAAGTACTGGCGGTAACATCGATGACGTTTCCCAATCATACTTTGGATCATGTGATGTCGTTTGTGCAGCCAGGAACTATCGTGATCATGTTAGGACCGACGACTCCATTAACCCCGCTTTTGTATGATTATGGCATTGATATCTTGTCTGGTTCGGTCGTCGAGGATATCCCTAATGTGCTGCTGATGGTTTCACAAGGGGCTGGGTTCCGCCAAATTCACAATGCGGGCGTAAGGTTGGTCAATATGATGCGACCGGGAATAAAAATTGGAGCATGATGAGTAGACTTGGTTAGATTAATGTGATCGTAGGCTGGTTTTTTGTTTCCCTACTAGGAGCACACCTAATTATAAAACGTATAAAAGTATTCATAAAAAACCCTTTCGATGAAGTGGCTGAGGAGATTTTTGAGAATCGATTGGATGAAAATATTGAGATTGTTAAAGGTGAAGAATTACCTGAGAGAGCTGATTTTGATATTCTCGTATCTGGACGTCCAGATAAAGTGCAGATAGACGCCAGTACGAAATTATCCACGATCATCATCCCATGGGCGGGTATCCCAGAAGGATTACGTGAGCTGTTATTACCCCCAGAATATTCCCATATCAGTGTGCATAACTTACATCATAATGCGACGATGGTGGCGGAAGTAGCGTTAGCGTTGTTGTTAGCGGCGGCAAAGCATGTGATCCTCTTTGACCGCAGCTTGCGCAAACATGATTGGAGCCCACGCTATGATCATCGGACAAGTATACAGTTGGCTGGGAAGACGGCAGTAATACTTGGTTACGGAGAAATCGGACAGCGAATCGGAAAAATGCTGGCTGCGATGGATATGATAGTCGTAGGGATTCGGCGTGATCCTTCGAAGCTTGTCATGGAAGGCGCTCCGGATAAGATCTATGGATTAGAAGAGATTGATGAGTTATTGCCTGGTGCACAAATCCTTATCCTAGCCTTACCGCTGACTGAAGAAACCGAGCATCTCATCGATGAGGGAAAACTGGCGATGCTTCCAGAAAACGCCTTATTAGTGAACGTAGGGCGAGGTCGATTGGTTGATCAAAAAGCGCTGTATGATGCATTGAAGAGCGGGCAACTTGGCGGTGCAGGGATTGATGTCTGGTATCATTATCCCCAAGAAACCGGAAACCGAACCTATACAGAGCCATCTGACTATCCATTCCATGAATTGGAGAATGTGGTCATGAGCCCGCATCGAGCGGGTTTATCGATCGAAACTGAATTGGAGCGTGCGGAGGCTTTAGCGCAGGTCTTGAATGCCGCGGCGCGTGGCGAAAGAATTCCAAACCAAGTCAATCTCCAAGCTGGATATTGATCTTAGTAATTTGAAATCATTCCTGTAAGAATTAAAAAAACTCCCCAAGAACTACTCGAATGGGGAGTTGTCTTTTTTTTTGATTAATCAAAGCTACTCTTGAGCTGGCGTAACATCCCATTCGTAGAGATTGTAGAAGGGAGTCACACCCGAGATCTTCACATTGGTCAGGCGTTGACTGATGCTCCAAACATCGGGGTCTTGCCATAAGCCCAACCAGTACACCTTATCGTGGATGATCTTGCTGATTTCATAAAAGCTTTGTTGTCTCTCTTGGAAGTCAACTTGATAGATCTGCTTTTGAAAAAGCGCGTCGAGCTCTTCATCACAAAGTCTTGACCAATTGACGCCAAGTGGATAATCGCTCGTCGGGATTTCAGTGCAGAGCCAATCAGAAGTATCTGGATCAGGAAAATTCGTGCGTGTGGAGTATTGGACGATATCAAGTTGACCTGTGGCTGCCATACCGCCTTCGCTCCAATTAGCAAAGAAAGCTTCAGGGATATAGCTGCTAGGTTCGAGTCTGATACCGACAGCGCTTAATTGATCGACTGCCAATGTCTGTGCTTCAAGTCGGTTCTGACGGTTAGTTGTACCGTAGGTGAGGATCATATCAAGTCCGTTCTTATCAACAATACCATTGCCATCGGTATCGACCCAACCCGCTTCTTCGAGCAACTGCTTGGCTCTTTCGGTGTCATTTGGATAATCTTGAATCGAAGGATCAACAAAAGGTGTGTTATCCCAATAGGAAATGGCGGGTGTTGTCATCCCAAGCTGCAAGGTTTCAATGATTGACTCTCGGTCAAGCGCTAATGCAATCGCTTCGCGTACTTTAGGATCTTGAAGCGCGAAATGACCACGCTCCGGATCGAGATTAAAGAACCAACCCTCATTATAACCGGAGTAGATATTCATGATTTCGATGCCGGATTGCTCTAATTCAGGGGCATTTGCCATATTAAAGTAGGTTCCCAGATCGCCAACGCCATCTTTGAGTGTCTGAACTTGGGTGGCTTCATCAGGAACAAATCGAATGATCACTTCGTCAATATTGGGTTTACCGAGCCAATAATTTTGATTGGCTTCAAATTTTACATATTCGCCTTCTTGCCAGTTGACAAATTGATAGGGACCACAACTGACGCTGGGTTTTACATTCCAGCCTGAGTTAAGTATGGTTCCATCTTCTTCAAAGATCGGTCGTAGAATATGGGCTGGTAGGAGACCATGGAAGAGGGTTGCCAACCAGGGCGCAAATGGCTCTATGAAGGTGATGACAACGGTGCGTTCATCAGGAGTCTCCAGATTGACCATATGATCATAGGGATAGATATCGGGTACGCTATTATTGGGGCTCATGATCATTTGGTAGGTAAACAGAAAATCTTCCGATGTGATCGGGTCTCCGTCTGACCAAACGATATCATTGCGTAATCTCAATGTGATCACGCGACCATCCTCGGAGATGCCACCATTCTCTAGGCTGGGGATCTCTTTGACCAAAACAGGATGAGGCGCGTTCTGATCATCGAAGTCCCATGCCCAACAATTCCATATTTGATGGGTGATGGAAGAAGACCAGAAATTGGTATAAATCGGATTGAGCGTGTCGATTTCTTGATTCCATATGAATGTGGTTGATTTCGGTTGATCTGGTATGTCAATGGTTGGTTTAATTTCCTCTGCTTGAGTTGGTTGGGGTGAAGCTTGACCTTCTGCCTGTGTAGCCTCTGTTTGAGATGTCGTAGGCTGCATGGTTGGCGCTGTGGAACAAGCGTTTAGGACGAGAATAATAAGCACAAGAAAAAGTGAAATCAGTCTGAAAATATGTCGCTTATTCATTTTTTATCTCCTTGATTAATTCGGGAATGTTCTATTTGAGTTGACCGTATAGGGCGTGATTATTGTATATAAGAAGACATTCCAAGAGAGAGTATAACATTAAGCACAGTAAAATAACATCGAAGAAAATCTTGAATTTCTGTTGCCAGAATATTAGAAGACAAGTATAATTGTCTGCGTTGCATTTCTAGGGACAAACTCAAAATAATTTTATTAATATAATATTATTCAACGATTGCTATAAGATACAGTTCTAACAGGAACTGAGATGAATTCTTCGACAACTTTAAATAAAAAGGATAAAGAATGACAACAAATATTAAAGTGTTAGACGATGAAGTAGTGGAACAAATCATTTCAGAGGGAATTGCATTATTGTGGGACCCTGGCATCAGAATTCAGAACCAGGAAGGTTTGCAACTGTTTGCAGAAGCAGGCGCTCTAGTAAATTTTGAGACTGATGTTGCAAAAATTTCAGAAGAATTAGTCAGACGGAGCCTTGAAACAGTACCGAAGACTTTTCATCTCTATCCGGTCAGTGGTGATGAACCCATAGTCCAGTATGGTGGTGATGCGATCCATTTCGATCCAGGATCAGCCGGGATTATGTTATTAGATGATCTGGAAGGGAATCAACGCAACCCAATCACTGCGGATTATGTCAAATGGGTGAAGCTCGTTGAAGTATTGCCACAGCTAGATGCCCAATCCACCTCTATGGTTAGTTCTGATGTAACTGAAGAGATAGGCGACCTTTATCGTTTGTATCTGTCGCTAAATTATATGAATAAACCGATTGTTACAGGCGCATTCCGCAAAGATACTTGGTGGACGATGAAAGATCTCTTGGTCGCAGTGCGTGGTAGTGAGGAAGCTTTACGGGAAAAACCACTCGCGATCTTTGATGTCTGTCCTTCACCTCCTCTGACTTGGAGTGACCTGACATGTCAAAATTTGATAGATTGCGCCCGTGCGGGTATTCCTTCAGAAATGGTGTCTATGCCTTTAGCGGGTGCGACAGCTCCGGTAACCATCGCTGCCTCGATCGTACAACATACTGCCGAGAGCATGAGTGGGATTGTGCTCTCTCAGATTGTTGCCCCAGGGGCTCCGATTGTGTGGGGTGGGTCTCCTTCTGCTTTTGATATGCGAATGGGAACGACACCCATGGGCGCGGCGGAGACTTGGTTGATCGACGCAGGTTATGTACAAGTGGGAAAAGCGCTTGGTATGCCGACTCATGTATATATGGGGATGAGCGATGCAAAGGTGGTTGATGTTCAGTGTGGTTTAGAATCGATGGGTGGCGCTTTGGCTGCTGTGATGATCGGCGCGAATATGATCTCTGGAGCGGGAATGATGGATTTTGAAAACTGCCTCAGTTTTGAGAAATTGATCCTCGATGCGGAGATCATTGCTCTGGCGCGTCGGTTTAGACGTGGTATCGAGTTGCGCGATGACCCGATCGGCGAGGATCTGATCCGTGAAATGGGACATCATGCTGATTATCTGTCCAGCAAGCACACACGCAAGTGGTATCGAAAGGAGCTTTCCTTCCCACCCGAATTGATCGATCGAGGTTCCTGGGATGCCTGGAAAGAAGGCGGAAGTACAACAGCAACTCAGCGAGCGCAACGAAAGATGCAATCTTTGTTAGATCAATATCAACCAAACGCTTTGTCTAAAGAACAACATGATGACTTGCGAGAGATAGCATTAAAAGCGGCTGTTCAGTTTGGAATGGATTCATTACCAGTGCTAGAGGATTAATGGTGCTGGATACTATAACCTTATTAGGAGAAACAAAATGTCACAAGAGACCCTGTCAGAAATCACACAATCTATCGTTTTGGGTGAATCAGAAGATACAGTGCGATTAACTGAAGATTTATTAGCTGCCAAAGTTGAACCAATGACGATTATTCGGGAAGGGTTAATGCCTGGCATGAACATAGTAGGCGATAAGTTTGGTACAGGTGAATATTTCCTACCCGATCTTATCATTGCAGCAGATTGTATGAAAGCTGCTATGAACCTCTTGGAGCCAGAGCTTGTAAAACGAGAGCAGGCATTTCAGTCTGCTGGTGTGGTGGTGCTGGGGACTGTAAAAGGCGATATTCATGAAATCGGAAAGTCACTGGTAGGGACGTTATTGTCCGCAAATGGTTTTAAGGTGCATGACCTTGGTGTGGATGTAGCGACAGATAAATTCATCGAGAAAGTAAAAGAAACTGGAGCAGAATTGGTTGGGTTGTCAGCTTTACTGACGACCACCATGGTGAAGCAGCGCGAAGTGATCCAATCATTGCAAGAGGCTGGCATTCGCGATAAAGTCAAAGTGATGGTTGGCGGGGCGCCAGTCACTAAAAGCTGGGCTAAAGATATCGGAGCGGATGGTTTCGCGGAAGATGCTATGGGGGCAGTTAAGATAGCGAGAACATTAATGTCTTGATGAGGATCATTGAGCGTGTAAGCATATCAGCTTTCTTGAAAGTAGGTTGGTATGATCTGGAGAAAGTATTATGACACAAAAGATTGCTAGTATTTCAAAACCAAAGCTAAGCGTAAATATCCTCACTCAAGAAGAGATCGAGAAGATTCACGAATCCACCTTGCAAGTGATCGAAGAAGTGGGTGTACGCTTTCCGTCGAAGGAAGCCTTAGATATTCTGGAAGCACATGGTGCAAAAGTAGATCGTGAATCAATGGTTGCCAAGATCAAGGGCGAAACAGTGATGGAATACCTCGCCAAAGCGCCGCCAACATACACCTTAGCAGCGCGTGATCCCGAATTAGACTTGCCACTAGATGGCGAGCACAGTTATTTAGGCACGGATGGATGTGGAGTGGAAGTCTTAGATGCGTTCACAGGAGAGAGAAAACGCAGCAGTAAAGCGGATTTGATGGACGCGGCGCGCGTAGCGGATTACCTCGAAGCGATTTCTTTTCACTGGGTGCCAATTTCGGCACAAGATACACCTCCTGAAAGTCGTAGTTTGCATGAACTCGAAGCGGTTTGGAAGGTGAGCAAGAAACATGTTCAGACCGAATCGATCGTGAACCAACGCGAGATGAAAGCGGCTATTGAGATGGCAGCGGTTTTAGCGGGTGGAAAAGATGCTTTACGTGAACGACCAATCCTTTCGATCATGCAGTGCACTTTTAGTCCGCTTGGTCATGACGGCGGTAGTCTGGAAGCAGGTTTAGAAGCTGCGCGGGCTGGTTTGCCGGTTGGGTATATGACGATGGCATCCGCAGGCGCGAATGCCCCGATCACTTTGGCTGGAGATTTGGTGGTCGGTAATGCGGAAGTGATTACCGCTTTGGCGCTGATGCAGATGGAAGCGCCCGGATGCCCGGTCTACTATGCGGCTGCTCAGACCTCGACGGATATGCGTACTGGCGCGTATACTGGTGGTGGTCCTGAAGATTTCTTGTTTGGCGCTGCCACCAATCTCTTAGCAGATTTCTATAAAGTTCCTTTATCGATGGGCGCCTTTGCAACTGGCGCTAAGGAGCCAAATTGGCAGGCTGCTTTTGATAATACGATGTCAGCGTTCATGGCGGTATCCACGCTCTCGGATATGTTATTGGGCGCTGGTTTACTCTATGGATCACGTATTCTATCCTATGAGATGATGTTGATGGATGCTGAGATCTGGGATATGTTGGTGAATTTGTTTAGAGGGATAGTCGTTAGTGATGAGACGTTGGCTTTGGATGTAATCAAAGAAGTGGGGCACTCCGGAAATTACCTCGGGCAACGTCATACCCGCAAACATATGCGTGAACGCTGGATGCCAACCTTGATTGACCGCAGACCATATAATCAATGGGAAGCGGAAAAAGATGGCACACGTGTATGGGCGCGTCAAAAGGCGCAGGAGATCTTAAATACTTATCATCCTGAACCCTTAGACCCAGCATTAGATGCGGAGTTGATGCGTATCATTCAGGCAGAGGAAATGGGTGAATAGAACCCATCGATGGGGGGAATTTTGGGCAGGTGTACGCGCTGAAATTCCGATCCTTTTTGGAGTGTTGCCCTTTGGGATGATCTATGGCGCGCTGGCATTGGAGGCGGGTATGTCAGCGCTTTTGTCGCAATCATTATCATGGATTGTGTTTGCAGGATCAGCGCAGATAGTGATCACTCAATTGGTCGCGTATGGTGTTCCCAGTCTGGTCATTGTTCTAACGGTGACGGTTGTCAATTTAAGACATGTCTTGTATTCAGCTTCCATGGCGCCTTATCTACGGAAATTGGGGGTTGCCTGGAAGCTGATTTTGTCGTACTTGCTCACAGATGAAGCTTATGTCGTGGCAATCACAGACTATGAGCTTCAAGATAAGAGCGCTAGGGAAAAGGGGATTTCCGGTCTGGCATTGGAGCAGGCACAGGAATATCGACATTACTTCTTATTAGGGGCGGGGTTGGCGTTGTGGACAACCTGGCAGTTGAGCACTGCAGCGGGGTTAATCTTAGGCGCGGTTATCCCAGAGAGTTGGTCTTTGGATTTCGCGCTTCCATTGACGTTTATCGCGCTGGCGACGCCTTTGTTGAAGGATCGCGCTAGTCTTGTGTCAGCCTTAGTGGCTGGGATCGCAGCTTTGGTGGCTTTTAATGCGCCTCATAAACTGGGATTGGTCGCGGCAGCTGTGATGGGTATTTTGGTGGGGGTGATGGTGGAGAGGCATTCATGAATATCTGGCTCACGATGATCATTGCTGGACTGATCACTTATCTGATGAGGTTGTCGTTAATCTTGTTATTTGGGCATTTTGAGTTGCCGGGCTGGTTACCGCGGATTTTGCGCTTTGTACCGCCGGCTGTGTTGGCAGCGATCATTACCCCAGAATTATTGATGCCGGAGGGGAATTTGTGGTTGAGTGTGGGAAATCTGAGATTGTTGGCTGGTGTAGTGGCGATTGGTGTGGCATGGAAGACGCGTAATGCGGTGGTGACGATTTTGGTGGGAATGGGGGTGTTGTGGGTGCTGCAGTTGATCCGCGGATGAGGCGAGGAAGAGGAATGTATCCGCAGATGAGGCGAGGAAGAGGAATGGATCCGCAGATAGCGCAGATGGGCGCAGATGAGG
>CAZJMV010000069.1:0-8871 GCA_964547225.1 uncultured Anaerolineaceae bacterium | reverse complement strand
AATGTCGAAATGAGCTATCTCTCGATGGGGATGAGCAATAGTTATTTGGTGGCGATCGAAGAAGGCGCGAACATTGTGCGCATAGGTACGAAATTGTTCGGAGCGCGTGATGGTTGATCATCGACTAGATTGAAAACCTGATGATTTGATGAGAAATCTTTTGCAATCCAAGAAGTTTGGTATGATTAACAAGATCCATCTAAACTGAGGCTTGTTTGATCGAATGAATGACGAAATCCGTCCATTGTGGCAATTATTGATCCTGGCAAAAGATGGGAAGCAAACTGTAAGCATCAATTGTGATGAGTGTTTGCTCTTGATACAATATGATGCTGATCTATTAGCCGCCGGGGAAGCAGATGATCAAGTGATGTCGATCATTAATCAGCATATTAAGGTTTGTTCGACATGTCGTAATAAATTGGATGATTGGATTGAAGAGGGATCATGGAAAAAACCGCCCTTTCAATATTTTCAAAATCAAACCAGGAGTAAAAAAAAATATGGAAACGAATAAAAAGAGGATCCATCTTGTCATCAATGAAGAAGGATATGATTTATTGGTTGATGAAGCCGAAAGCCTGCTCAATGCGTTGAGAGGGGTTGGATATTACAGCGTCAAATCAGGCTGTGATGATGGCACATGTGGTGTCTGTACAGTGCTGATGAACGGCAAACCGACACTGAGCTGTAAGACCAAAGCCATCCAGGCTGATGGGGCACAGATCACAACATTGGAAGGGCTTAGCAAAGAGAATAAACTGCATCCTTTGCAGGAGGCTTTTATCGAAACTGGCGCCATCCAATGTGGTTTTTGTACGCCTGCGCAGATCCTAACTGCCAAAGCGCTATTAGATAAGAACCCGCACCCCAGTGATGAAGATGTCCGCAAGGCACTGAATGGCGTTTTATGTCGTTGTACTGGTTATGTACGCACGGTCGATGCTGTGCAACGCGCTGCGGCGGAGATGCGTGGTGAGAAAATCGATGCGTTCGAAGTGTTCGAAAAGGAGCTTCCCGAAAATCTTGATCAGATCGAATTTCCAGCCGTTTACTATCGCATGAATGGCGAAACCCAGACTCTACCACCGGTGGTGATTACTCCCAAAGGCATGTCAAAGACTAAGGTTGTTGGAAAAGGCGAGGTCAAGGTCGATGCGCGTAAGTTGGCGCAAGGGAAACCGGTATTTACGGATGATATTAAAATAGAAGGCATGTTATATGGAGCCTTGCTGACCAGCCCACATGCCCATGCCCGTATTCGCAAGATCGATGCCAGCAAAGCGCGCGCCTTGCCGGGTGTCAAAGCAGTCCTGACCCATCTGGATATCCCGCGCGTCAAATATGCTTCTGGCGGTCAAAGCTACCCACAGCCTCATCCTTATGATCAGGTCAGTTTGGATAATAAGGTGCGTCATGTTGGCGATCGTGTCGCTATCGTTGCGGCTGAGACTCCTGAGATCGCGCAACAAGCCTTGGATCTGATCGAAGTTGATTATGAAATCCTGCCAGCGGTGGTTGATATGGAAGCTGCCATGCAAGAAGGAGCGGTCGTGATCCACGATGAGGACGATACCGAAGGGATCTATGACGCCAAACATAATATCGTCGTGCATATTGATGCTGAAGTGGGCGATGTCGAAAAGGCGTTCGCAGAAGCTGATCAGGTCTTTGAGGGCGAATACCGCACGCCGATGCAGCAGCAAGCCCATCTGGAACCGCATGTCTGCATCACCTATTTTGATGAAGATGGGCGTATGATCATTCGCACCAGCACGCAGGTGCCTTTCCATATCCGTCGTATAGTCGCTCCGTTGATCGATATGCCCGTCAAGGATATTCGTGTGATCAAACCGCGTATTGGCGGCGGCTTCGGTAATAAACAGGAGTTGATCCTGGAAGATATCTGCGCGTTATTGACCAAGGCTACCGGCAAACCCGTTCGTATGGAGTTCACCCGCACGCAGGAATTCATCAGCTCACGCCGTCGTCACGCCAATATTGTGCGCTATAAGGTCGGCGTTAAGGGCGAGAAAGTCACTGCCGCGGACCTGTATCTGGTAGGCGACACCGGCGCGTATGGCTGTCATGCCTTGACCGTGAATATGGTCGGCGGCTTCAAAGGATTGACCTTATATAACCCACCCAACTCGCGTTTTGTGAGCGATGTCGTATACACCAATACCGTACCGGCTGGCGCTTTCCGAGGTTACGGCGCCATGCAGTGTGAGTATGGGATTGAGGTGATGATGGGTGAGATCGCCGAGCAACTTGGAGCGGATGTGGTTGATTTTAAACGCCAGAACTGGCTTAAGCTGGGCGAGGAGATGTATCTATCCAAGCAGCTCGGCGAAGGGCGTGAGGGTGTCGAGCAATCCTTGCAAACCACAGCCATGGAGGAATGTGTGGATATCGGACGTAAGCTGACCGATTTCGATGATAAACGTAAGCGCTACCACGATCAGAAGGGGCGCTACCGCAAGGGGATCGGCATGGCGGTCGTCATGCATGGTAGTGGCATTGCCGACCTGGATATGGCAGCCGCGACTTTAAAAATGAACGATGATGGTTCCTTCAACCTGCTGATCGGCGCCACAGACCTAGGCACCGGCTCGGATACTATTCTCGCTCAGATCGCTGCGGAGGCGCTCAGTATTCCCTTAGAGGATGTGATCGTGTATTCCTCGGATACCGACTTCACGCCGTTTGACGTTGGCGCCTATGCCAGCAGCACGACTTATATCAGCGGCGGCGCAGTCAAGAAAGCCGCTGAAAAGGTCAAGGCGATGATTTTGGAGCACGCTGCCAATATGATGGGTGTCTCGGATGTTTCGAGCTTGGTCTTAAGCGATCGAAAAGTGCAGGCAGCAGATGGCAGATCTGTTACATTGGAGGAGGTTGCTTTGAGCAGCTTGCATCAGCTTAATCAGCATCAGATCATGGCGACCGCTTCGCATACCAGTTCGCTCAGCCCGCCTCCCACTGCGGCTCAGTTTGTGGAGATCGAGCTGGATATGGAGACTGGTCGCATCAAACCTGACCGCATGTTGATGGTAGTCGATTGTGGACGTGTGATCAACCCGCTCACCGCAGCCGGTCAGGTCGAAGGTGGTATGAGTCAGGCGTTGGGTTTTGCGCTGACGGAGGAGATGCTCTTTGATCAGGATGGTCAGCCGCTTAACCCGAGTTTTGGGAAGTATCATATCCCACGCGCCTTGCAGATGCCGACCGCGGATGTGGTCTTCGTGCAGACTGATGAACCGAGCGGTCCGTTTGGCGCCAAGTCGGTAGCGGAGATCTCGATCGATGGCGTTGCGCCTGCCATGGCGAGCGCGATCCACAACGCCACGCATGTATGGATGCGTGAATTACCTTATACCCCCGAGCGCGTGATCAAAAATTTAAAGGCTTCATGATCTCATCGATCAATGATCAACCGGTAAGTTCGAGATAGAATTTCGATGATACCGCCTGTAACCGCTCCCATGTGTGGGAAGACAGGCGGTTTTTTCTTCTCAAGCTCAAGAAACCATCTGATAAAAAACTCAGAATTGGGTTGGTTGGGTGTACAATAAAGAGCGCTTTCATCATCGATCAACAATGATCAATGACTGTTAGTAGATTAGAACCAAGGAAATCTTATCGTATGCAAGCAGAACAAAGTTACAATCCTCGAAATTTCTTGGGTGGTTTATGGCATGGCGCTTTCCTGGCTTTAGGAATAGCATTGACCCAACCGACAACCGTGATCTCTTCCTTCGTGGCGGATCTGACCGGTTCGACCGTTTGGGTGGGTGGGCTCTCTACGGTGCTGACGGTATCCGCAGTTTTACCACAAATTTTTGTAGCGCGTTGGCTTGAACCCAAGCCGTTGAAAATGCCTTACCTTCTTTTGGGCATCTATTTACGCGTCTTCAGTTGGGGGGTGCTGGCGTGGATGATCTTTAAGCTCGGCGCGGAACACCCTCAAGCCATCGCTTGGTCGCTGATTGTTATGTTGGCGATCTTTTATGCTGCAGGAGGCTTGGCGAATATCCCCTATTCGGATATCATCGGCAAGGTCATTCCTCCCACTCGACGGGGGGCGTTCTTTGGCGGTAAACAAGCCTTGGCGGGTCCCTTGGCGGTTGTTTCTGCTTTAGCAGCCAAAAAAGTGCTTGCAGAGTGGGATTATCCGAACAATTATGCGCTCTTATTCGGGTTGGCAGCGGTTGCTTTGGGAATAGCTTCCTTTGGATTTTTAGTGATGCGTGAACCCGCCGGTGAGGGATCTGTGCGAAAACCGCTTCCCTGGCGCAGCTACTTGGTGCAGTTGCGGGGAGGCAGCCAGCGCCTGAGAGCCTTGGTTGTGGTTGAACTGCTAACCGGGTTTATCTTGATGGTGATGCCGTTTTATGTCGTTTATGCGCGCCAAAAGTTGGACGCTCCCGCGGAAGCGGTTGGGTGGTTCTTATTAGCCCAAACGATTGGGGGTGTCTTAGCGAATTTGATCTGGGCGCGTCTGGTCGATCATTACGGCAGTCGAATAATGATCTTTTGGTGCGCGATCACGTCCACCTTAGCGCCTGTGCTGGCGATCTTGCTTGCACCTTTTGGTTGGCAGGCTATGATGGTGGTTTTCTTCCTGACTGGGGCAGCTTTTGATGGACGCAAGGTTGGCTTCCAGAGCGCTCTACTCGAATTGGCGCCGTCTTCTGAGCGCCCCACGTATTTCGCGCTCAATGAAGTTCTGATCCTGCCATTGGCGTTTCTTTCATTGGGAGCAGGTATATTTTTGGAATATTCCACCTACACCACCTTGTTCGTGTTGACGACTGTGTTCATTGGCGGCGGCGCGCTGATGGCATGGCGCTGGAAAGCTGGTGATAATGGTTAATAAGGGAACGCTGCGGATAGTCTGACCTTGATTTGTAGGATGGAAGGGATTAGCAGGAGGTTTTGAACCTTGATTTGCTTGATGGATGGGATTAGCTTGATAGTCTGAAACTTGATTTGTGGGATGGAAGGATTGGCTAGATTTTAATGACCATCATCACCTTCCTTCTGTCACTCTGAGGAGCGTCACTAATCATCCAGAACCATTCATGTTCAATAAAGCGACGAAGAATCTCGCGTTGGAAAGATGAGATTCTTCGTCGCTTGTCTATGGATCATGGCAGCAAATGGATAATAGCGCTCCTCAGAATGACACATTCGTGGGGTCTCGCGTTCCCACTACATGTCACTCTGAGGAGCGTCACTTATCATCCAGAACCATTCATATTCAAAAAAGCGACGAAGAGTCTCGCGCGTCAACCCTGAGATTCTTCGTCGCTTGTTTATCGATCAAGGCAGCATATGGACGGGAGCGCTACTCATAATGACACAAGATCGAAACCCTGTCACTGTGAGGAACGATCAACATTATGATACCTCCACTTCGCAAGGTCATGGGAGGGTATTGGATCACGAAGGGCACGAAAAGACCACGAAAGAATCTCTGGGTTATTATGTCTTGGCGTCTATATTCAATTAGAAATATGCATCGATGAGTAGATATTGGAATGATAAAAAGGGGGTTAAGAGTGATACTCTGAAGTCTCTGTGAAAGAAAAAGGCACGAAAAACTGATCGGAGCAACATACTAGAATGCTCCGATCAGTTTCCTTCAATGATTGGCTTACCCTGAAAAGGACGAATTAAATACTGGTATTGTTTTGCTACTAACAAACCACTATTACACAATTTAGCGCTTAATTAATCGAAGGATGAACAATACGACAACCGCGCCAAGAAACGCTACAAGGATTGTAGTGAGATTAAATCCATTGATAGCATTAGGCACATTGAATAAAGCGCCAGCAAGCCAGCCTCCCACCAGCGCGCCAACAACGCCGATGATAATGTCGCCTATCAGACCAAACCCCGATCCTTTCATGACCTGTCCTGCCAACCAACCAGCAATTGCACCGACAACGATCCATGTTAATAAACCCATTTTGGTTACCTCCAACTTATAATTTTGATTATATTACCAGAGTTGATGATTCCCTAGCTGATTATAGAAACACATTTCTGGCGCTCGGGATACGATCTCGGTGAGTTTTGGTAAGAAATTCTTTTCAATCTCTCCCCAACTGTTTGCGCAGTTCTTCGGGGGAGATGACTGGCTGCCGACAGACGAAATCTGTACAGACGTAGGCGGTGGCATGATCGTCAAGCATACGGCGATCATGCAAGAGAGGCACTAACTGCAGTGACTCGGTTTTTCCCATAGCAATCACTTGGTACGGCTGATATCCGCGGCGCGCTTCCTTTAATAAGGCGTCGGTGTCTGAAGCGTTGGGTTCACCGATGATGGCGATCTCGTATGGGCTGGAAAGGGCAAAGCTCAACGCAGTCAACCACTGTCCGAAGCCAAGCGGGTGCTGCGCCATCAAGGGCTGCATCTGAGCGAGCGCCTGCTGAGCAAGATCGATAAAGCGCGTCTCGCCAGATAAACCTGCCAGTTTGAGCAGCGCAGTGACTGCCATGGCGTTCCCTGAAGGCGTGGCGTTATCCTGCAGGTCGCGCGGGCGTGTGATCAGCGCTTCGTGGTCATCACTGGTGTCGTAAAAGCCTCCTGCATCAGCTCGGAAGTGTTCGATCATAGTCTCCGCGAGTTGTTTTGCAGCTTGATACCAGCGTGGGTCAAATACAGTCTGATATAACTCGAGGAGGCCTTCGATGAGATAGCTGTAATCTTCTAGGTACGCGTTGAAGCGCGCCCTGCCATCTAAATAAGAGTGTAAAAGCTTTCCATCTGGCTGACGCATATTCTCCCAAAGAAAGGTTGCATTTCGCAACGCGGCTTGTCGATAATCCTCGCGTCCCAGGGCGCGGCTTGCCTCGGCAAAAGCCGCCAGCATCAAGCCGTTCCAGGAAGCGAGGACCTTTTCATCACGGTGTGGGTGGACGCGCTGTTCACGGATATCAAAGAGTTTGCGGCGCGCTTTGCTCAGCGCAGCGCGTTGTTGATCGTCTCCGATGAATTCTAGGATATTCTTACCCTCAAAATTGCCGCCTTGGGTGACGGCATAGGCAGCCATGAAAGCTTGCGCTTCGTCACCGAGCGCTGTTTGGATCTCATCAGGTGTCCATACGAAAAACTTACCCTCCTCACCCTCACTATCGGCATCCTGTGTGCTGTAGAAACCTCCAGATGGAGCGCTCATCTCGCGCAGCACATAATCGAGGATCTCCTCTGTGATCGTGCGGAAGAAGGGATTACGGGTGTGCTGCCAGGCATGAAGATAGAGGCGTGCCAGTTGAGCATTGTCGTAAAGCATCTTCTCGAAATGCGGCACAAGCCAACGTTCGTCCACTGAGTATCGATGGAAGCCACCGCCCAGTTGGTCGTACATACCACCGCGCGCCATCGCTTCCAATGTCCGCGTGACCATTTGGATTGCCTGTGCATTCGAATTGCGGCGATCATAACGCAGCAGGAATTCCAAGATCATCGGCTGCGGGAATTTGGGCGCCTTACCCCATCCACCATAGCGCTGATCAAAACTGGTTTGCAGCGCTTGAAAGGCGGAGGTAAGGGTGGCTGAGGTTAATTCAGCGGATTGATGGGGGAGGCTGAGCTCATTTTGATTACGTACAGCATTGACCAACTGCCGCCCGCTTTGCAGGAGTTCTGTACGACGGTTCTGCCAAGCATCTCGTACAGCTATGAGCACTTGTGTGAAAGAAGGCATGCCGTAGCGCGGCTGTGGGGGATAGTAGGTGCCTCCGAAGAAAGGGCTGCCATCCGGTGTCAGAAAGACAGACATCGGCCAACCGCCATTTCCCGTCAGCGCTTGAACAGCCGTCATATAGATCTGATCGAGGTCGGGTCGTTCCTCGCGATCGACCTTGATGCTGATGAAATGCTGATTGAGGATTGCAGCGACACGTTCATCCTCAAAGGACTCGTGCGCCATGACATGACACCAATGACAAGCCGCATATCCGATGCTCAGGAAGATCGGTTTGTCCTCCTGCTGCGCTTTTTGCAGCGCTTGTGAGTTCCAAGCATGCCAATCGACTGGGTTATCGGCATGTTGTAAAAGATAGGGGCTGCTCTCGTTTGCTAGTGCGTTTGGCATCAATTATTCTCCACGGCTATAGTTTTGTTATAGAAACACAATAATTATAATAATGATTGTCTTAATTATCCGATATAAATATGTTAATCTTTTCTCAACATCATTGGGTAATTGCGATTGAGAATTTCAATAGCCTGTGTAAGTTTATTAGGACGTATACGTACCACGGATTAACACGAATTGACACGAATAAGGTTCGATGGTTTATCAATATTCGTTGTACTTAGTTCACTTGGCTGCTACTTTTTTTAACAATAAATAGTACAATACGTCAAAAATCATATTGACTTAAAGACTTCTTATGCATAAACTTATAATAATCATGGTTATTAGTTGATCTTAATAAAGCGGTAAAAAGGAAAAAAAACATGTCAAAGAATGAACCCAAATACATGAAGATCAATTCTTTGCAAGTACGCAGCGGATTGAGAAGCGGTGATTATTATCAAGACTGTATAAGATTGTGTAAATTACAATATTTGGACGATGAAGATCAGAATCACTATGATCGTTGTCTTTATTATTGCAATGTGAATTTTGGAAAATGATCGTTGCAGGGTCTCTGTGAGAGATAATATTATGGGGTTTAGATTAAACTGATGGGTGATAAGAACAAAACCTTGGCGAGCTTAGCGGGCTTTGCGAGAAATTAGGTCCCAAAGGCGAGTGGGTGATGTCTGCGGTACGCAGATGGGTGATAAGAACAAAACCTTGGCGAGCTTAGCGGGCTTTGCGAGAAATAAAGTAACAAAGTCGAGGG
>CAZJMV010000068.1:0-10726 GCA_964547225.1 uncultured Anaerolineaceae bacterium | reverse complement strand
AATACTAAAGCCGCGATGATCACAGCGATCAAACCACGGTTAAGCTGAATATCAATCACGAATACTTTTTCTTGCTCAACACTTTCAAGTTGTTTTTTTTGCATTGCTTTTACCTCCGAAGCGAACTCTTAAAAAGATAATTAACAGAAAGAACCAAGTTTGGGGTAATTTGATCTGTTATAGTTAGCGCCACCTCCTTGATGCAAACGAATTCGAGATGTGATTATTCAGTAATAAAGATTATTAGAAGATTAAATTATGGATGTGATTATACTCGGAATGCAAGGTTAATCCTGCTCAATTTTTCCTTCAATCATTTTCTGAAAATTTTCGTACAGTTGCACTCCTTTCCGTAGAACTGGTCAAAGCTAAAATCGAATTGCTCAGCTAATCAACAGGTCTCGTCGAATTTTGGGATTGACAAATAATATTCGTGGTTTAACCGCGCACTTGTAACATTTATTAATGTCATGTTGAGGAGCGCTGTGGTGATATGCTGCCTTCATCGATAGACAAGCGACGAAACATCTCGGTTTAACATGAATGCCTCTTTGGTTATAATACACTGGTTGGGATGGCATTCCAACCTACATGCTGGAAGCTTTTACGACTTAATCATTAACCATTAGTGGTAGACCCTTCGTCACTTGCTTGAGTGTGGGTGGCGTTGGATCAATGGTGAGCGCTACTACTAATGACACGCAGTGTAATTACCGTTTGAAAAGCGCTTTTTTTCGCGCTGTGGACTTTCTCAGGGTGACAGAAGACCGCGTACCTGTCACTCTGAGGAGCGTCACCAATTATCCAACGTCATTCACGCTCGAAAAAGCGACGAAGAGTCTCGAACCCCCACCTGTCACTCTGAGGAGCGGCTAGGGTATATTGATTACCATGATTAATCGCAAAGCGACGAAGAGTCTCGCGTTGGAAAGATGAGATTCTTCGTCGCTTGTTTATGGATGAATGCAGCATATGGACGGGAGCGCTCCTCAGAATGACAGAAGGAGGGCTTGTCTACGGATCAAGGCAGCATATGGACGGGAGCGCTACTACTAATGACACGCAGTGTAATTACCGTTTGAAAAGTGCTTTTTTTCGCGCTGTGGACTTTCTCAGGGTGACAGGTGTGCGAGGCGAGACATTCGTCGCTTGCTTTAGTGTGGGTGGCGTTGGATCAATGGTGAGCGCTCCTCAGGGTGACAGGAGTATGGTACTCTTCGGTCAGGATGGAATCCTAACCAACAGAATTGTTAAGATGGAATCCGACAAATACCTATTGACAATTCGCACTTAACCATTAACAATTAAGTCATTAACCATTAACCATTGAAAAGGAGAAACCTGATGAGAATAAGCGCCCTAAAAATCCTGGCTGCCATCACAGCTTTGATCCTTGCCAGCCTCGCTTGCAGCTTCAGCGCCAGCACGGCAAGTATTGGTGAAGTTTGGACAGCGCGTGATGATGCTGGGGACGATCGCACCAGTATCTTCAACCCCACGGATACTTTTTACGCCTTCGTTGAATTGAATAACGCGCCCGATGACACAAAGCTCAAAGCGGTCTGGACCGCGGTTGATACGCCAGTCAGCGAACCGGATACCTTGATCGACGAAGCTGAATTGGAAGCGCCAAGCGGAACGCACCAATTCTCACTCGAAACCGACACCACATGGCCGCCTGGCGTTTACAAGGTCGATATTTATCTGGAAGATGAATTAGCAGAAAGCTTGATCTTTGAAGTCCAAGGGGAGCTGCCGCAACCCACACCGCAAAGCGCGCTGCCTAATATTGCGGATGCCTTTTTGGCGCGTGATGAAGCTGGCAGCGAACGCACAGAACTTTTTACTCCCGAAGATGTCTTCTATGCCTTTATTGAATTGGCAGACGCGCCGCCTGAGACGAGTACCAGAGCCGTTTGGATAGCGGTTGAAACGCCTCTCGATGAACCGAATTCGGTCATCGACGAAGTCGAATTAGTGGAGGGCAGTGGAAACCATTCGTTTTACCTGACCAGTGATCAACTCTGGGCGCCCGGAAAATACAAAGTCGATTTCTATGTCAACGGCAACCTGGAACGCACGCTTGGATTTTTTGTTCAGGATGTTGCGCCGACTGTCAGTGGCGCGAGGATTGGAGACGCCTATATGGCATCGGATGCTGAAGGAGAGCTACAGACGAATGTTTTCTCTCCCGAGAATATCTTTTATGCGCATATTGAATTGGTGGATGCCCCCGATGATACACAGATCAAGGCGGTGTGGACAGCTGTCAATGCGGTCGGCGAAGAACCGAATACTTACTTGACTGAGACTGATTTTGTCCATGGTAGTGGTTGGATTTATTTCGAGCTTAGCCTTGATGAACCCTGGCCAGCCGGCGCATATAAAGTCGAATTATTTATCAATGATGTCTTCGACACCATGATGGAATTCAGCGTACAATAGGAAACCTGCTGCGTTACTGATCAAAGCGGCGCATATGCGCCCCTTTTTTTTTAATTTTTTGCTCTGCAAGCATGTCTTTAAGCATTCCTTCGTGCTTGTATTTCGATAATATCTTTTGACTCCTGCTTATACTATGGTATAATCACGCTCGAATATTTTGGAAATTTTGGATAAATAAGGAATTTTGGTATGAAGCTTACCCGTCGACAAGAAGAATTTATTTCTAATCTGATCGACTTGAGCGACGAATTTGATGGACCAATCCATTATTCGCTGCTAGCTGAACGGCTGGGCGTCAGTCCATTCACCGCCTACGATATGCTTTGTTTGTTGGAGGAGAAAGGCTTGGTTAACTCCGAATATCAATTGGCGGAAAGTAAGAGCGGTCCCGGACGCGCCGAACGGCTCTTTTTTCCAAACCCAATCATCCTTAACCATGAAAAAGGGTTATCGGAAAAATTTGGCGGTAAATTCCCCAGCAAACAGGAGCTAAAACAGATCGTGCTCAACGGCGGTGAGATAGAGCCGATCTGGAATATTGAATTAGCGGACGAACTGCTGGCGCGCATTCCTGATATCGAGCCGGGTGAGCTTTCCTTTTGTGTTGAGATCATGACGATCATCGCCTTACGTCTAAAACCCAGTTTTGGTCGCAAGATCCTGCTTGATCATTTAGCGACCTTACTGCCAGTAAAAGATGCCGCTCGCGAAGATCTAGCGCTGTTTGGCGGTTTTGCGCTTGGAATTTTAGTGCAGGAAAATGTCGCTGATCATGACTGGTGTCAGCATTTATTTGGCTATGTTCAGCAGTATCTCAACATCGTTTTTACGCTCAATCCGCAAGAATGTCAGCAGTTAGCGCAGGTATTGACGGATGTTTTTATTCGTTTTTCAGAAGAAAAATATGATTGAACAAAAACAAAACAACCTCATCATACTAAGACATGTTGAGAAAATTTATCAAAGCGGCGGGGAACCATTTAAGGCGCTAAAGGACATCAACCTGGGCATCCAGCAAGGCGAGTTCCTGGGCATCACTGGGAAATCTGGCGCTGGGAAAACGACCCTCTTGAATATGATCTCCGGGGTCAGTCAGCTCAGCGCGGGTGAAATTCTCTTTCTGCAGAGAAACGGCAATCGACAACCACGAGATACGCAACCGATCTCGATCCACACGCTCAACGAAGATGAGTTGGCAGCCTGGCGCGGCAAGAATCTGGGCATTGTTTATCAATCCTTTGAACTGATGCCCACCTTGAACTTGATCAAGAATGTGATGCTGCCGCAGGATTTTGCTGGCAGCTATCGACCGCTGATCAGCAAAGAGAAAGCCTTGGAGCTATTGGATTTGGTTGAGATTGCTGAGCACGCCTATAAGATTCCCGCGCATATCTCGGGCGGTCAGAAGCAGCGCGTTGCGATCGCCAGAGCCTTGATCAATGACCCGCTGGTGATCATTGCCGATGAGCCAACCGGCAACCTGGATAGTGTCACGGCGGAGAAGATCTTGCAAATCTTCGAGAATCTGGTAGAGCGTGGCAAAACTGTCGTCATGGTCACGCACGATGAGAGCTTTGCGCCTCGCTTCACACGCCGCTTACAGATCGTGGATGGCGAGCTCCGTGAACCTGCCGCGCACCATCAGAAAGCCAGCAAGATCAAATCAACCCATCCGGAAGGTGAGAGCCTGCAGGAACAGATCAAAACCGTCAGCCAAAGCATCTCAGTGGAAAGCGAAGCGCCCCTTTCAACGCCCCAAAAAACAAATCCTGATCAGCCTAATATTCAGGAGGCAACGCTGGCGATCCAATTACACGACGTTCAAAAGGTGTACGAGAATGCAGCCGGTAAGTTCACGGCGCTTAAGAATATCAATTTACAGATCGATTATGGTCAGTTCATTTCGATCGTCGGCAAATCAGGCAGCGGAAAATCGACCCTGATCAATATGATCACTGGCATTGACTTCCCGACTGGCGGGGAAGTGCTGGTAGGCGGAGAGGCTATTTATGACTTGAGTGAAAGTCAACGCGCCCTTTGGCGCGGCAATCATATTGGCGTGGTCTTTCAATTCTTCCAACTGCTGCCGACCTTGACGCTGCTCGAGAATACCATGCTGCCGATGGATTATTGTAAGAAATACCCGCTTGCTGAGCGCCCCAAGCGCGCTATGCATCTGTTGGAACGAGTTGGTCTCAAAGACCAAGTTCATCAATTGCCCTCTTCGGTGTCCAGCGGTCAGCAGCAGAGCGCCGCCATCGCACGCGCTTTGGCGACCGATCCTTCGATTATCTTGGCGGATGAGCCGACTGGCAACCTGGATTCGAAATCTGCAGAAACGATCCTGAATCTGTTTGAAGAGCTGGCAGACAGCGGGAAGACGATTTTGATCGTAACCCATGACCAATCGATCGCCAAGCGCACCAATCAGACGGTGATCTTATCCGATGGTGAGATCATTTAAATGGATCGATGGAGCTCCACTAACCCACAAAACGATCGCTACAGCGGCAAAAATGCGTGCAACTTAGAA
The DNA here is from genome assembly GCA_964547225.1 of uncultured Anaerolineaceae bacterium. GTDB lineage: Bacteria > Chloroflexota > Anaerolineae > Anaerolineales > UBA4823 > CAZJMV01. The sequence continues at coordinate 5,748 of CAZJMV010000068.1, read as the reverse complement.
TAAAAACAGAAGGAAGACAGATTGTTGAAACCACAAACCAAACCCGATTTGATCAAACCGCGCTGGAGCAAGGTCATCGCTGATTTATGGAACAATAAGATGCGTACTATCTTAGTGGTCGCCTCGATCGCGGCTGGGGTATTTGCGATTGGGATGATCGCCACTTCATACGCCATCCTATCTACGGATGTCAACCTGAGCTATGCCTCCATCAACCCTCCCAATATTGAGATTTGGACAGAACCCTTCCAGGAAAACTTTTTGCAAGGGATCGAACAAATCCCAGGCGTAAAGGAAGCCGAAGGGCGTATGATCGTTAATGTCCGCACGAGCAAGAATGGAGTCGATTGGCAGGATCAACCTTTGATCGGCGTCGATGATCTGCGGACGATGAAAATTCGCTTGCTCGATACGCTTGAGGGCGCTAAATATCCGCAGAAGGATGAGATCATTGTCAGTCAGAGTTTTATGAAGAAGACCGGGTATCAGGTTGGCGATGAGATCATTGTCGAATTTCCTGAAGGTACATCGCATACGCTGACGATGATTGGGATTGTGATCGACCAGGATAGTCTCGGTGATCCCACTGGCGGAGCGACAGCTTTTGCCAGCATGGATACTTTTGAATCGTATGGTTATCCAATCACATACAACCGCCTATATGTGACTGTGATTGATGGCGCTGACGATGATTTGATTGCAAGCGTTGCGGCTTTGGTTGAAGATAAGATCGAGCGCAGTCACCGCACCGTCATCCGCACGGAACTGAAGCGCACTGATGAGCATCCGATGGAATCCATGGCGCTGGCGATCTTTGGGGTATTGGGGGCGCTGGGTGGTTTGGTCACTATTCTGAGCGCTTCGCTGATCATCAATACCCTCAATGCCATGCTCGCGCAGCAGCTTCGTCAGATTGGGGTGATGAAATTGATCGGCGGTCGCAGCCGGCAGATTCTGGGTATGTACTTGCTGCTGATCTTTGCCTATGGCTTGCTTGCGCTGGTCATCAGTGCGCCGAGCGGAAAAGCTGCTGGGATTGGACTGGCGCGTTTTATCGCCAAAATGATGGATGTCAAACTGCAGAGTCACGCTTTCTTTCCATGGGTGATCATTTTGCAAGCGCTGATCGCCTTTTTGATCCCCATCGGCGCTGGCTTTTTCCCGATCCGTAATGGTTCCAAGATCAATGTCCGTCGAGCGATCAGCAACGATCGACCAATCAGCCAACCGGATGGGTTCGGTTTGCTCAATCGAATTGCGCGTTGGTTGCCCTGGATCTCGCGCCCGGTCCTGCTTTCGATCCGCAATACCTTCCGCCAAAAAGGGCGCCTGACTTTGACCATTTTCACGTTGACGATTGCCGGCGCGATCTTCATCGCAGTCTTCAACGTGCGCGCCTCGATGTCGCTCTTCATGACACAGCTTTCGCAACACTTTATGGGCGATATTACCCTTAACTTCAGCCAGCCTTATCTGATACAACGAGTCGAAAATACCTTGTCTGCAATCCCGGAGATTGAAGATTTGGAGGGTTGGGGCGGCACGACGGCTGAGATTTTGGATCAGGACGATGAGCAGTTGGAGAAGCTGCAGATCATCGCTCCGCCGGCTGATACTGATTTATTAGAAGCCGATATCGTCGCTGGGCGATGGCTGCTTGCGGGTGAGACGCGTGCCTTAGTGGTCTCCGATTCGATCTACAGCGATTTTCCTGATCTTATGCCAGGCGATCAAATCCGTCTCAAAATTACAGGTAAGCGCGCCGAGACGTGGACCGTTGTCGGCGTTTTCCGCTATGTTAGTATGATGGGTAATTTGCTCGCTTATGCCAATTACGACTATATCGCCTGCTTGACGGGAACCCAAAATAAGGCTTCTTCGTACCGCTTGGTGACTACTGAACACACACTCGAGAGTCAGTTGGCAACCATTCAGGCGCTCGATCAGTACCTCGGCGATCAAGGCTTGCAGGTTAGTAATATTGATTCAGGCTTGGTCTTATTGGAAAGCAGCGGGCAGATGGTCACGATCCTGATCGCCTTTTTATTGATCATGGCAGTGCTGATCGCTTTTGTGGGCAGCATCGGCTTGACCGGCACGATGGGGATGAACGTACTAGAGCGCACGCGGGAGATCGGCGTGATGCGCGCCATCGGTGCAGTCGATTTTGAGATCATCAAGTCGGTTGTGATCGAAGCGATGATGATTGGTTTGATCACCTGGGTCTTGGCGATTGGGATCTCCTTCCCGATCAGCTTCCTTTTGCTGCGCATCATCACAGCTTCGATGATGGGTTCGAGCATGGCAGTCACCTTCACCCCGCTAGGCATTTATATCTGGCTGGCAGTGGTGATCCTGCTCTCGATCATTGCCAGTCTCGTCCCCGCTCGCAACGCCGCCCGCCTGACGATCAATGAAGTGCTGTCGTATGAGTAACCAATGACCGATCATTTCAAGGACTATGCGTTTAATATTCAGCATTCAATTCTTGATTGATCTATTTATGATCATTGTTAGGAAATCATACTTAGCTTCTGGAAAATCTATTCAATCACTCTGTTGAATTGGTCACAATGGAAGCGCTCAGTCCGTATATAGGTATTCATGTTCAAGAAAGCGACGAAGGGTCTCGCGTTGGAAAGATGAGATTCTTCGTCGCTTGTCTATGGATCAGAGCAGGGAATGGACAATAGCGCTCCTCAGAATGACTTTTTCCCCATTTGCACAATGAATAGTCTAAAACAGTTCTCAAATTCGTAAAAGTAGTATAAACTTAACCCTTAGCGATGAATGATTGCAGAAATATGGCTAGCTATATTTCTATTTCTACAAAAACCGATCAAGGAATGAAACCAACCTCATGAAACTGGTTATAAAGCTTTTGCTCTTGTTTTTCCTATTTGCCTTATTGCCCATAGGGGGGGCAGGTTATGTGGTATATAGAAATGCCCTCGAGAATAAAAGAGAACTAGTTGCCAATGAACTGAATACGATCAATAATCTCAAAGAATCTGAAATGCGCCGCTGGTTCGCTGAAAAAACCAACGCTTTGGAAATCCTAGCTGAACAACCTCAAGTTCAGGAATATGCGCGGGCGCTAATGACCCAAACACCTGGCGATCTCTCATACGATCAGAGTGCTCAACAGCTCTTAGAAGAACATCTAAAACCTGCCTTGAAATTATGCGATGGGTTCCTGTCTCTCTCGATCTTGAACCCGAATAATGCAACCGTAATCTTATCGACAGATTCAAGTTTGATTGGCAAATCTCACCAACGATCAGAGCCTTTTTTGATTGAAGGCAGAAAAGGCAGTTATATCAGTGCACCAGCTTATGACGATGTACACCAGCAGGTTTCCCTGCATATCAGCACGCCAGTTCCTGACCCTAATGGGGACTTGGCTGTTGTTTTAGTGGGCGTTTTGGATCTTGAGGAGATTGGTGAGATCATTCGTGAACAAGCTTCGTCATATAAATCTGAAGATAGTTACTTGGTCAATACAGAGCGAAATTTTTTGATCCTCAGTCGGTTGGATAAAGCTGAGCAGTATTTTGAACGCGCTGTCGAAACGCAAGGGATCCTGGATTGTCTTGACAAAAACGACAGTTGGGGCAGCTATCTGAATTACCGCGGCATCTACGTCGTTGGAAATTATGACTGGCTGAATGACCTCTCTGTTTGTTTGGTGACGGAAGTCGATGAGCAGGAGGCTCTCGAGATTATTTATATGCACAGCAATCAATATCTTCGCTACCTTTCGATTGCGCTACTGGGTATTCTCATCTTGGCGTTGATCTTAGCATTGATCGTTTCTCAACCGCTTGAGAAAATCCTGACCGGCACGCAGTTAATCGCGGCTGGCGACCTAAATCATCAGATTGAAATGAACAGGAGTGATGAGATCGGCGAGCTGGCGCAGTCGATCAATCAGATGACCAGTAATTTGAGGAAATACTCTGGCGAGAGCGCCTATAAAAGCCGCTTATTGCAGACATTGGGGGATACCGCCATTCAAATTCAATACGCTCGCAAAGAAAAAGAACTCTATCGAATGATTGGCGAAGAATTATTTCGATTTGGTTATGACACGATATTTTTCCGATTGGATCGTGAATTATGCGAATTGACGATCCCCTATATGCGAATGGCTGAAAGAAAACAGCGTCTGGCAGAGAAGTTAACCGGGCTAACACCCGCCTCTTATCGTTTGAAATTGGAGGATGATAATCTATTCTATCAGATCAGCGGGAGAGAAGGCGCTCAATTATTCTCAAGCCAATATAAGGTCATCGAAGCTGCTTTGGCGCAAAATTTGCAAAACCTGATCTCACAATTGATCCGCTTTGCAGCGAGCGAGCCAATCATACTGGCGCCTTTATTTATCGATCATGAAGCATACGGGTTCATTACCATTACTGGTCCTGAGCTCAGTCAAAGCGATGTCGCTGCAGTGAATACCTTTGCACAGCAAATCTCAAGCGCATTGGAAAATATCCAATTGATCGAAGATTTGCGTAACAGTGAAGAGCATTTCCGTCTATTAATTGAGAAATCCTCCGACATTATTTGCTTGATAGATGAAAATGGAGATTTTCAATACGTCAGTCCATCAGTTGAGAACATTCTTGGATATCAGGTCACAGAGTTGATTGGTAAGGATTCTAAACAATACGTCCATCCAGATGATAGGCATATTGCTGAACGAATTATCACTGATATTTCCAAATCTAGTAGGGAAATGGAATATCAGGATGAATTACGTGCTCTTCATAAAGATGGTCGTTGGCGAATATTGGAAGTCAATAGCAGAATGATCTTCGATCGCCAGGAAAAAAAGGTTGTCTTGACCACACAACACGATATCAGCGACCGAGTCGTTGCTGAGAAGGAGATTAGCGCTCATAAAGATCTATTGGAGAAAGTATTTGAAGGAGCTGATTTTTCGATCTTCATTTTGGATGTGGAACCCGGTCCACAATTCAGGTATGCGACCACAAATCCAAAAGATGAACAGACCTCAGGCGTACCATCAGAGCAGATATCCGGGAAAACGGTCTTCGATTTGGTTCCCGATTTCCTCTCAGAACAAGACGCCGCCAATATGCAAGCTAATTACGAGCGCTGCCTGGAATTAGGTCAGACGATCTCCTTTGAAGAGAAATTACCCATCGCCGGTAAGGACATCTGGTGGCTGACGCGCTTGACGCCGCTATTTAATGAAAGCGGAGAGATCACACGCATCCTGGGCACTTCGCTGGACATCACAGCTCGTAAAAAAGCCGTGCAGACGATACAGGAACAAAGAAATTTCCTGGATAGTATCTATCGTGGGGTCGAATTAGGGATTTTTATTTTGGATATTGACAAGCAGGGTAGGCTTCATTTTGTTGAAATGAATCCCACGATGGTAGAAGCGCTCGGAATTCCGAATGAAACCTTAGTGGGACGTTCGTTGGAAGAAATCGTAGCACAAGTATTACCCCCCGATACTGGGAATCTTTTACTGCAAGAGGCTGAACGCTGTTTGAAGTCAAGAGATTCGGTCAACTTCGAGAATCAAAATCTAGATGTGATTAATGGCGAAGAAATCGGCTGGATGACACGCTTGGTACCCTTATTGAATGAAGATGGAGAGATCTATCGCATCATTGGTACAACCATGAATATCACCGATCTTAAACTTGCAGAGCGCGAGCTGCGCCAACAGCGTGATTTCCAGGAAAGCATCTTTGAAGGCATCGATAC
>CAZJMV010000067.1:0-4205 GCA_964547225.1 uncultured Anaerolineaceae bacterium | reverse complement strand
ACGGTAGCCGCCTGGACCCATTACCAGCACATTGGTGGAGTGCGCCACGGGTGTTAGGAAAGCGGCTGAAGCAGCAATCGCAACAGCCATAATCATGGGATAGGGAGACACACCCAAGTTAACGGCAGTACTCAAAGCAATTGGCGCGAGCAACACCACCACCGCTGGGTTGGGCATCACTTGCGTTGCCAACGCCGCCAGAATGTACAAACCGCCCATCACACCCAATATCCCCAACTCCCCCACTAGGTTAATGACGCCATTGCTCAGGTAACTGGCTGCGCCAGTATTTTCCAAAGCGATCCCTAACGGCAGCATCCCAGCGATTAAAAACACCGCTTGCCAGTCTATACTTTGATAAGCTTCCTCCATGCTCAGGCAGCCTGTGACCACCATCAGCGCCATGCCCACCACAGCGGATATCGCAAGCGGCACCCACCCCAAGATGGCGGGCAGCAGCGCCAGCGCCATAATCAGGAGAGCTGCTGGCGCTTTGGCGACACGCGGCGCTGTCTGCGCCTCTTCGGTTAAAACTAGGAAATCCGTTTCGCTCCCCAATATGCGCATCTGCTGCCGTGCGCCATATAGCAGCAGCGCATCGCCAAATTGAATCGGCATATCACGCAAATTAGAACGATAGGCACGACCTTTGCGCCAGATCGCCAACACGGTAAGTCCATATTTCGCACGGAAATTGAGTTCTTGCAAAGTTTTTCCTTCCAAGCTTGAGTGTGGCGAGAGCACCACTTCTGCCATTCCGGTCTGTTCCGACTCTAGCTCTACTAAATCAGGCGGCGCTCCAGTTTCAATTTCCAATTTTTGCAGACCTTCAATCACCTTGAGATCTATTTTTCGACCCTTTAAGAGCAAGACATCTCCGCTCTCTAAACGCTCTTGTGGTGAAGGCATCAGGATAGTTTGACCGGCGCGCTCGATGCCCAGCACATTCAATCCGAAGGCTTCGCCCAATCGACCTTCGATCAGTGTTTTCCCCGCCAATCTGGAGTTTTCTGGCAGGCGCGCTGCTATAAATCGCTCCTCCAGTTTGTACGCTTCCAACGATTTAGGTTTCGAGAGCAGCACACCAGGATGATTACGCAGCTGTTCAATTTGCGGGATTTTTCCCTGGATCAGCAAAATATCATCCGCTTGCAAGTAGATATTTTCCATATTCGTGCGCAGCGTTTCTTTGCCGCGCTGGATTGCTAACACGATAAGATCATAGGTATGCCGGAATTCGATCTTTCGCAAAGTTTGACCCAACAAACTGAATTTGTCTGTCAATTGCGCCTCGACCAGTTCAAATTCGTCAGAGATCAGCTTATCGATAGAAAAATCGCTCTCTTCCAGAATTAGATTATTCTGGTTGTGAAATTCGGATAACTGTTCCAACTTGCCCTCCACCAGCAACCGGTCGTCGGATTGTAATCGGAAACCAGCGTCAGGCGCCAGTTGTGTCTGGTCGTTTCTCATAACCGCGATCACATTCAACCCTACCGCAGACCCCAAGCGGGTTTCTGCCAGTGTTTTGCCCGCTAATTGTGAATCTGGTGCGATATGCAGGAAGACCATGCGCTCTTGCAGGTCATAGAGTGTTTCCACATCTGCTTGATTGGAAGAATCCAGCTCTTTGGCGATATCACGCTTAGGAAGCAAATGTCGTCCAAGTATTAACATATACAAGCTGCCTGCAATCAACACAGCCATACCGATTGGTGTGTAATCGAACATCTGGAAGGGGCGCAGACCAGCTTCGGACAAACTCTCGCTGATCAAAATATTGGAAGGTGTACCAATCAGGGTTGTCATACCACCCATAAGCGCCGCGAAGGATAATGGCATTAAGTATTTGGAGGGTGGTTGGTTGCGACGACGGGAGATATCAATCAAGACTGGCAGGAATAGAGATGCCACGCCGATACTATTCATAAAGCCAGATAAGACCCCAACTGTCAGCATAACAATGCTCAGCAGGCGGATATCGCTATCACCCGCCATGTGCAGCACGACATGACCAATTTGCCGTGCGACACCGGTTCGCACCAGCGCGCCGCTCAGAACCAAGATCGCCCACACGGTCACCACAGCGGGATTGCTAAAACCGGAGAGCGCTTCCGCTGGGGTGACAAGTCCGGTCAACGCCACACAACCCAACGTCAACAGCGCGACCACCTCCATACGCACCCAATTGGTGATAAAAAGAAATAATGCCGCGCTCAGGATACTCAGTACAAGAAAAATTTCAAGAGTCATTGAAATCCGCTTTAGCCTTGTCCTGAAGTTCACCTATGAATACGCCAAGCATAGCTGTATTGTGCGCCTGAACGTTCATAAGCAGCTTCTGTGAATTCATTTCAGTCTAACTCAACCAATTGCTCCAGCAAATAATCAACCTAGGTCACCCAAGCAAAACCGAATGACAGGTTGAGCAGGCTCGCTAGGTGCATCTCTTCGTTGATTCTGCCAGTGCTATCAGCCGGGAAGAAGACACGGTAATCGCGATAATAGGCGTTACGAGCGGTAGATTCGCAGCACATACCGGTCACATGACACCCGTGATGATCAAATCCTCAATCTTCATACAGCGTAATACCGTTTCCAAATCTGTGTTGTAGAAAGAAGAATAGCGGTGTTTATCGACCACTTTCTCAAAAGGTTCAGGAAAAAGATCTGGGTGTATCTCGCTTTCTGGGCTGCCTTCCAGACACATGCCTTCCCACCACCAGCCCATGATACCCGCATCCAATCGAGCGGGATGGTGCACATGTCTGGTGTAAATCACGGGACGCCCTGCCTTTCGAAAGGCATCAATTAGCTTCTTCAGATTTGGCAGGATCGCCAATCCGCCGCAGGTGAAGGTGGGTGAAGCAGGGTCCAGGAAAAATTTCTGCATGTCTATCACAAGCAGAGCGGCTTTATCCTTATCAAGCTGCATAACATGGGTATTAAAAGGAGCGATCTTTTCAAGCCATTCTTTCGATTTGATTGAAAGTGTTTCTTGAGTAACGTAAGGTTGCATAAAATTTTCCTTCTTAGGTGTTTTTGGATTGGGATAAGTATATCCTATCTTGCTTTAATGTCATAGAGATTAACCAAGCATCTCTGCGCGTTTGCGTCTTTGAGCTTTCATCCCATCAACCTTTGCTTACGCAGGTTGATATGACATTCCCCTCAGGCGTTTTATGTAGCTAAACTACGCGTCAGCTTCTCAACACGTTTCACTTGGCTGGTGCTCAGATCACTTTTTCGCTGTGCCAATACCTCAAGAAAAGCCTCTAGATTCTCAGCATTCACCGCAGCCTGTACGCTCTCCGCATACTGAGCCAAAGATTTCGGGCGACAAATACGCAATTGTTCCAACAAGTATGGGAAGATCTCCAGGTTGTATTCACTGGAGTGTGCCGCGGTTTTCGCCAGCACCCGCATCCCGGCATCTTGCGTGATCACAGAACCTTTTTCAAAAATACGTTTTACCAGCCCCAAGTGTGCATAAACCTGCACTGCTTTCAAGTCTGCCACTGTTGAAAGCGCGATCATTCCTCCCCAAACCAGACGGTTGTTCTTCTCGGTCAACAACTGCAAGAAATCCTCCACATAGGGCGCAATCATTTCCGGTTTACGGTATCCGATCTCATAGAGAACCTTGATACAATCATTGCGCAGCCTCTTCTCCTGGCTGCGCAGCGCCTTCACGAGCTCGGCGACCGCCTGTTCATCTCTTAACTCAACCAATGCAACCGCCAGATCGATATTCGGCTGATCCGAGCGTACACCCTTTACACTTGCCAAGTTATCTAAGACCATCATCGATTTGACCTCCTTTCCATTATCCAACTCAAAATCTCTGCGCTGAGCGCTGCGTTCTTCATTATACAAGCGCATCTCTTATCTTCTACTTAGGACGGTTATTCAAGCACTTTGTATTACTCTGAGCAAGTTACTTGGTTTATCGCTTGTTTCCATTATACACTGCCTTTGTCTTCAGTTTCAATAACTTACAAACGATCACCAACAAATCCCAGCATTGGAGTATAATCAACACAAACCAATCCAATAGACAGGTCAATATGCAGCAAACACAATCAGATAACGCCACAATCATTCATCCCGAACCACCACCCATCGTACATGTGGGTGGATCTCACTTTGAAATGGGTCAGCAGATCGGCAAAGCCCGCACCCAACAAATCCGCAACAGCATCTTA
>CAZJMV010000066.1:0-3663 GCA_964547225.1 uncultured Anaerolineaceae bacterium | reverse complement strand
GATTTTTCCGATAATCTTTTGACCAATATCCAACTTGTTATGAAAGAACTACCTAAGTATAGAATTACTTGCCATGTTCTATGAAGCCATAGGGGAGATCCTTTAATTAAAAAAGGCACTGCTTGCATGATGTATCGGCTTGGATGTAACACTGTAGGGGGAATTGTAATACCGTAAATATCCTTCGACAAAAATAAAGAAGCATAATAATATCGACTAGTTTCTGACCAGCTTAAAGTAAATGGGTATGCGGAAATTGATTGAAAGAAAAAGGCGATTTTATAACTGATTCCAATTAAGATAAAACTGATTCCTAATAATGATAAGAAAGTTATTCTCTTTTCGTCTGATGGTCTAAGATATGCTGATAAAAAAAGACTCGCCACTAGCCCAGATAACCACAAAAAAAGGAGTCTTGTTGGGAAAGAATTATTGATAGGAGAATTCTGTCCTAATATACCATAACAAAATCCAGAAATGATGATTGCTATAATGATGAGATTAAATTTACCCATTCGCGATAAGTGATTTGAAAAATGTTCGATCCAGAGGATGATTTTTAATTCTTGATGGGTTGTACCTATCAATAACAAACCAATTTCAAAAACCATGGATATAATCCAAGGGAAGGAAAACGCCAACACGGACTCTATTCTTGAAAGAGAACCTGTTTTGGATATGTTTATCACATTGGAAATGAAAGCATAACCTGTAAGCGCAATCGTCATAATAATAGTATATCTGTATAAGAGTTCTCTATGCCTAGCTGTATTTAAGTTTTTATTCATAGTTCAACCTTTATTTATTCCCACTTTTTTTGAAACGATTTTCATTGGTTAGGGGAATGATATTTTGATGACAATAATACTGGAACAAATAAAACTCCAGGTAAACTGGCTAGCATCATTATTGTTCTAAAAAGTAATGCGATAGTAATACTTGTTTGCAACGAAATTCCTCCCAAATGTGAAAATATGAATGACATAGAAATTTCTTGAACGCCATATCCATTAATTGAAATTGGAATTAGTGTAATAAGATATACAAGACTATAAAAACCTGCTATTTGCCAGAATGGTAAGCTTTCACCGCTTTTATCAAGGAGCAGGTGGATAATGGTGAATAAACAAAGCATGTGCAGTATGCTCCAAGCTAAGGATTTCGCAAGAGCCATGGGTGAATTCTTCCATATTTTCAACGCGTTGTAAAATCGTTGTAAAAGATCACTAATCTTTTTGAATATCTTTTTTAGCCAAGAAAAATTAGCTAAGAAAAATAAATTTGGTTTACTTTCCTCTTGTGGAATAAAAAATAGTTGGTTTGTCAGTAGGACAGGTAGGGCAAAAGGTAATGCTAAAGCCATACCAAACAATCCGATAAGACGATCTACAATCAGGGAAGCAGTGCAAATTGCTGCATCCAATTTCATGCGAACAACGCTGATTAAACGAATTAAATCCCCCCCTATTGTTGTTGGCAAAAAATTTGTAAGGAATAATCCCGCGAAAGTGATTTGCATTGTTTGCCAAAATGAGATTTTAATCTCTGCTGATTTCAGTAAGGTATACCAACGATTAATTACCGAAAATCTTGAAATTAACATAATGAGTATTGATATTGCAAGACTTAAGGGTGAAATTTTTTTTATTTCAGTTTTTATATCTCCCCAACCTTGTTCCTTTAGCAGTAAGTAAAGTAATCCTATGGCGATTAGAGTCCCGAAGATTTCTAAAGCCGTTGATCTACTTTTAAGATTACTCATAATTCTCTTCAATCCATTACCCGTAAATCCATCGTTGGATCCTTTGTTACTTATTCAATCATTTGTGTATAGATTTCTTCGTATCTTTCAGCAACTTTTTTGATATCAAAATTTTGCGATTTCTTCCGGCTTGCCTCCCTGTATGACTTCAGGAGATCTTTGTTTAATAACAGTTCTCGAATAACTTTAGAAAAACCTTTCGTATTACCTGCATCTAATAATTCACCATTTACACCTTGGTCAACCAGGTCAATGAATCCACCTGCTTTTGAAGCTATTATCGCTAGTCCCATTGCCAGAGACTGAATTCCTACGACTGGTAGTCCTTCAGATAATGATGGCATAAAAAGTATATCACTATGCTTCAACCAATTTATAACCTCTTTCGGTTCAATCCAACCGGTTAATGTAAAGTGTTCCCGCAATTTCTGATTGTTAATTTCTGCCTCAATTTCTTGACGAAGAGAACCATCTCCTACCATGACACAATTCCAATCAAGATCCCTTAATTCCGCTAGGGTTCGGATTAATTGGATTGGGTTTTTTTGATTCATAAATCTTCCTGCGAAAATAATTCTTGGGGGATCTCCGCATGTAATCGTTCCTGGATCAAGTTTTTCTAAATCTACTCCATTGGGGATAACTTGAATGTCAACTGGGTAATGCTTTAAAGCCAATTGACGGGTATACTCACTAACAGCGATTGCTTGTGATGCATCTTTCCATATTGGATGTGTAAATGGATAAATGAAACGAAACCAGCGATCGGTTTTTTCAGGTACACCGGAAGGGACATCTCCTAAATGAGCAGTTAATACATATGGAATTTGGAAAAAGTGATGCATGATCCAAGCCACTGGACCAGAAGGCACAGCAAAATGGACATGTAGGACATCGGGTTTCCAATTTCTTACTTCTTTCCATCCAGCGAGGTTGCCTGCAACGACATAACCAGCCATATCAAGCAATCTGGCTTTGTAAGCTGTTTTCCTTCCAGATTTAACTCGAATAATTTTTAACCCATCTTCGAGTTCTTCACTAGGTAGTCCTTTCATCCCTGCAGTTAGTATGCGTACTTCATGTCCTCTTTGAACTAGTTCTAGCGCTATATCCTTCGCTGCTTGTCCACCACCACCACCTATCGGTGGATATTCGTAGATAATGATCAGTATCCGCATTAGGATGGGTTTTTCTCCTGCTTGTTTTGGATCACCTTACGAATTATATAGATCGGTTTTTGTTGAGATTCGTGATAGGTGCGTGCGAGTAATTCAGCAATTAAACCCATTAATATGGATTGAAATCCCATGATAAGGATCATTGTGCTTACTGAAAAGAATGGTGAGCGGACTACGGAAACGCCTAACCATACTCTACGGATGAGTAGGAAAAATAATGTGACGCCACCCACGAAGATCAGTAGAGTTCCTGCCCCGCCAAATAAATAAATCGGTTTATTAGCAAAAGAAAGCATGTACTTCACCGTGAATAGATCAAGGATCACTTTGAATGTGCGAGTTAATCCATATTTCGTCTTTCCATATTTTCGTGCATGATGAGTCACAGGTACTTCGATCATTTTTGCGCCAACAGAATATGCATAGGCAGGAATAAAGCGGTGCATTTCTCCGTATAATCTGAAGCCTTTGATTACTTCTTTTCGATATGCTTTTAGTGTACAACCATAGTCGTGTAGATGTACGCCAGTGACTGTGGAGATTATCCAATTTGCGATTCTTGAGGGCAGGGTCCTTGTGATAAAGGTATCTTGTCGATTAACCCGCCAACCGCTTACCAAATCATATCCTTGGTTGATTTTATCGAGCATCATTGGGATATCATGGGGGTCGTTCTGCATGTCCGCATCCATGAGCACAATAATGTCCCCTTGAGCGTAATCC
>CAZJMV010000065.1:0-2855 GCA_964547225.1 uncultured Anaerolineaceae bacterium | reverse complement strand
ACCAGCGTATTCAGGAATCTGAAATGCCCTTGCTTTCGATGAAAATAGTCTAGTCGAGGATAATTTATTTAGCGCAAAAAACAACCTCGTTTCAGCAACCCCTGCAGCGGTAGCGACATCAGGACATAATTTTCGAAAAGCCGCCAGTTGATGGTCGTGAAAAGAACCTACCATGACATACTCTAAGACTTTATATTTGCGAAGAAGATCTAAGAATATTGGAACGACTTTTGAATTGACCGGTTTTATATCAATATTTAATCGGGTATCAGGGAAATTCTGAAGGACTTCTTCCAGGGTTGGAATGGTGATATTTTGACCGCGATATGGAAAGGAATTTCCACCATCCGAAGTCCATCGATAACCAGCATCAAGTGATTTGATCTCCTCTAATATCATCGTATCTATAGCACCTGTTCCATTCGTAGTCGCATCCACCGTAGGATCATGACGAACTACGATCACATCATCCGAAGTGATCTGAATATCAAGTTCTAATACTTTTATCCCCATGGTGACAGATCGTTGATAAGCATAAATCGTATTGGGAGGGTAAAGCCCTTGTCCACCACGATGAGCCATAATAATTGGGGGTTCTAATCCCAAAAATGGGTTGGATGAATAAAGTTTGTTAGAATAATTACGAAATAAAAAATCCATAAGAAACCAATTTTTATCAAATAGCTAATCAAAAATGTTCATATCTCGGAAGAAAAATCTAGAATATGGTTAAAAAATCTTTTAGATAACTAAGAAATTGTAACATGCCCGGGGTTTACGCGCTATAATTCAAAAACTAAAAAATTTTCATTAGGATTTCAAATTCATGTAGAGAGTAATGATGAAACAATTACTTCAAGATTTAAAAACAGGCAATACTTATGTTGAAGATATCCCAATTCCAACCCCTCAAGAAGGTCAAGCCCTTGTAAGAAATACTGTCTCTCTCGTATCAGCTGGAACAGAAAGGATGTTGGTTGAATTTGCTGAAAAATCACTGTTAGGAAAAGCACGTTCACGTCCCGATCTTGTTCGACAGGTTATTGACAAAGCCAGAAGAGAAGGCTTACTTACCACCATTGAAGCTGCCTTTAATCGTTTGGATCAACCTATGAAACTAGGTTATTCTTCTGCCGGTATTATTACTGCGCTTGGAGAAAATATGCCTGGATATAAAGTTGGTCAACGCGTTGCTTGTGCGGGAGGGGGCTATGCTACACATGCTGAATATATCTGTGTTCCTAAAAATTTAATCACCCCTATCCCAGATCATGTGGACTTTGATTCGGCAGCATTCGCAACGCTAGGAGCAATCGCATTACATGGATTTCGATTAGCGGAGACTCAACTGGGAGACAAGATCGCCATCATCGGTTTAGGTCTACTGGGTTTATTAACCGTAGGAATTGCAAAAGCTGCCGGTTGTCAAGTTTTTGGTGTTGATTTAGATCCCCAAAGAGTAGCTTTGGCAAATAAAATCGGAGCAACTGCAGTTGAACGACAATATGCGGAAAACTCGATTAACAGCTTTACTAAAGGAAATGGATTCGATTCAATCTTCATTTGTGCGGACACTTCCTCATCAGATCCAATAGAATTAGCAGGCGCTATTGCTAGGGACCGCGCCAAGATTATTGCCATCGGTGCAGTAGGATTGAATATTCCACGGAAAATATACTACGAGAAGGAATTGAGTTTCATCAATTCTCGATCTTATGGTCCTGGTCGTTATGACCCAAAATATGAGGAAGCCGGGATGGATTATCCGATTGGTTATGTCCGCTGGACAGAGGGACGTAATCTAGGTGCTGTAATCGAATTAATTGCCGATGGCGCTATCGATATTTCTCAACTGGTCACCCATCGCTTCCCAATCTCAGACGCACCATCTGCCTATGATTTGATCACTGGAAAAACACAAGAGAAATTCTTAGGCGTTTTAATCACTTATCCAGATCAAGAACCCATTCAAACCGCATCCTATCTCGAAAAACAAGAAGTCGAAATTTCACGGGAGATGATCAAGATCCCTGATATCAATCAACCAGAAGAAATCCGTTTAGGTGTGTTAGGAGCCGGAAACTTCGCTACAGCCGTGATGCTACCCGCCGTTCGGAAAATTCCCGATATATCTCTAATCGGTATTGCATCTTCATCAGGGATGAGCGCGCATTATGCCGCGAAAAAATTCGGCTTTCAATCAGCAGAGAGTGATTCACAAAGAATAATCGAAGACGAGAGAATTAACACGGTTGCCATTCTTACACGGCATCATAACCATAAAGATCAGCTTTTATCAGCCCTATCGCACGGTAAAAATGTCTTTTGTGAAAAACCACTAGCTATAAATCGAGAAGATCTCAATGAAATTGAAGAAGTATTTATAAACAATGTTATGTTTGAAGATAGTTCAAAGCAAAAACCTAATCAGAAAAATTTAAAACCATATTTGACGATTGGTTTTAATCGTCGTTTTGCACCTCTCTCCATTCGTTTGAAAAGTTTCCTCAAGATGCGCTCAGAACCTCTCATCGCACACTATCGCGTCAACGCGGGCTATATCCCTTTGAACCATTGGCTTCACGACCCTAACCAAGGAGGTGGACGCATAATCGGAGAAGGTTGTCATTTTATAGATTATCTCACTTTTTTGGTAGGTGAACCACCTTTAAGTGTTCATGCAATGGCGCTACCAGATAATGGATATTACAAAGAAGACAATCTTGTCATGCTATTCCGCTTTCCAGATAGCTCAATAGGTACAGTATCCTATTTAGCAAATGGCGATAAATCTTTTTCCAAGGAAATGGTAGAAGTGTTTTTTGGTGGAAATATTGCGGTATTGAATGATTTCA
>CAZJMV010000064.1:0-28893 GCA_964547225.1 uncultured Anaerolineaceae bacterium | reverse complement strand
GAATATCATGCTGGTGACCGTAGTAGAACGCACCAAAGAGATTGGATTACGAAAAGCAATGGGAGCTCGTAGAACTGATATATTGATCCAATTTCTAGTGGAATCTTCATTTCTAAGTTTGGGCGGAGGTGTCATTGGTATTGCATTGGGTTATGCGATTTCGTTTTTAATTGGTCAAATTGCCGCTGGTAGCAGCATCTTATTAGACCCTGTCATTGAGCTAAATTCTATCCTTATGGCAACGCTGTTCTCTGCGGCGGTGGGATTGTTTTTTGGTATTTTCCCAGCTAATCGAGCCGCCAGTTTGGAGCCAGTTGAAGCATTGAGGACAGAATGATTGATATAATAGACAAGATGATTCTTGAAGCAATGCGTTCTTCGGAGTAACAAGACTAGAATTGCTTATTTGAAAAATCATGATATATTTAAACCTGATTTATTCGTATTCTACTGCCGTCTAGTCCTAGTATTTGGCATAAACTACTTTTCGCTGTTTATTACCAGCAAATATTTAAAAACTTCGAACACTTCGTTCTACTGAAATGGTGAAAGCGAATTATCAATAGAGGAAAAAAATGAAAAAAGCATTACTCATTCTTTGTATCTTGTCCACTTTTCTAATTGGGGCAGATATACAAAACAACACTGCCCGATTTACGATTGTTAATAAAACAGGAATGGATATTGCTGTTCAATTAACAAATTTTGATACAGATTATGAAGACAAACTATTTTATTACTTAAAGGTCGAGGCGGGGGATGATGGGGCTCCATCGACGAAAGCGTTTGATATCGAGAAGGATTCCTATCTCTTACAACTTTTCTATCTCGAAACCTATGATCCGGTTTATGGATATAAATGCGATACACAGCAACCCACAAAATTGTTTTTCTTCCGCAACACACGACTTACATTTTTACCGTGTGGGTTTGAAGCCTGTTCTCCTGGTGAACCATCCATGCGAAAATTATCTTATAAACTCGTCGCGCCGCCATGGTTGATACAGAAGAGAATTCTAAAGTGGATTTATATTTATTAAATCGATAACAGATTTTTTCTGTTATGAAATAAAAACGGCGATGGTTAATCCATCGCCGCATGATTTTAACCAAGTGTTTTCTAAAAATCTCCCCATTTCCTCTTGAAGCGCTGAGCGGCATTCTTGAAGATCGGTTTTCCGTGACCGAATAAAGCTGTTTCGAATTTTAAATTTGAAATTTTGGCTAAACTTCTTTTTCCCTCATTGATATCTTCATAAATAAAACTCCAATCTAATCCAAACATGTTTTTAGCTGCATCGGCAGCAAAAAGCACACCTTGATGTTTCTTCCATAGAAAAGCCAGTTGACCGGCACAATGCCCTGGAATATGTATAGCTTTGATCCCTTCGCCAAAGGGAAGTTGTTCACCATCGCTTAATTCATGATCAACCTCACATGCTTCTATTGTACTAGGTGTATTTCCCGAAATCAGTTTGGTGAGCACGTTATTGAGAACCCCTGGACCTGGTTGATAAGAGCGAAGTGTTACCCCTGCTCTAACCATGTCTGCATCTAATGCATGCATATAGACGGGAGCTTTTGTCAAACGTTTCAATTCAGCCAGACTACCTGAATGATCGGAATGACAATGGGTCACCAAGATTTGTTCGATATCGGTGAGATGTTTTCCGATGGATTCTAGTTTTTGGCTGATAATTGATGCACTATTTGGATAGCCAGTGTCAATTAATGTAAACTTACCTTCTTCTTCTATTAGATAAGCGTTGACAAAATTCAAAGCGATCATATAACAACCGGGTAGGATTTCTTTCATCCGTTTTTTCTCCTTTATGCTATTTCCCTAGAGCAGTTCTTAATTAACTATTCGTTTCTTCTCTAAATATCAAATGGTTCAAATACTCTTCCCATGAGTGCATCAACGATCCTTTGCGAGGCAAAGCCATCGCCATACGGATTAGTGGCGCGTGCCATTTTATGGTATTCGTTTTCGTCTTGCAATAGCCTTGTAGTTTCCCTAACAATCTTGCCATTATCTGCTCCCACTAAGAGCACGGTGCCATATTGGATAGCTTCTGGACGCTCGGTTACATCTCGTAAAACGAGTACAGGTTTGCCTAACCCAGGGGCTTCCTCTTGAATGCCTCCTGAATCGGTAATTACTAAATAGGCAGCTTTCATAATATGTACTAAATCGAGATAATCTAAAGGAGCGGTTAGCGTGATATTTTGGATATTACCTAATAACCGATAAACAGGTTCCTGAATATTGGGATTTAGATGTACTGGATAAATGATATGAACGGAATCCTGGTATTTTTCAGCAATTTCAAGCAGAGCTTGGCAAATTTGTTCGATTGGTTTTCCGTGATTCTCTCTTCTGTGTGCGGTGACCAAGATGATTCTTTTTGAATTTGGCGTTTTCTTTTGGAGAATATCGGAGGCGATGGGGGAGGTATCTTGATTTAATGGCAATCTGGCAACCCATTTCAAAGCATCAATCACTGGATTCCCCGTTACTAGGATCTGTTTCTCGGAAATACCTTCCATCAACAAATTTGAACGAGAGAGTTTTGTAGGCGCGAAGTGTAGGTCAGCGACAACCCCAGCAACTTTGCGATTAATTTCTTCTGGGAATGGTTGCCACTTATCGTAAGACCGCAAACCCGCTTCGACATGCCCGACCTTTATGCGATGATAAAAAGCAACGATCGCGGCTGCCATAACCGTTGTAGTATCACCTTGAACAAGTACCCAGTCGGGTTTCTGCTCTGTGAGGATTGGATCTAATCCCAAGAAGATGGAAGCAGCTACTTGGCTTGGGCTTTGTCCTTTTTGCATAATATTAAGATCAAAGTCTGGTGTGATATTAAAGAGGGACAAAACTTGATCCAACATCTCTCGATGTTGTGCAGTAACACAGACTTGGTTAGAAACAGAGTCATCTTGCTGATCTAATAGTTGTATGATTGGAGCCATTTTAATGGCTTCTGGACGTGTTCCGATGATACTAAGAATCTTCATAAATTAATTATCGCTTTGATCAAAGTCTACCGTATATTGAAAGAGGAGGCAAGGAAGATAAAATGATCAATTTACAAAGAAAAACTCCCATAACAAGGAGTTTTTCAAATATACATTACGATATGTCGATCATTTTTTCTGATACCTTATGCATCAACACTATCAAGTTTTTCAGCTGGAATGGTATCTTCCATTTTTCGGAATACAAGTTCGTTTTTATTTTGATCCACATCCACATAAATCGTGTCACCTTCAGAGAACTCCCCACCTAAAAGGTTGATAGATAAGGGACTTTCTATATGTTTTTGTAAAGCCCTCTTTAATGGACGAGCTCCGAAAGCAGGATCATAACCTTCTTTGGCTAACCATTCTCTAGCAGGTAAGGATAATTCGACATCTAAACCTCTTTCTGACAGCCTTTCTTTTACATCCTTCATCTGTAGATCTACAATTTCACCCATTTGTTCAACGGTTAGCGGAGAAAAAGTAATGATTTCATCGATTCGATTTATAAATTCGGGGCGGAAATTATCTTTTAGCGCTTTTTCAATTTTCTCATGTTCTTGTCTTTCCAGATCATCGTTACTTCCTTGTAGGAAGCCTACAGCTCCTGAACGGCGAACATATTGAGTTCCTAGATTAGATGTCATAATCAAGACGCTATTTCTGAAGTCGACTGTTCTGCCTTGCCCATCCGTTAAGCGTCCGTCATCTAAGATTTGAAGTAATGCATTCCAAACCTCGGGATGAGCTTTTTCAATTTCATCAAATAGAATTACTCGATAAGGTCTGCGTCGAACAGCTTCAGTAAGTTGCCCGCCTTCTTCGTAACCAACGTAACCAGGAGGAGCTCCGAACAATCTTGAGACCGTATGCTGTTCCCGATACTCACTCATATCAATACGGACTAAGGCATCCTCGTTATCAAACAAAAATTCTGCCAATGCTTTTGCGAGCTCGGTTTTTCCAACGCCTGAAGGTCCTATGAGGATAAAAGAACCAATCGGTCGGCGAGGGTCTTTTAATCCTGATCTTGCTCTTCTAATAGCATCCGATAAAACTTTTATTGCCTCATCTTGCCCGATAATTCGTTCATACAAGCGTTTTTCCATATTGAGTAATTTCACAGCTTCAGTTTCCATCATTTGGCTGACTGGGATACCAGTCCACATGGCTACTACTTCAGCGATATCTTCTGAGTCAACAACTTCATCTAATTCATGTTCGGATTCCCACTCATCTCTTAGTTTGTTAAATTCATCTAATAAGCGTAATCGTTCAGATTTTTTTTCAGCAGCTCTTTCATAATCACGTTCTATACCCGCTTGTTCTTCCTCTGCCTCTACTCGATCTAGTTCTGTTTTTCTTTCCTTTAACTCAGGTGGCAAGGAATATAATGCGACGCGAAGCTTAGCGGCTGCCTCATCTATTAAATCAATGGCTTTGTCAGGTAATCTGCGGTCTGTGACATAGCGCGAGGAGAGCCGAGCGGCATTTACAATGGCATCATCGGAGAAACGTACTTTATGATGGGCTTCATATCGATCCCGTAAACCGCGTAACATTTGGATTGTCTCATCGACGTTTGGTTCTTCGACAAAAACAGGAGCGAAGCGTCGTTCTAGAGCAGAATCTTTTTCGATATGTTTATGGTATTCGTCTAGAGTAGTTGCACCAACGCATTGCAGATCTCCTCTTGCCAACGCGGGTTTTAGCATATTCGATGCATCCATTGCGCCTTGCGCGGCGCCAGCGCCTACGACTGTATGTAATTCGTCAATAAAGAGAATTACCTCGCCTTTTGCACGTTCTATCTCCTCAAGGGCAGCTTTTAAGCGTTCTTCAAATTCCCCACGGAAGCGAGAACCCGCGATCATTGCGCCTAAATCCAATGATAAAACACGTTTACCAGAAAGAATCTCAGGGACATCGTTTGAGGATATTTTTTGAGCTAATCCCTCAACGATGGCTGTTTTACCGACTCCTGCTTCACCTATCAAAACAGGGTTATTTTTCGTTCTTCGGCATAAGATTTGGATCACCCGTAAAATCTCAGAATCACGTCCGATAACAGGGTCTAGTTTTCCTTCTCGAGCTGATTGTGTGAGATCACGGGAATAACGATCGAGGGTGCGATAACGCGTTTCAGCTTGGGGGTCTGTCACACGTTGACCGCCTCTAATTTGTTGAACAGCATCGTAAACTCGCTCTCGAGTTACACCAGCTCCTTCTAATAGACGCGCAGCTGGAGTGCTTCGTTCACTTAAAATCGCAAGGAATATATGTTCTGTAGAGATATATTCGTCTTTTAATCGGTTTGCTTCTTCATTAGCTAGATCAATGATTCTCTTTACGCGTGGTGTAATGAATATTTGTCCTGCACCGCCACCAAAGATATTCGCTTTAGGGCTGGTTCGTAAAATATAATCAAGTCGTTCGGTTAGCGATTGTGTATCAACCTTCAAATTGTCTAATATCTGAGAGATAACTCCTTGAGGTTGCTCTATCAATGCCAAGAGAATATGCTCTGTATCAATTTGATTGTGACCATAACGCTGTATGATCTCCGCTGCTCTTTGGGCAGCTTCTTGAGCACGTTCTGTAAATCTATCAAATCTCATCATATGATTATCCTTATTCCTTTTTCAAAGAACGTTTTTAATCAATTTATTTTTATAATAATCCTTCGAAGGACTACTGTTCGCTTTAGAATAGTTTGTGTAACCAACATTATTCTCTAAGATTATATCATTTTGTCTATATAACCTTATCAATAAGGTGTTAGAAAAATATATGAAAAAATATATCTGTAGTTATTCTTTGTTTTTCCCTGATCGGATTTTGGATGTACAAAGAACGCTCTTATGGTGTGGATGTTGGAACGATGACTGATTTGGTTGCCGCTTGAGTGGGATTTTGGGGTGTTAGAGGGGAAGGTTCGGAAAATTCATCCCCTGTTCCTGTTACCGAGATAGATGTTGTAAATGTGCTTGATTCCATTACCGTAGGTGTGATAATACCTGTTTCAGTGGGAATTATTGTGTTTGTTGGTGTTGAAGTGATTGTTGGGGTGAGCGTGATGAATTTCAGATAAATCTCAGGGATCCATCCAATTCGTCCTTCCGAATCCTGAACTTCTATCCAGACCAGTCCATCAAGAACCTCTTCGCCATATAATATTGTTAGAGGTTGATTGTATCGAATAGTTCCAATTTCGGGTCCACAAGGTACCTGGCGAAGAAGTAAACTTGGTATCTGAGCGCCAACAGCATGAGCCAAGGCGGGTGTGGAAGTAAATGTTGGCGTGTTAGGAAGGGTAAATGTTGGTGTGTAAGTGAACGTACTCGTAGCTGTTGGGGTTGAAGTCGGTTTTCTAGTTGGTGTATTGGTTGGTGTGGGACTTGGTCCGGGCGTAGGGGTTAAGGTCTCTGTAGACGTTGAGGTAGGTGTTGAAGTCATGGTTGGGGTTGGAGGGATGAGAGGGTCTAGTCGAGCGGCAAAAACCTGGTTTACAACAACAGCTACTGGTTTTTGTAATCGATCTGCAATTGCTTTTTGTAGGGATACACTATCCTCATAACGTAGCATTTTCATTGCGCGTAAAACGATATAAAGATGAATGGTATCTCCTTCAGTGATCGATGACCACTCTTCAAGTTCTGCATCATCCATTTTTCGAACTTCATCTGTGATGATAGTTTCAATCTCGCGGTTTATATTCGCTTTTTGAAATGCCTGGTAACTAAAGAAGCTTAAAGAGCCTAACAGAAGAGCGGTAAGAATCGCTGATAAGATTAAATTCCGCGCTAATCGTTGATTCTGATTGATGATTTGTCCTCGAAATCTAAGAGAAAAGAAGACCAAAGAAGCTGCAAAAGCAATCGTGATCGCGTTGGTGATGAAGAGTATAAAAGCGCTTAGAGCTACATCGAGACGTCCCATTGCCCGACCTATCCCTATAGTGCAAATAGATGGCATTAGCGCTGTCGCGATCGCGACACCTGGAAGCGCAGCGGATATATCTGGCATTGTTCATGCGAAGGCAGCCGCAATACCGCCTGCAAGCGCAACGCCAAGATCTAAAGGTCCGGGACTAATTCGAGAGAGGACTTCTTGAGGTAAATCTTGTAATACGAAAAAAGGGAGAATTCTATTTGCAAGGGTAATCACTGCGGAAATTAGTACAGCTACAATTGCCCCCCGAATCAAGGCAGATGCAGAATCTTTGAGAAGACGATCGTCCCCAGTGATGGAAGCTAATCCAAACCCAATAATTGGCGACATCAAAGGAGCAACTAACATAGCTCCGATAATAATCGCGGCTGAATTTACCAATAAACCCAAAGTAGCGATGACGCCAGATAATATGACTAATAAATAGAAATCGAAATCTGGGCGGGATGCATTTCGCAATTGCACTTGTACTTCAGCGCGTCTTTCCAGATCTATCACTCGGATTAGCTTTCTCCACCAGAGTAGTACACGTATTCGGAATGAATGATTTGATGAGTTCTAAGGGATTTCTGTTGTATTGTTCATAGCTGACTTGTTCTAATTTTATCCTGGAATCACTTGAGTGCAAGTCATTAATTCCCATCATTTAATCAGCTTTTTATGTTCTTTTGAAAAATTAATTATCCCTGTTATATACGCTTCATTATGGTATAAATCAATTCATGTTTAGCGATGTTGTGTTTGAACCAGAAAAAAAGAAGGGCATTCTTTTTCATAGCATTGCAATTATATTATTGCTTCTCTTCTCTCTGTTTTTCTTAAGCCAATTAATTGATTCAACAACAACCCTTCATTTCTTTTTCTATTTAATTCCAGCTTTAGTTTGCATAATCTTAGCTTTACTCATTGCTAATCGTTTATACGTTCTTCGGACAATTACTTATCTCATCAATAGAGACTCAATCCAAATCACATGGGGAATCCGTTATGAACAGATTTCGATAGGGAGTATATTGTGGATTGAATTAAATTCGGATTTGGCTAACCCTATTCAAACCCCTAGGTATTATATTCCTGGATTATTAATCGGTTCTTATGATTTGGCAGAAAACCAAAAAATTGAATTTATTGCTTCAGATGAAAGTAAACTCGTTTTGATTGCTACCTCAGATCGAATTTTTGTGATCTCTCCTGCTAAACCTGAAGAATTCTTGATGACTTTTCAAAAGATCACCGAATTAGGTTCTCTCTCACAATCGGTTAGTCAATCGATCTATCCAAGTCACCCTTTTCATCAGGTTTGGTCTAATTCTCTTACACGAATTCTGATGATCGTAAACCTGGTCTTAATAATTGGATTAGTTATTTTGGTTAGTTTGCTCATCACTGCTAACAATTTCTTGCCGTTAGGTTTTCTTTCTTATGGATCACATGCAGAAATTGTTCCCTCGAAACGATTATTATTATTGTTAATCATCAATTCATCCTTCTTTGTGGTTAATTTATTGCTAGGTATTTTTTTCTTTCAAGATAAAAAAACTCGCATTTATTCCTTTCTTCTATATTTTTCCAACGTATTCACTTCAATAATTTTCCTTTTGTCTATTCTTTTCATTTGGGGAGCTTTATGAAATTGAATACAATATCCACAATCAATCACTGTTTATCCACAAATTCTCCACATTTATCCACATTTTTGAGGCGTTGAGGTAGATAATTATGCAACTTCTTTTGGGTTTATTCATCGGAACAATAATTGGCATTTTAGCTTGGCGATTAAAAACATTGAGTCAAAGTGGAGCAATCGCCGCCTCTATCTCGGGTGGTTTGATTTTTGGATTAGGTGGATTGCCTTGGGCGATACTATTAATGACCTTTTTTATTTCATCCAGTTTATTGTCCCATTCATTTGAGAAACGGAAACGAAAATTGAGTGAAAAATTTTCAAAAGGAAGCCAAAGAGATTGGAAACAGGTACTTGCAAACGGAGGTTTAGGAACTTTGATTGTGATTTTCTATGCCATATTGCCTTCTCACGCGTGGCTTTGGATTGCCTTTGCTGGTGCCATAGCAGCAGTTAATGCGGATACCTGGGGTACTGAACTCGGCGTTCTAAATCCGACTTCACCCGTTTTGATCACTACTGGGAAGCGCGTAGAAAGAGGAACTTCGGGTGGAATAAGTTTGATCGGAACCCTGGCTGTGCTTGGAGGGGCAGCTTTGATCGCCCTTTTTTCAACTTTATTTCCACCGATTGATTTAAAGCTCCCTGTGATGATCCCCTTTTTAGCGGTTACCTTAGGTGGTTTTATGGGAGCATTTTTCGACTCACTTCTTGGAGCTACTATCCAAGCGATCTATTACTGTCCAGTCTGTGAGAAAGAGACAGAACGCTTTCCTGTCCATACTTGTGGGAATAAAACCTATCACAAACGCGGTTGGCTTTGGTTAGATAATGATTACGTCAATTTCAGCGCATCTATTCTAGGCGCTTCCATTGCTGCCGTAATTTGGATTGTTCTTGGATAATTGAATTGGTTTTCTTGCGATCACTTAATGCAACGAATGATCATCTCTTGAAGAACAATACCTATCATTATTCCAAAATAAAAAATTAATTTATTTTAATCACCTCGCCATTTGTCATTCTCACTAATTCATTTGGACTGATCTGAAAAACGGAATGTGGAGTGCCTGCGGCTGCCCAAACGAATGGAAATTCCAACAAGTGTTCATCAATATACGTGTCGATCGGAGAATTATATCCAATGGGTGGCACGCCTCCAATAGAATAGCCTGTTTGTTGGCGTACATAGCTTGCCTTAGCCATCTCTACAGGTTCTCCAACGATCTCTCCGATCACTTTTTCATTGACTCGATTTGGTCCGCTTGCAAGCACTAAGATGGGAAGGTTCGAATGCATTTTGATCAATACCAACGATTTGACAATTTGGTCTATGATACATCCGACGGCTTTGGCAGCTTCTTTGGCTGTTCCTGTTGAAGCGGGTAGTTCTAAAACTTTAGTTTGTACATGATATTCTTTTAAAGCGTCTTGTACTTTCTGGGAACGTTTGTTAAGATTTGATTCCATGAAATTCTCCTATGATAATTTTATTGTCACCAGATCCGTTCAAAATATTCCTGGTTTTCTATTGCCCAGCCTTGAATGAATTTATTCTCTGAACTCGTGACTTTAAATTTCCACCAGATTTCATCTCCAGTTTCTATGGGACCATCAATGATCTCTACGATCTCACCAGGATGCAATTTTATCAATAAGGGGGAAATACTTGAAGGTTCTTCTCGTAAATTCAGGTTATTTCCACTTAAGGTGATCTTATATGCATAACCAATCCGAAACGCTAATATATCAATGGGGTAACCGTTTTGAAATAAAAAGGATGCAGTCCAATCGGGTCGTTCTGGGTGAGAAAACTTAAGTATATTTTTCCATTCAGAAATTGATAGAGATTCAGTTTTCACCCAAGGGAATTCATAATAAGAGTATATTCCTCCTTGAGATATCGCTATTTCTTCACCGAATGGGATTAAAACATAGATGCGGTCTAAATTGCCAATTCCCATTTGTAGAACGTCTTTTCCGGGTGCATTCGTAGCGATTATTGTCTTGGTATCAGGATTAAGTTGGGTGTTATTTAGAGTTTCTGTAGATAAAGGATACAGTGGCGATAAACAAAGTAAGTAATCATTTTCATCCAAATCCATTCCAGTAAGTTCTTTCGCGGCGATGTCTCCTAATTGTTGATATCTTAATCCTAATTCAGAGAAGTTATCAATATACTGGTTGATCATATTGTCATTTTGGGCGTTTTCGTTATTGGACAAACGTTTCTCGAGTCCATCTGCTATTGCAAGTGCAATATATGAAAGACGGTAAAAGATCTCTGGATTAGGTTCGACATAACAGGGCGCTGGATATTTGATAGTCATTTGCTCGATGGATTGTACCCTAGTAGGATCGCCATCATAATGAAGTAAAATCCACGCCCCTAAGGCACTGTTCAAATCTTTGTGTTCCCATGCTTCAGTCTGCATAAAAGCAGGATATCCCTTATTCTTGTCTGACATTAGTGGTGTCATTGAAAATAGCCAAGCGCTATGTAGATCAGATAACCATGATTCCTCTTTTTGTGAATATATTACCTCTTTAAGGTTTTCATGTTCAGAAAGAAAATCTTCACGAAATGAAATTTGATTTGATGAAAGAATATCTATTGCTGATGGGTGAGATTCTAATAATGCTAAGATTTCTAAACCGCTTGGCAATTGAACAGTTTTTTTGGTATGGTTGATCGGTTTGTCAATTAACTCACTTGTAATTATGGTGTCCAAGCTATGACCAAATCCGAAGTATGTCCAATTGAGCGCTTGTAGATCATCTTTTTTTAGAAGGGAAATTATCGTGTTATCGGAAGATGGCAACATGTTTAGACTAACCGATTGGAAAGCCAGCCAACTTGTTTCATCTTTCAATCCAATGATTGTAAGACCATTGCCATATATTTGGTCCATTACACTAGAGTATTCGGGAGGACCACTACTATAACTTGATCCAAAGAAGAAATTTAAAATCTTCTGAATTTCCACCCATTCATCTAGAACCGTTTTGTTTTGGAGCTTTGCCCTTCTTATTGCAAGAGTGATGATCAATGGAGTCCGAGTAGCATTGATGGATGAATCAGCAACCTCAAGCTTGAATTGAGCGCGGTTTAACCATGTCAATCCATGATAATAAGCTTTTAATTTTGGATCACTCTTATAGTATCCTTTAGGAATGAATTCCTGATATTCTTCAACTGAAACCGGAAAATCGATTATGGTCTTTAGATCCTGTCCAGAAATAATTACGTCAACTTGTTTGTTTACTTGATCTGTAAATGAAATATCTGGTTGATATTGCGGATCAAATAATTTCAGTGAAACTTCGAGGAAGAAAAGCGCCGTTTGTGTATCTGTCTCCAAATCTGTTCCTGCGACGATTGGCGAGTAAGAGCGCACTTCATCCAGAGTAGCGTTTAAAATCGCGATTATTCGAGGTTGAAGCTCTTCTTTCTCCAATTCTCTGATTAGTTCAATATAATTTAATTTCAGGGCATGATATGCGGAATCACTTGTAAGAAAATAGGGTTGACCATATTGATTTGATATTCGATTTTGTAAACTTGTGAAATTAGTTTCATCGCTTTTAATTGCAACAAAGCCATAAGTTTCCAGAAATAGCCTTTGTTGACTGGTTAATCCAGATACTACAGCAGAGTTTATTGCTTGCTCAATATTTATTGGTAGTTTTATTCCTTCTACGCTTTGATCTGGTGGATTCCATGTAAATTTCTCAATATTACTAAATGGGATATTGCTAACCAAAGGAAAGGCAGGTAAATCCCCTGGTGTAATTGTTGAAGTTGAAGATGTTTGAGGCGCTGTAGAAATACCTATTTTATCCTCCGTCTGTTCTGGTTTTATTATACTTTTTGTAGTATAGCTAAAAGGTGTTCTTTTTAATGGAGGTGGTGTGGGGATGATCTGACAGGCTATAGATAGCATTATAAGAAGGAACAATAAATATTGTGTCTTATTCATTAAATTTTTGCCCATTTACATCTTCTTATCTTATTATCCCTTAATTGGAGAAAAATACATTATCCAAAGCCAGATCGATGAAATCACTAAGGAAAGCATTACTGTCACAAAACCGTATCGAAGGAATTGAGCAAAAGTCAATTTATTCCCAGATCGTTCTGCAAGACTTGCAACCACGAGATTAGCAGAAGCTCCTACCAAAGTAAGATTACCACCTAAATCAGCACCCAAGGCTAATGCCCACCATAAGGGTGTAATATCCATACTTGTTCCAATGTTTTCAATTACCGGTATCATCGCAGCGGTGTACGGGATATTATCAACAATACCGGAAATGAAGGCTGAAAACCATAATAATGCGAAGGTTGTAATGGATTGATTCCCTTCCGTTACTAAAATTATTTTGCTGGCTAATTTTTCAATAATTCCAACTTGTTCGAGTGCCTCGATTGAAATAAATAAACCAACGAAAAACATTAAGGTTGCCCACTCAACATGTTTTAAAACCTCTACAGGGTTATATCTCGTCCATATCAACAAAATTGCAGCTCCGCTCAAAGCAATCGTAGCGGATTCCAAATCTAAAGTTCCCTGAAAAAGAAATCCTAGAAGGATTAATCCTAGGACAATCAAGGATTTCCCAAGTAACTTTGGATCATGTATGACTCCTTTTGTTTCTAAACGCATAACCCTTTTTTGTCTTTCTAATGGTACAGTCATTTTTTTTCTAAATTGGAGATATGCCAGGGGAAGATAGAATAATAATATGATTAGAGAAGGTGGACCAATATTCAAAAAAAATTTGTTGAAGTCAATATTCGCTGCGCTTCCGATTAATATATTTGGAGGATCACCAACGAGGGTAGCAGCGCCTCCGATATTAGAAGCCATTACCTCTGAGATCAGGAATGGTATTGGACTAACTCCAAGGTTACTTGCTACATATAAAGTGACTGGAGCCATTAAAACAACTACAGTCACATTGTCCAATAGCGCGGAGGCAAAGGCTGTGAAAATCGAGATGATAAGCATGACAATGACGGGATTTCCTTTACCTATTAGCACTGCTTTGATTGCTAACCACTGAAAAACACCCGTTTCTCCCAAAAGATGGGCGATCATCATCATACCCGCTAAGAGAAAGATCACATTTAAATCGAGAGAGTGAAACGCTTCTTCTTGAGAGAGTATACCCAGTAGAACCATTAAAAATCCACCCATTAAAGCTACGGCTGTTCGATGAATTCTCTCACTAACAATTAAGGCATAAGTAATTAGGAAAATGGATACTGCTAGGAATTGTTGACTCACTCTCCACCTACTTTATTTCCCCCGGATGATAGACAGAGCTCCATTAATTCTAACATATTGATATATCCAACGACATGATAATAGTCATCAATCACAGGGAGACCCTGCAACTCATTCTCGTGCATTAAATGAAAAGCTCTCTCTAAAGAGTCGTCCATTTTGACGGATATTGGATCACGCATTAGATCTTCTGCTTGGTGAACGCTTGTCCTTTTGGCATAATCCATTACTTTATCAATATCTTTTAAACTACTAAAGTATTCTTCAGGAAAAATGGAGAAGAAGAGAGAATCTGATAGAGTCTTGACATCGATTAAACCAATCAAACGTTCTTCGCGATTAACAACACATATTACCTGAACACGGGGATTTAATATGGTTTGTTCAACAACTTCTTTTAATAAAGCATCAGCTTGCACACGGATTGGATTAAGATCCATGATATTTACGATACGAGCGATGGGTGTTTTACAGTCAAGTTGATATGCATCTTCAGAAAAACCTTCTGCTACCAATTCTTCTTCAGTGTGTCCGCGTTTACGAATTCCTAATGCATGGCTGACCGGAATTGCAAACAAAATCCCACTATGAGGACGATCAAACCCTTCAATAATTCGATCTGCTTCAGAAATCGCTCGTTGAAGCAATTCTGGATCATTAATAATGCTAATCAGCATTCTCTGATGTGTATCCTCATGTTCGAATAACTTTCCAAGTCCTATTCGATCAAGGAAACTTTCTGCTTGCATTCCTCCGACTGTATGGATGAGTGTCACTCCTGGAACTCGTATTTTTCTCCAGGCTTCTAATAATGCAGGCAAACGTGATAAGTCTTGTAAAATCACGACCAGCATATAAGTCATCAAAAACCTCCTTAATGGATTGGCTTTTTTGTGATTCCAATCAAAAATTATTAGGGAAAACCCATTTCGATAAGTATAACTGAATCGCTCAGGAAGTTAATTCAATTTCGAAGAGTTTATGCTATTCTAGCCTATTTAATGCTTGATTATTTCATATCCAAAAACACGCTCTTTCTCAAAATTGAGATTGCAAATTTGGGATGTTGAATGTTAATGAATATCTAACTAGCGCTGTGTCCTAAATACACTTTTTTGTATCAGTTTTCAGCTTCAGGAGTTTGTTGTTCACCACTGTTTTGGTTACAACCTTTTGCAGCAACATTTAAAGCTTCTTGAACTTGTGGGTCAGGGCTATATGAAAGTGATTGCTGATAATATTGCATCGCTTTACAATATTTCCCCTGGCTAGCAAGCGTATTGCCATACTCAAAAAGCGCTACACGGTAACGTTCTGTGGCTGTCCAACCAGATCCGTCGGTCAAGTGTGGAAGTTGAGCGGCAACTTGTTCAAAATAATACAATACCTGTTCCCAGTCAATATCCCAGAAACTAGCTCCCGTGATATACATCGTTGACCAGTTTAATAAACCTTCAGCTTCTGTATCTAGTGGTCCAAATTTACTAGCGAGGGTAAGATCATAGATACCTCCCTCAAGGTCGGCTTGATTGACGATTTTCTGTTGCGCTCGATTGCGTAGCGCGAGGAATAACATCCCATCCACTTCAACTTTTTGGAATTCGGGATCGGTTTTTCTTAACATTAGTAAAGCATCGATCGCGTTAGACCAGTCACTATTAGTGATATATTGTTTACTTTGATCATATAATTCTTGAACCCCTCTTAGGTCTGGGGTGGGTGTTAATGTGGGTGTTGGTACTAGTGTTGGTGTTGCGGTAGTATTAAGTTCTAATAATACTGCGGCTAACTTCTCGGTTATTCCAGGATAATTTGGATTTAATTCGATGATATATTCAAATCTTTGTCGAGCGCGTAGGTATTGTCCTTGCTCCATTTCTTGTAAACCAAGCTGAAATTGTTCATCAACAACAATGGCTACTTGAGTGTGTTCGGCATTTTTTCGCAAAGATATCCCTGATCCATAGCCAGCAATTGCACTAATTATAGCAATCAGTATTATTAAACTGACGCCTATGATTCCGGTTATTAGCCAAGACCTATTCTTTCGAATTGATTTATTGTTTGGCTCTTTGGTTTCTGGTAATGGTACATCCTGATCGTTTACTATCGGTGTAGAGATAGTATCTGAAAAACCTAAGTCATCTTCATCTTTTTTTTCGCCACCCTGATTTATCTGAGTCGGAATCGCTTTTTCATCAAATTCGTTATTTTGATCTGTATTCCGATTTGATGATATTGGTTTAGTCAACCCAAATTCATCAGATGATTCATTTTGGGATGAATTATTATTAATGTTATTTATTTGGTTATCTGTGTTCATGAGGAACATTATACCGCAACTGAGCTCCGATTGATCAAAGTTGTTAGATTTGTAGAGGTATAATTATATTTCAATGAGTGTCTTTTATTTTTATTATCCCATCGAAGTTCGCTATGGCGACTTAGACCCGCAAGGGCATGTCAATAATGCCAAATATTTGACCTATCTTGAACAAGCTCGTATCGCTTATTTTGAGCATCTTGGTCTCTGGAAAAGGGGTTCTTTTTTTGAACTTGGAATAATTCTTGCGGATATTCATATTACCTATAAAGCTCCGATCCAATTCGGTCAAGATATTCGAGTGGGTGTGAAGTTCACAAGACTCGGAAATAAAAGCATGCATGTATCGCAAAGAATAAAGAACGCCAATTGCGATCAAGAATTCGCGAGCGCTGAAGTTGTCTTGGTTGCTTTTGATTATCATCTTGATCAAACGATTGTTGTTCCTGATAATTGGCGAAAAACGATTAGTGAATTTGAGAAAGATCTGAAATTATAAATTACACTTATGAATTATGATTTAGGTGAATCAATGTCTCTTCCAGTAATTGATATTTCTTTCTTGATTAATCAAATCAATGCATTAGTAATTATCCCTAACCCGACAGGCTTTACTAAAGCGGCTATCAACTATGCCAAAAATGAATCTAAAACTTTCCCTGACTTGTATATTTCCACGAATCGAAAAGGCGCTCTTAATGCGGAATGGATAGATGAAAAATCCGATCATAAAAAGGCAATCACTGCACATATTGATACTTTAGGAGCGGTAGTTAAAGAAATTAAACCCAATGGACGCGTAAAGTTATCACGGATTGGTAGCTATTCTTGGAATACTATCAAAGTAGATGTTTATCCATTCTACGGTTCTGATGAAGAGGCTTATTGGCGTACTGGAGGGGATGTTGCAATTTCTTTGGTTGGACCTGGTGTTGACGCCTCTCATAATTATGAAAGAACTCATTTAGATGCTTTAATTGCCACAACGAAATGGATT
Organism: uncultured Anaerolineaceae bacterium; assembly: GCA_964547225.1. Lineage (GTDB taxonomy): Bacteria > Chloroflexota > Anaerolineae > Anaerolineales > UBA4823 > CAZJMV01. The sequence continues at coordinate 11,680 of CAZJMV010000064.1, read as the reverse complement.
TTGGCTTATGGATTGGAAGAATGAAGTATAGAATTTCTTCGTTTGATCTGGCAATTAATTGGTAAGAAGGGTTACCATGAAAGAAGACAGCTTCGCGGTGGAGCGAAAAATGATGGTGGATAGGCAAATATCAGCGCGCGGTGTGAAAGATCCTCGAGTTCTAGATATAATCCGATTAATTCCTCGTCATGAATTTGTACCATCTGAATATCGTGAATTTGCTTATCGAGATGCCCCTTTACCAATATCCAAAGGGCAGACAATTTCACAACCCTATATTGTGGCGTTGATGACTGAACTCTTAGAATTGGAAGGGGATGAAAAAGTGCTGGAAATCGGAACAGGATCAGGTTACCAAGCCGCGATACTTGCGTATTTAGCAAAGGAAGTTCATACCATTGAGCGACATATAGATCTTGCTGAAGAAGCAAAGAAAAATCTCGATAAGCTTGAATTGAGGAATGTGTTTGTTCATATAGGCGATGGGTCGCTTGGATTTCCAGACGAAGCGCCTTTTGATGCGATCATTGTCACAGCAGCTGCTCCTAGAATGCCGCCCGAATTGTTAAATCAGTTAAAAGAAAAAGGACGCTTAGTGATACCAGTTGGAAGCCGCGGTAGTCAATTCTTAGAATGTTGGCGAATTGTTGAGGGGGTGGAAGAACGCGAGAGCATTCTTCCAGTAGCTTTTGTGCCTCTCGTAGGCGATCAGGGATGGCAGGAAGAATAAATAGATTGTTAATTTTTATTAATCATCACAAAGATCAATGGACGGCGTTTCGTTTGGTTATAGAGAAAATTCTTGATCCCCTTTTCAATTGCTTTCTGAATATCTTCCCCTCCTTGCTGAATAAAATCCTTCACCATAGAACGAGTCAAATTCAATATCTCATCGTTATCGCGAGTATATATGAATCCACGAGTAATGATTTCTGGTTCCTTTAATAAATCCAAAGTTTTCTTATCCATTAATAAATTGATCAAGATAAAACCATCCCGTGAAAGAGCTTCTCTTTCACGTACAACGCTAGGTCCGATTTCTCCGACGCTTGAACCATCTACAAATACATAGCCTCCAGGGATTCTTTCACCGAGTGTCATCTTTTGGTCACTGAACTCAATAACTTGTCCATTTTCAATGACCAGGATTCGGTCACCGGGAATACCGACTTGTCGGGCGATATTCGCGTGTTGATGGAGATGTCTTAATTCTCCGTGGATTGGGATAAAGAATTTTGGTTTCACAAGATGTAATAAGAGCTTCATCTCTTCTTGGCTGGCATGTCCAGAAACATGAACTGGCGCAATCGCTTCATAGATAACATTGGCGCCTCTCCGGAAAAGGTTGTTAATTGTTCGGTATACGCTTTCCTCATTTCCTGGGATAGGGTGCGAGGACAAGACGATTGTGTCGTCTTGCTGCACATCAAATAATCGATTGGTACCTGTGGATAACCTGCCAAGAATTGATGTCGGTTCGCCTTGAGTTCCAGTGCACATTAAAACAATTTTGTCTGGCGGCATCCGAAGAGCTTGATCTATTGGGACGATTAACTCTTCTGATAAGTCCAAATATCCTAAATCGCGCGCCATTTTCATGTTTTCGACCATACTTAGACCAGCGAAAGCGATCTTCCGACCATATTGCTGGGCAACATTGCCTACTTGTTGCATCCGTGAAATTAAGGATGCAAAACTCGCGATGATAATTCTCCCCTCAGCATTCCGGAATACTTCTTCAAAAGCCGTATCAATAACCTGCTCTGAAGGGGTCCAGTTGGCTCTATCTGCATTTGTTGAATCAGCTAATAGAGCTAAAACACCTCTACCAGCAAAATCAGCAAGTTTGGCATAATCGGTTGGCCAGCCATCGACAGGGGTGTGATCAAATTTATAATCACCGGAATGGACAACTAAGCCTGCAGGAGTAGTAATCCCTAAGCCGACACAATCTGGTATCGAATGGCAGACATGGAAAAACTCTACTTTGAAAGGACCTATTTGTATTTCGTCGCCAGCATTTACAGTATGAAATTCAACCTTATCTTTTAGCCCATTACGTGCTAATTTGACTTCAACTAAGCCTCGCGTGAGAGGACTGGCATATATTGGTGCATTTACTAATTCAAGGACATGATTGATCGCTCCGGTATGATCTTCATGACCATGAGTGATCACAATCCCTCTAACTAGGTGTGCTTTATCATCGAGATAATGGAAATCAGGGATAATATAATCAATCCCAAGCATATCATTATCCGGGAACATCAAGCCGGTATCTACGATAAGGATATTTTCTCCATATTCGTAGATCATCATATTTTTTCCGATTTCCCCCAATCCCCCAAGTGGCAAAATCTTCAAGGTTTTCTTACTCATAAAAATTTCCTATCATTTCTCTCTTTACATGTTTTCAAATAAAATTTTCTGTAATAAAACAAGCCCCGACATTTAATCCATCACAGGGCTTTCATGAGTACTTTGTGTAGACATCAATAATATGGTTCAGGTATATCACGATGATACCCGTTAATAAATATTCAGGTTCAAAAATTTTTGCTTAACTAATGGATTTTAGCACGGTTGAGATGGTTTGTCAAAAAGGTCAAAATAGAAAAACCCGGTCGAGAAGAGACCGGGTTTACTAATCTTATAAAAATTAATTTTAGTACTCTGGCATTGGTGGCGCCATCGGTTTTTCTTTCTCAGGAATATCAGTAATCAATGCTTCTGTAGTCAAAATCATGGCTGCAATCGAGGCGGCATTTTCTAATGCCCCACGGGTGACTTTAGCTGGATCGATTACGCCATCTTCTACCATGTCTAGATAATCTTCTTTGATTACATCATAACCTATTTTGAGATTCTTCTTTTCACCTTGTGCACGGCGAACACCTTCTAGGATGACGGAGCCATCTTTCCCTGCGTTTTGAGCGATCATACGTAAAGGCATTTCCAATGATTTTCGTACGATTTTTACGCCAATCACGGAATCTTCGCCTTCAATTTTTACATCATCTAATACAGGAATGGCATTGATCAAAGCAACACCACCACCAGGAACGATACCTTCTTCAACCGCTGCACGTGTGGCGGAGAGTGCATCCTCAACACGATGTTTCTTTTCTTTCAATTCGGTCTCGGTAGCTGCACCAACTCGAATGATTGCAACGCCACCGGAGAGTTTAGCAAGACGTTCTTGAAGTTTCTCGCGATCATAATCGCTTGTGCTTTTATCAATTTCAACACGGATTTGTTCAATGCGACCTTTGATCTGAGCAGAGTCGCCCTTACCGCCAACTACGGTGGTATCATCTTTCGTGACGACTACTCTCTCCGCTTTTCCAAGATCTTCAAGGGTTGCGGTTTCGAGTTTGCGACCGGTCTCTTCTGAGATCACAGTGGCGCCAGTTAGAATAGCAATATCTTGCAACATTGCTTTTCGGCGGTCACCAAATCCGGGAGCTTTGACAGCGATGACATTCAGCATGCCACGAAGCTTGTTCAGTACAAGTGTAGCTAAAGCTTCACCATCAATGTCCTCAGCGATAATCACTAATTCACGTTTTCCAACCTGTACTAATTTCTCCAATAAAGGAACGATATCACTAGCAGCTGAGATTTTCTTGTCATGAATAAGCAAGTAGGGTTCTTCAATATTTGCTTCCATGGCTTCGGGGTCGGTGATGAAGTATGGTGAAATATAACCGCGATCGAACTGCATACCTTCAACATATTCAGTCTCAAACTCGAGTCCTTTTGACTCTTCAACCGTGATTACGCCATCTTTTCCAACCTTGTCCATGACATCAGCAATCAGCTCGCCAATCTGACGGTCTTGGGCTGAAATGGATGCGACGTTGGCAATCTCTTCCTTAGTGGTTAATTCAATTGCCTGTTCGGTAATTTTGTCGGCAACCGCTTTGGTGGCAAATTCAATTCCTCTTTTGAGCAACATTGGATTTGCACCGGCAGCCAAGTTTTTCATACCTTCGACGACAATTGAGTGTGCAAGAACAGTAGAAGTTGTTGTACCATCACCAGCAATATCGTTGGTTTTTGTTGCCGCTTCTTTCAATAATTGCGCGCCCATATTCTCAAATGGGTCTTCCAGTTCAATTTCCTTAGCCACTGTAACACCATCGTGAGTGATAGTGGGGGAACCAAATTTCTTGTCGAGAGCTACGTTGCGACCTTTTGGACCGAGCGTAGTTGCAACTGCCTTTGCAAGAGTCGCCATTCCATTAGAGAGCTGGCGACGAGCATCTTCTGAAAATATTAATTGTTTAGCCATTTTAATTTTCTCCTACGAAATGGGATTACTCTTCAACAATTGCTAATAGATCGCTTTCGCGCATTATCAGCAATTTTTTGCCTTCGATCTTTATTTCTGTACCAGCATACTTGGCAAATAATACCGTGTCACCTTCTTTGACATCTAATGGGATATGTTTCCCGGAATCATCCCGTTCTCCGGGACCAATGGATAATACGGTGCCTTTCTGTGGTTTTTCCTTGGCAGTTTCGGGAAGTACAATACCGCCTGCTGTGACTTCTTCCTGTTCGGTCGGTTCAATCACGAGTCGGTTTCCCAAGGGTTTAAGCTTTATGGACATGTTAACCTCCTGTAATGGTGTGAATAAAAAATACTTTTAGTATGTTTTTTAGCAGTCTTTTATTTAGAGTGCTAATTTGCGCGCAAATAATAACCACTTTTGAATGGAAAGTCAAGAGAAAAACTCACTCTTATATATAATTCTTATATAATATTTACAATTTTGATCGTAATAACTGTTCAGGTTTTTTATGGTTCTGATGTGGCAGTAGTAACCATAAGGGGAGTGGTTGTTGGTGCTGTTCCCCCAGATAAATTCCGACAGATACCCTCGCTGTCTTCGACAATGCTTATTAGGGTAGGATCATCTGGATAAGCCTCACGGACTTGCTGAAGAACCCTAAGCGCATCGGGGCAATAATTCTCATTCGGTCGACTGAGAAAGGCTAGATTTGTGCCGTATTCCACATAATAATATGCAACGGTTAAACTGGTTAGCGGCAATCCTTCCACATTCGATCCTCCCATCTCATTCTCTTCTGCAGAACAACCTTCAACAGCGCATTTGAGTAAAGCCATAGCGCCTTCATAGTTTCTTGCCCTTCGAAAAATCACGCCAAGTTGACCATATGTATTCGAGTTGGTTGGATCGTAGGTCAACGCTTTTTCAGCATTTACAGAGGCAGCAAAAAATTGCCCTACTTGTGTATAAGTGCGAGCAATCTCGATATAAGGATTTGGGTTTTCAATCCCTAGTTGTTCATTAATCTTGGCTGCTTTGTCAAAATATTCTAAGGCTCTGTCTGGATTCCGAATTCCTTCACGAAAATTTCGTCCTATTCGAATATATAGAAATGTCATATTGGGGCTAATCTGAGCTGCCTCCTGGTATTGTTGAATTGCGCTATTATATTTACCAATTGTTTCCAGAACATATCCATAGACGCGATGCGTATCCATTAGATTGGGATTTAAACTGACTGCTTGTGCGGCATATTTTTCTGCTTGAGTCCATTTTTGTTGATCGGCTAGAATTTCTGCATAATACGCTAACGCTAAAGCGTTCTCAGGGTCTAGCTGAAAAGCGCGTGAAGCTTCCCTTTCTGCTTCTACCAATAAATCTATACGCTGTTCGATTGGAATTAATGGATTAAAGGCATACCAATCTAACACAAAGGCGCGAATTGCGCGGATTGTGCTGTTATCAGGATCAATCTCAATTGCCTTATCGGCAGATGCTTTGGCTTCTTCTAGGCGGTTAAGCCTTTGGGTATCATTGCTTAACATATTGGAAGAATAAGCTTGAATGCGAGCCAATTCAGCCCAAGCGAGGGCGTTATCTGGATCTCCAACTAATGCAGCTTTATATGCATCAATCGCATCATTTATCGTAGGTTGATCAGGTTCAATATTTTGGTCTTTGGGATCATCTAATTTTCCAGCCTCGAAATAGGCTTGTGCTTCTAAAAAATAGGATTCAGACATTCTGGTTGGAGTTGGTGTAGGTAAAAAAGGTGAAATAAATGCACTGCTTTCAAATTGGAGGATTACCCAAATCCCAATCAATATGAGACCTAATAAGATCATAATCATATAAAAATTAGATCTCTTTTCAGCTATATGAAAGGTGGGTTGTTTACCCTTTAGTTCTCTTTCCATGGGTCAATATTAGGGTGTGGGTTGATTGTCGATGTCTGTCTCGGGGGTTGGTTCCATTGTCTCGGTGGGTTGAGAAGTTGCAGGTAACTCCTGTATGCTGTTTTGGCATATCGCTAACCCCTCAGTTGCATTATATACCGCGATTTCGTCGTTAGGAACTGTAACTAAGAGGGTTTGGAATACGGGAATCGCTTCGGAGCATTTATTTGAATTCGCAAGTGCAAAACCATAATACCAATAATATTCCTCTATCTTGCCATAATCGAGAGGCAGCCCTTCAATGATAATACCTTCTTCTACAACACCGCCTCTTACAGCCAAGCTGAGTTCCGAAATAGCCTTGTCATATTCACTATTTTTATAATATACAATGCCAAGATTTCCGTGTAAATATGGGTCGGCTGGATCGACTTTGATAGCTTCCTCGGCGTATTGCGCTGCTTGAGGGTATCGTCCATCTGCAAAAAAAGCTCGAGATAATTCTGTAAGCGCGATGGTATCGGTAGGATTGAGTGCGTAAGAGGCTAACAGGGCTTCTTGCGCCAAGTCATAATTCCCCATCGCCTTATACGTCACCCCTAAATAGAGATGTAAATCAGCAATATTCTTGTTTATAGCAAGAGCGGCTTGGAACTCTTCAAGCGCTTCATCAAGATTCTGAGTATTTAGTAGGACAATGCCGCGCGCACGGTGCGTTTCTAGGAGGTTTGGGTCAAGATCACGGGCTCTTTTAGATGCTTCTGATGCTTTATCGTAAAGCCCATAGTCTCCTTGATTAATTAGTATTTCGGCATAGTAAGCATTTATCAAAGCATTATTGGAGTCTAGGGAAAGCGCTTTTTTGATCTCTAATTCAGCATCCGCATGTTTTCCTTGGAAGCTTAAAGCCCAGCCTAATACAGCATGTGCCGTTGGGTTATTAGGGTTCTTTAACAAAGCGTTCTGAGCATTGGTTTCCGCTTCGTCATACATTCCAGAAAAGACTTGGATGCGAGCTAAAGTTACATAATTGGTCGCATTAGAGGGATCGGCTATGATGGCTTCTTTATACGCTTCCATTGCTTGCGTGTATTTTCCAGCTCGAAATAATTCTTCTGCTTGACTCACATAAGATTCAGGACTGCGTGTGGGCGTAGAAGTTGGAATAAACAAGGGTGGGGTAGCAGGGACGACAACTTGATTAACATATAAAGCCGCCCCAATCAAGCTAAGCAGCAAGATAATCCGCCACAGGTTAATATGGCGCGATCTTCTGTTCATTGTCCATTTACTTCCTCGTAAGTACATATTGTCATAATACCATTTGCCAGGAAACATAGTCAAGCCAGGAAGATTAAGTAAAGTTTATAAAATTTGGTTCTATTATTAGTCTTGTCAAGGGATGAGCATCAGGCTAGAATGAGATTATGTCACCATCTGCATTGCTTTTTGATGTTTTTTCGTTATTTCCAGAAGTGTTTGAAACATACTTACGCACGAGTATTCTCCAAAGAGCAATTACGCGGGGAGTTTTGAAGGTACGCATCCATAATATTCGAGATTGGACGACAGATCGTCATCATGTTACCGATGATTTACCTTATGGGGGTGGTGGTGGCATGGTCATGAAACCCGAACCGATTTTTGCAGCCATTGAAGATGTTTTAGGTAAGCCTCCAAAATGTCCAATAATTTTCTTAACCCCTCAAGGTAGATTATTCAATCGATCGGTTGCAGAAGAATTGATACAGTATCAAGATAATCAATTCAAAGTGAATATTCAAATCGCATTACTCTGTGGTAAATATGAAGGGGTTGATGAACGAGTAAGGGAGCATCTCGTTACGGATGAAATATCGATCGGTGATTATGTATTAACAGGCGGAGAGTTGGCTGCGATGGTGGTTATTGATGCAGTCACTCGATTGATCCCCGGTGTCTTAGGTGATCCTACAGGGGCAAGTGATGATTCGCACGCAGAAGGCTTATTAGAATATCCTCATTATACAAGACCGCCTGTTTTTCGGGATTGGCATGTGCCTGAGGTATTACTATCAGGAAACCATGCACGTATTGAAAAGTGGCGACGAGAAAAATCACTTTATCGTACATGGGAACGTCGTCCTGATTTATTAATAAATGCCAAACTTTCAAAAGAAGATATCCAATATATTCAACAACTCGATGAGGAATAACAAATGACAAAACAAAAGTTCCCCTACCGCAAGACATTCTTATTAGGCTTTGGTTTTTTTGGCATCAGCTTAATCTGGCCAATATTTAATAATTTTGTCCCAATTTTTCTAAAAGATGAATTTTTGTTATCAGCAACCATGATTGGCTTCATCATGACCTGGGATAATTATTTCAATATGTTCGTACAACCCTTCGTAGGCGAAAGATCTGATCACACCTACACAAAAATTGGAAAAAGAAAACCTTGGATGCTTGTCGGAGCGCCATTGGCAGCGATATTCTTCATTACTATTCCCTTGATGGGGACGGTGTTTAGTATTATGTTAGTCATTCTCCTAACCAATTTTAGTATGGCGCTTTTTAGGGCTCCAACGGTTGCTTTGCTTGGTGATTTGTTTCCTTCGACTCAGCGCAGCACAGCCAATGGGATCATAAACTTGATGGGAGGGGTTGGCGCCATCTTAGCCTTTCTTGTCGGTGGAATGCTCTATAGTATTGGACGAATCGCTCCCTTTGCCTTTGGAAGTTTGGTGATGTTGGCTGGCATTACGCTTGTTCTATTATTTGTTAAAGAACCAAAACCCGATAAAACCGAAGAAGATGATTTGGACCGGGAGGAAGGTTACTTTATTAAGAACTTGAGTGAAGTGATTAAGTCTTCCGATAGCTCGGGGCTGTTTATCCTTCTTGCTATTTTATGTTGGTTCTTGGGTTTTAACGCTTTGGAGACCTGGATTTCCTCTTTTGGGAAATACAGCCTTGGGATTGAAGCCGGAAGGATGTCCATCTACACATCCGGTTTGGCTTTAATGTTTGTGATCTTTGCATTACCAAGTGGGTTGATCGCAACGCGTTTCGGACGTAAACGCGTAATTCTGGTAGGAATTCTCGGTTTGACAGTCTTGTTTCTCTATGGGTTGGTTATCGCTAACCAAATTATGTTGATCAGCTTTTTGATCCCAGCCGGTTTTTTCTGGGCATTGATCAATGTGAACTCATTACCCATGGTTTATGATGTGGGTGGCGATCATCGGATCGGTGCATTTACTGGTCTTTATTATTTAGCATCCAATATCGCTGCGGTTGCGGGACCACAAATTGTTGGCATTCTGATCGATCTTTCAAATAATAATTATCGAATTATGTTCATATTTGCTACGATTTTCATGGCTTTAGCGGGTTTCTTTATGTTACGTGTTAAAGAAGCTCATCAAGGAGATACAGAACCTGACCTTGCTCCTGCATGATTGCGAATACAACTAGATCAAGAAGGGATTAGAACATCAATTATTCAAAAGAGCCTTTAAAAATTTTTCTTTGAAATGGAAAAGGTGTCCATAAATCAGATAAATGATTATTGATTGGATCCCTATTCCTATCCTTTTTATAGGCAAAAAGAGGGATTGTGTATTGTTCTTGCAAACCATTGATGCAAAAAATTTTGATGTTAATATCGTATAAGAATCATATCTTCACAAAGTTGATTTCTTGACGTACTATTATCAGCATGGTATGATGATATACGAATTTTTAGCACTCTCGGCTAGAGAGTGCTAATGTGGTGAATAGGAATGAACGAGCTGACAGAACGACAGAAAATAATATTAGCGTTGGTCATCCGGTCGTATACCGAAACAGCCCAACCGGTTGGCTCCGGACGATTGGTTGAGCAATTTAATTTAGATGTAAGTTCTGCAACCGTTCGCAATGAACTGGTAACACTAACTGACTTGGGATTCCTCCGTCAGCCACATACATCTGCTGGCAGAATTCCAACCGAAGATGGATACCGTTATTTTGTCCGTCAGTTAATGGGACATACAGACTTACCTGCTCCTACTCGTCGTATGATTACCCATCAGTTCTATCAGGCGGGAACAGATATGGAACGATGGATGCAGCTTGCGGCATCTGTATTGGCGCATCAAGCTCAAGCAGCTTCACTGGTTACAGCGCCCAGGACTGAAAGAGCGATTTATAAACATTTAGAGCTGATTAGTACACATAGTCATCAAGCGCTTCTTGTCTTAGTGCTTAGTGGAGGTGAAGTCAGGCAGCAGATGCTTACCTTGGCGGAACCTGTCTCTCAAGAACAATTAAGCGCAGTTGCTGATGCAATCAATGAACGGTGTTCTGGAAAAGATTACGCTGCGATCAATAGGATTCCCCAGTCTTTAACAGCGCTTGAGCAAGATATTCAAAAACTTGTCTTAGAAGATATGCATAAGTTCACTGATATTCCTACCGGAGAGCTTTATCGAGATGGATTAACGAATGTATTATCCGAACCGGAATTTAGCGAAGTAGATTTTTCTCGTAGGGCTTTGCATATTCTCGAGGAAAGGTCGCTCCTTGATGACTTACTTCGAAGAACCGTGCTTGCTTCTGACTCCGAAGGTGTTCATGTCATTATTGGTGGCGAAGGAAATTGGGAGGAGCTACGTGAATGCTCGATGGTTCTTGCCCGTTATGGTGTCCCTGGTCTAGCTATGGGTACCTTAGGTGTATTAGGACCAATGCGTATGCCTTATGGACGGACAATTTCCACAGTACGTTTTGTTGCTGGGTTACTTAGCGATTTAGTAGAAGATGTGATGACTGAGTAATCTTATTCAAAAAAAACTTGCCAGAATAGAGGAGAATGATCAACCATTATGGTGGAAAAGAACACAAACTCAAATGAAATAGAATTTCAGGATGAGGAAAATATCGAAAAAGAAAATGATAATGTGCTTGAAGGAGAAGTTGAAGAACTTCAGGATGAGGCTTTAGGTCTAGAAAAAGCATTGGAAGAAGCGAAAAATAAAGCTGATGAATATCTTGATGGTTGGCAAAGAGCACGTGCGGATTTTGCCAATTATAAAAAGAGAGTAGAACGTGATCAAAGCCAAACGTATCAAATGGCAACCGGTAGCGTGATAAAGCGTTTTTTAGATATCCTGGATGATTTGGACCGCGCTTTGAAAAACAAACCTGAATCAGGTGATGGGGCTACTTGGGCAAATGGAATTGAATTAATTTATCGGAAAATGCTCTCCATCTTAGAAAGCGAAGGGGTTGTTCCCATGAAATCCGATCATATGGAATTTGACCCTAATTTGCATGAAGCGATATCGTCTGAAGAAAGCGATCATCATAAAAGTGGAGAGATCATAGAGACGCTGCAACAGGGTTATATGATTGGAGATCGTGTTCTTCGACCCGCTGTTGTTCGAGTTGCAAAGTAATAATAAGAGATTTAATTTATACATAAATAAAATGTTGGAGGATCAAAATGCCAAAAATCATAGG
>CAZJMV010000063.1:0-11368 GCA_964547225.1 uncultured Anaerolineaceae bacterium | reverse complement strand
GTTGCCGATCTTGTTCCTCAATCGATGCGTGGAACAGCCTATGGGTTTTATAATGCGTTGTTAGGTATCCTTGACCTATCTGCCTCGCTGATTGCGGGAATACTTTGGCAAGGTAGAAAACATTAATCTAAGACTTTGTGCTTTTTTGCACAAAGTATGCTATAATATTACAAGGGTCACAAAGATGGCATTCAATGACGCACGACCCTTTTTTTCTTAACCAGCGGTTCTATGATGATCATCTATACCATTATGTAGAAAAAAGGAGGCCAGCTTGATGAAGCAAAATGATTCGGTAACACCATCACAGCATGGAAAAACGGGCGGGCGTGACAGCCCTCGTATCGGTGTTTATGTCTGCCATTGTGGAACGAATATTGCCAGTATGGTTGATGTAGAAACCGTGGCGAAAAAGGCTGGGAAATTGGAGGATGTTGTTGTTTCACGTCATTATGCCTATATGTGCTCAGACCCAGGACAGGCTCTCATAAAAGATGATATCATCAATGAGAGCCTGGATCGCGTAGTGGTGGCTTCATGCTCCCCACTGATGCATGAGACCACCTTCCGGCGGGCGTGTGCAGAAGCAGGACTCAATCCCTTTTTGTTCCAGATGACCAATATCCGCGAGCACTGTTCATGGGTATCCGACGATCGCCAGAAAGCGACCGCAAAAGCGCTTGGGTTAGTAACAGCAGCCGTACATCGTGTGAGATACCATGAACCGCTCCAAACAAGGCATGTTGCGCTCAAGCAATCTGCGCTTGTCGTTGGGGGTGGGATCGCAGGGATCGAGGCGGCTTTGCGCTTGGCTGATGCTGGCAAGAAAGTGTATTTGGTAGAGCGCGAGCCATCGATTGGTGGTCATATGGCGCAGTTGTACAAAACCTTTCCTACCTTAGACTGCGCGGCTTGAATTCTGACCCCCAAAATGGTGTCCGTTGGACGCCACGAAAACATCACGTTGCTCAGTTACAGTGAAGTCGAATCAGTTTCTGGGTATGTCGGCAATTTTAATGTACAAGTACGCAAGAAAGCGCGCTATGTAGATGAAGATTTATGTACAGGCTGCGGGACTTGTGTCGAAAAATGTCCCTGGAAAAAAATCCCCTCCGAGTTTGAAATGGGATTAGGAACACGAACAGCGATCTATTTCCCATTTGCACAAGCCGTACCACGCGTACCCGTGATCGATACAGAGAATTGCGCCTACTTTAAAAATGGAAAATGTAGAGCCTGTGAAAAATTCTGCCAAACGGGGGCGATCAATTTTGAACAGCAGGATGAATTGATTGATATCGAGGTTGGCACGATCATCCTGGCGACCGGTTTCCATGACTTCAACCCACAAAAAACGCCTCAATATGGATATGGAAACGGCAATGGTACGCCCAAATTTGATAATGTGCTTACCAGTATGGAATTTGAACGTCTGATCAATTCGGGAGGACCAACCGCTGGCGAAGTGCTTTTAAAGAATGGAGAAATGCCACGCAAGATCGCCATCTTACATTGTGTCGGCAGTCGCGATACTGAAACACATGAATACTGCTCACGCGTCTGCTGTATGTATTCACTCAAGTTGGCAGAGTTAGCGCGCGATTATATTGGCGCCGAGGTGGTTGAGTTTTACCGGGATATGCGTACTTTTGGCAAAGGTTATGAAGCATTTTACGAACGTGTCCACGAAAATGGCGTGCATTTCACCCGCTTTGATAAGGATATTCAGGTCAGCCGGCAAAACGGTCATCTGATCGTCAGCACTCAAGATGTGTTTACTGGAGAAGCGATCGATGAGCAAGTGGATATGGTGGTGCTGAGTACAGGAATAGAACCAAATGTGGATCAGGCGGAAGTGGCAAGAGTCTTTGGCGTTAGCCTCAGTCCGGATGGTTTCTTTTTGGAAAAACATCCCAAGCTGGCACCCGTCGAAACTGCGACGGATGGCGTATTTTTAGCTGGCGCTTGCCAAAGTCCAAAAGATATCCCCGACAGCGTTGCGCAAGGGGGCGCTGCGGCTGCCGCGGCGCTCTCGATGCTCGATGCGGGTCAGGTTGAATTAGAACCCTTTACCACCTATATCGATACAACGAAATGTGGTGGCTGCCGCACTTGTGAAGGACTATGTCCTTACAATGCGATTGAAATGATACACGAAGAAGGTCGTCTGGTGGCGCATGTGATTGATGTGCTCTGCAAAGGTTGCGGCGCTTGTGCAGCAGCGTGTCCGGCACAAGCAGCTATCCAACATGGTTTCACTCAAGATCAAATCTTAGCTGAAATCGAAGGCGCCCTTATGGATACACTGGCTCTCTAGGAGATAAACGTATGAATCGTTCCAAAGTAAGAACCGGTGTTTATGTCTGTCGCTGTGGTACGAATATCGCTGCCACGGTAGATGTAGAAGCCGTAGCAAATTACGCTAGTCAACTTCAGGATGTCGTCTTAGCACGCGAATACACCTATATGTGTTCTGATCCTGGTCAAGACCTGATCAAACAAGATATCCAGGAACATAACCTGAATCGAGTGGTGGTGGCTTCCTGCTCGCCATTGATGCACGAACCGACTTTTCGGCGGGCGTGCAAAGAAGCTGGGATGAACCCATTCTTATTTCAGATGACTAATATCCGTGAGCATTGTTCATGGGTTATCGATGACAAAGAGTTGGCTACGGCAAAAGCATGCGCAATGGTCTCAGCAGCAGTAAGGCGTGTACATAATCACGCCCCGCTGGATATGCGACAAGTGGAAATGGAACCAGCGGTATTAATCGTTGGCGCAGGAATCGCTGGGATCGAAGCATCTCTACGACTGGCAGATGCCGGTAAACAAGTTTATTTGGTTGAAAAAGAATCGAGTATTGGTGGTCATATGGCGCAGCTATATAAGACCTTCCCAACCCTCGATTGTGCGGCTTGAATACTCACACCGAAAATGGTGTCCGTTGGACGCCACAAAAATATCAAGCTGCTGAGTTATAGCGAGGTTGAGTCAGTATCCGGTTATGTGGGTAATTTTGATATCCGAGTACATCGTAAAGCGCGCTATATCGATGAAGAAGCCTGTACGGGTTGCGGCAGATGCGCTGAGGTATGCCCAATCGAGATTATCAATCCATTCGATTTGGGATTAAGTATACGTAAAGCTACCTACCGCAATTCTGCACAGGCGGTCCCAGGAGCGTATGCGATCCAAAAAGCGGGTATTGCACCCTGCAGGGATGCCTGCCCTACTGGACAACGCGCCCAAGGATATATCGCTTTAATCCGTCAGAAACGTTTTGCAGATGCATACTGGGCTATCCGACGCGAGCATCCTTTCCCCTCCGTGTGCGGGAGG
Organism: uncultured Anaerolineaceae bacterium; assembly: GCA_964547225.1. GTDB lineage: Bacteria > Chloroflexota > Anaerolineae > Anaerolineales > UBA4823 > CAZJMV01. The sequence goes on along the minus strand of CAZJMV010000063.1, from coordinate 8,026 downwards.
GTCTGCAATCATCAATGCGAAGATGCCTGCAGCCGAGGAAAGTACGATGATCCAGTCAATATTATGGGATTGAAACGTTTTGTAGCTGACTGGGCATATGTACATCGGGATGAGATCGAAAAGATGCGAGATAAATCGATCGTCGGTACCCCTTTCCAACATCATCACCCACCTACCGGAAAGAAAGTCGCCATCATCGGAGCCGGACCAGCGGGATTGACCGCAGCGCTGGATCTTATCCGCTTAGGTCATGAAGTGAAAGTTCTCGATTCACTGCCTGTGGCTGGTGGAATGATGCGAGTAGGCATTCCACCTCACCGTATGCCGCTCCAATATCTCGATTGGGAGATCCAACAAATCGTTGACGAAGGGGTTGATATCCAACTAAACACATGGGTTGATGATATCCCAAGCTTGCTCGAGAAGAATGGCAGTGAGCATGGCGGTCCTTATGATGCTGTGCTGGTCGCGACTGGCGCTCATAAGGCGCGCAAGATCCCGATCCGTAATTCAAATCATCCCGACAATCTGATGAGCTTGGATGTGCTCAAGAAAGTCGCTTTGGGTGAAAATTCAGATTATCGGGGCAAGAAAATCGCCGTTCTAGGCGGCGGAAACGTGGCTCTGGATACAGCGCGCACAGTCATTCGCTTAGGGGCAGAAGAAGTGCGTATGATCTGTCTGGAACCACGCGGTGAGATGCCTGGGTTCGAATGGGAGGTATGCGTAGCTGAGGAGGAAGGCATTCAAGTTTGCCCTGCACAAACCTTCCAAGAGATCATCGTTGAAAATAACAAAATTACCGGCGTGCGCTGTGCTGAGATCGAGTTCCATGGTTTCAAACACGGAAAACCCGATTTCAAGATAATCCCGAATAGCGAACACATCATGCCAGCCGATCTAGTGATTTGGGCGATTGGACAAGGACCTGAGTTTTCTTTCTTACCATCCGATGGCAGCATCAACACCCGCTATCCGATCGGTATTCAAACCGATTCAGAGATGATGACCACCCTTCCAGGCGTTTTCTGCGCTGGCGATGTGCATCGTGGGATGACCTTCTTTGTGGTGGACGCCATCGGCGAGGGTCATCATGTGGCGCGCTGCATCGATCGTTATTTACGAAAAGAGAATGGGCTGCCTGAACCGTCTGACCTGCCCGTTGCCACACTAACATCAGAGCAAGCAGCCAATAAAGTTGTGAATGGTGAAGCAAGCGACCTCGCAAGAATACCCATCGCTTGTATCCCAGTGGAAGAACGTAAGCTTAATTTCCATGAAGTCGATATCTCCTTAACTGAGGAACAAGCTGTCCTGGAAGCGGAACGCTGCTTACGCTGCGGGGTGTGCTCAGAATGTCTGGAATGTGTTGTGGCTTGCGATCGTGGCGCAATCGATCACGAGATGCAAGATACGCATGAAGAATTTAAGGTCGGGGCGATCATTCTAGCCACCGGGTTCAAGGATTTTGACCCCCATCGAGCGCCAGAACTTGGTTATGGGAGGCTCGATAATGTGATCACGGCGATGGAATTTGAGCGTCTGATCAATTCCAGCGGTCCTACCAATGGCAAAGTGACCCTAAAGAACGGAAAAGCGCCCAAGAGCGTGGCGATCCTACACTGCATAGGAAGTCGTGATGCGCGCTATAACGAGTACTGCTCGCGTGCCTGCTGCATGTATTCTCTCAAGATCGCTCAGCTTGTGCACGATTATGTCGATGCAGAGGTCTATGAGATCTACCGCGATATGCGCTCGTTCGGCAAGGACTATGAAGAGTTCTATAACCGAACGCAGCAATCAGGCGTCAATTTCTACCATGGCAGAGTTAGTTCTGTTGAAGCGCTAAATAACAACGGAGATGGCACAAAACTGCGCGTGCATTGGGATGAAAGTTTCTACAATCAACCTGATCACGTTGACGTGGACATGGTCATCTTGGCGACAGGTTTTGAACCGAGAGATGATGTAGCTCGAGTGGCGAAATTGTTTGGTCTCAGCCGCAGTGCAGATGGTTTTTTCTTAGAACGCCATCCTAAATTGGCGCCAGTAGAGACGACAAATGAAGGCGTTTTCCTGGCGGGCGCTTGTCAAAGCCCGAAAGATATTCCAGACAGTGTCGCGCAAGCCGCCGGAGCTGCCGCGGCAGCACTATCCCTACTAGATCAAGGCATCATTGCGCTGGATCCATCAATTGCCCAAGTCGATACTCGTTACTGTGTCGGATGTGGAAGCTGTATGCAAGCCTGTCCATACGGAGCAATTGAAATCCGAGATAATCTAGCGCATGTAAACGCTTATATCTGCAAGGGTTGCGGCACCTGTGCAGCCGCGTGTCCCAACAAAGCGATGAACCTGCTGCATTACGAAGACACGCAGATTGTGACCGAGATGATCGGCGCTCTTTTAAGCGATGTCTATCCCCCACCGACACAAGCCAGCCCGGTCGTGCCGGTTGAATCATCGGGAGGCAACTAACCCATGAATGCAGTAAAACCGACTCAAATAGAAAAAGATGCTGTATTTGAACCGAAGATCATTGCTTACCTATGTACATGGTGCTCCTATACGGGCGCAGACACAGCCGGAATTGCGCGTCTGAAATCACCCGCCAATATCCGCGCCATTCGTGTGCCTTGCTCTGGAAGAGTTTCTCCAGAGGTGATCCTGCGGACATTCGAGGAAGGCGCGGATGGCGTATTGGTCTTAGGATGTCATATTGGGGAATGTCATTATGACAATGGAAACCATCGCACCGCCAAGCGATTACCGATTTTACGAGCGCTGCTATCTTTTGCGGGATTGGAACCGGAACGGCTGAAGTTAGACTGGGTGTCCGCATCGGAGGGTGAGCGCTTCTCAAAAATCACAACCGAATTCACACAGCAGGTTCGAAAGCTCGGGCCAGCACGCTGGCGTATCTCTATGCAGAAATGGCAGTCATTCCATCAATTGCTGGAAATGCCAGAGATCCTGGAGAGTAAACCGAATGGCTCTAAATATGCAGCCGTAAAACCTCTTGAACTACGCCCATCAGCCACCTATACACAGATTGAAATGGGTATCCAAGAAACCGCCCAGCGGTTGCTGAGCGCTGGAGAAGTTACGTGTGTGATAGGCTATGAACGTGGTCCGCGTGGTCGCGTGCGTCCGGTCTTTATCAGTAAACCAGACCAAGCTAAGCGACTGGTCTGGAACTCGGAGTGCACGCATAACCTGGCAACTTATCTAAACCAGAAGATCCACGCTGGGAACCAACATGAAAAGTCTGATCTTAAGAATCAAGAATCTGTAGCTGTTGTGGCAAAACCGTGCGACAGCCGCGCCATCCAGGTTTTATTGACTGAAAAACGCTTTCCACGCGAGAAGGTGCATATTATCGGTGTGGTATGCGATGGCGTTCAACAAACAATACCCGCGAATAAGAACCGGGTAGAGAGCCCGGTCAGCCCAACGGACAGCGCCTATTCCCCAATACTGCAAACACGCTGCCTGGATTGCGATCAAAGAACTCCCATCATTTACGATACCCTCATCGGCAGCAGCGAGAAAGCGACGCTGAAGGAGAAGCCTCCACTCAACCATCATCTGGAGAACCTTGAAGGTTGTACGCCTCTAGAACGAGCTGAGTATTGGTTGAGCCAGTTTGATCGCTGTATCCGCTGTTATGCCTGCCGCCAGGTATGTCCGATATGCGATTGTCCAGTGTGCTTGTACGAACGCGATGATTCACTATGGAGCGGGATGGGAACCGGTTTGATCGAAAAACGCGCTTTTCACCTGGGGCGCGCTTTTCACCTGGCTGGTCGCTGTGTGGGATGTAATGAATGTGAACGGGTGTGTCCAATGGATATCCCGATCAGCTTGCTGAACATCAAGCTGACTCAAGAGATTCAGAATGCATTCGAATATCAAGCTGGACTGACCTTAGAACCATCTCCCTTGGTAACTGTCTTGAGCGGAGAGGAGCGCCTGTCATGAAATTTATCACAAAAGCCGATTTATTAGCCTGGTTAGATATCACCGCTTGGGAGAAAAACGTCATTGCACCAAGAAGAGTTGCGAATAACGTCTTATATCAACCCATCGAGAATTCTTCGCAGATCGCTTGGGACTATATCCGTCCGGATCTACCGCTCAAAGAAGCCTTCTTCCCACCCACAGAACGCCTGTTCATGATGAAATCAAACGGGCAGCAAGTAAAACTCATCGAAAGCCTGCCCGAAGAAGAAAAGATCATCTTTGGGGTTCGCTCGTGTGATGCTTTAGGGGTGCAGTTGCTGGATGAGCTCTTCCTGGAAGACATCCCACCCGACCCCTATTATGCGAAGCGACGCGAAAACACGACCCTGATCGGTTTGGCATGCAGTCAAATCGGAGCGGACTGTTTCTGTACGCAAGTCGGCGGCGCGCCGGATGATCCACGCGGGCTTGATTTGATGTTCAAAGAAGTTGAGGATGGATATATCCTCCAAGTCTTAAGCGATAAAGGACAACAAATCTACGAAAGCCTTCCCAAAGTGAGCGAGTATTACGGCAAGATGCCCGACCGTCCGAAGGGCGCGCCCTTATTCATCGGAGCGCCAGAATCGATCGACTGGGAAGCTCGCTTCGAGGACGAGTATTGGATGGATATCAGCGAACGCTGTTTGGGCTGCCGCATTTGTGCGTATGTCTGCCCGACTTGCCGCTGCTTTGATGTGCGTGATGAACCAATCTCTGGACAACCTGGGGCGTTTGAACGCCTACGCAGTTGGGATTCGTGTGTACGCGAGAATTACCGACAGATTGCAGGCGGGCATAATCCACGCGCCCAGAAAGCGGAAAGACTGCGCAACCGCTTCTACTGTAAGTTCTTCTACTATCCGCAGCAATACCATACCTCTATGACGGTCGCCTGTACGGGCTGCGGACGCTGTATCGAAGCCTGTCCGGTGAATATCGATATCAGTGAAATAATCTCTCATTTGCTGGAGGTGGCGCGATGATTGGTACACAGACCTATACAAGCTTCAAAAGCAATCCCATGCTGCCCTATCTGGCGCGGCTGGTAGCCATCAGCGACCAAGGCGAGGAGATCAAGCTGCTGCAGTTGGAGCTGCTTAACGGCGGCAAAGAAGCTTTTGGCGATTATAAACCGGGGCAATTTGCCTTTTTATCCGCGTTTGGAATCGGCGAAGCGCCTTTCGGGATCGCCAATATCCCCGAACACGGAGAAACGATGGATTTTGCGGTGCAGCGGCTGGGCGGGGTCACAACGGCGCTGCACGAATTAGCGCCTGGCGATACCCTTGGCGTGCGTGGTCCGATGGGCAACTGCTTCCCAATGCAGGATTTCGAAGGCAGGGACTTGGTGGTACTGGGAGGCGGGATCGGCGGCGCGCCACTACGCCCAGTGATCCAATATGTGCTCCAGAATCGGGAACACTACGGCAAATTGACTATCTTATGGGCAGCACGCCGCCCCTCGCTGTTGATCTTTGGCGATGAATATGAGCGCTGGCGCAGCACACCCAACACAGAGCTGCACCTGACTGTAGATGAACCGGATGAGGAATGGCAGTACGAAAGCGGTTTGATCACTGACCTGCTGGCAAAGATCGCGCCGCGCCCGAATAACGCCATCACGATCACCTGCGGTCCGCCGATTATGATCCATTTTGTAAATAAAATGCTGGTGGAGGAACTGGGCTTTGCGGCGTCACAGAACTACGTCACCCTGGAAGCGCGCATGCACTGCGGCATCGGCAAATGCGGTCGCTGCAACCTGGGGGATAAGCTGGTCTGTGTGGACGGACCGGTCTTCAGCATGGATGAGGTCGGCGAGTTGTTAGAAAAATTCTTATAAGTATTTGCTTTTTGTATTAAAAGGAACAGCCCGAAAGCATGGGCTGTTCCTTTTTTCTATAAGGCATCCACAGCAGAGTCTCAGTACTCAAAAATCGCAAGTCGTACCTGCAAACAACAGCGCTTTTCCTATCGAAAGTAAGAGGGGCAAGCGATGATAAGCTTGGCTGAATACCCAAATAAAGCCATTAAGACTCCTATCAAAAAAATTTCAAGTATAATTAATTATTGGTTTCAGGTGGATGAGGATATAAAGTGGAGGATTAAATGAATAAAACAAACCTTTATTTGTTGCCAGTTGAGGATGGTTTACTGACTCGCGAATCTGGAAGATGGGCTGAAGAAAAACTTGATTATCTAAAAAGATATATTGACGTCTTTGCAACTTCGATGAGAAAAAAATGGAGAAAGCGTAATTATATAGATCTATTTGCAGGTCCTGGAAAATGCAAATGTAGAGAAACAAACAAAGTACTTCTGGGATCACCAATTCTTGCGATAACTGCTAATTACCCATTTACTAATTATATCTTTGTCGACAGTAATAAAGAAAATACCGATGCACTAAACAAAAGAATCCAAGCATCAAATCAGATCTTAAATTCTAGAATCTTGAATGATAATGCAAATGAGGTAATCAATAATATTGTAGATAATTACATATCAGATGACTCATTAAATTTGGCTTTTCTAGATCCAGAAGGGTTGGAACTCTGTTGGAGAACAGTGGAAAAATTGTCTAGAAAACGTGTTGATATGATCATTCATTATCCACAAATGGGAATTACCAGATATATGCCTAACGCAGTTACATCAAAAGAGAATACATCGATTGATTACTTCTTTGGTGATAGAAAATGGCGTGATATTTACAGAAAATACAAATCTAATGAACAAATATTTATCCATAGAAAATTGATGGATTATTATATGAAGAAATTAAGGCAACTAGGCTATCAAGATACTCAATTTGATAAGGATTTGGGTATACAGATTTTCACAGAGCCTTCAATGAAAAATGTGAGAAATGCACCATTGTATCGATTAATTTTCGCAAGTAAGAATAAACTTGGTAAAAAGTTTTGGGGAGAAATCACGAAAAGAGATGTGCATGGACAGAAGAGATTATTCTAATAATAATAGGGAACGTTTGTGCTACAATAAATCGAGGTGAAAACCATGGCAAATAATTCATCCATTGAATGGACCAACGCAACTTGGAATCCAGTTACTGGCTGCACAAAAATCAGTCCTGGTTGTAAACATTGTTACGCGGAAAGAATGGCAAAGCGTTTACAAGCTATGCAAAACCCTAGCTACCAGAATGGATTTGAACTCACGCTACATGAGCAGCTTCTTGAACGTCCGATGGGATGGAAAAAACCGCGAATGATTTTTGTAAATTCAATGAGTGACTTATTCCACAAGGATGTACCGTTGGAATTCATACAAAAAACCTTCAATGTCATGCGACGCGCTGATTGGCATATCTTTCAAATCCTGACAAAACGATCAAATCGACTACTTGCGTTGAACGATTCTTTAGATTGGTCAGATAATATTTGGATGGGTGTTAGTGTCGAAAATGAGGATTATCAATACCGAATTGAAGATTTAATAAGAACTAATGCCCATATAAAATTCTTATCGCTTGAACCATTATTAGGCAATTTACCCAATTTAGATTTATTGAATATTGATTGGGTCATTGTAGGAGGTGAATCGGGGCCAGGGGCTAGACCAATACAGAAAGAATGGGTAGTCGATATAAAAAACCAGTGCCTTTCAGCAGGAGTACCTTTTTTCTTTAAGCAATGGGGGGGGTTTAATAAGAAAAAAAATGGAAGAAAATTACAAGGAAAAACTTGGGATCAAATGCCCAGTAAATTACAAATGATTCCAACTTAATATTTAGATCATGGTGAAATCACCATTTACATATTTCGCCACATTTCTCGACGCACATCTTTGATATCACAATCACTGATTTTACCCGATCGCCAAATTCCGCCTAACTGGACAGGATGATATGGTGGGAATTTGCCTTCTTTCTGCCTGGCTTTATCACGAAGATCAGCAATGAATTGAGCCACTTCAGGCAATTTCTCTGGGGGTAATTCTTTTATTGCATCAATGATAGCATTATGATCCAATTTAATTGAACTCATAAATCACCTTT
>CAZJMV010000062.1:0-6041 GCA_964547225.1 uncultured Anaerolineaceae bacterium | reverse complement strand
CGTCCCCGCAAATCTACCCACTCATGGGTGGTTGTTTTTCTTGGCGGTCTTCGCGTTCTCTGCGTGAGAATCCTTTTCTTTTTTCCACGCTAAGCTCGCTAAGATATTTCTTGGCGATCTTTGCGTTCTCTGCGTGAGGATTCTTTTCTATTTCACGCTAAGCTCGCCAAGATCGCTAAGATTTTTCTTTGCGTTCTTCGCGCTCTCTGCGTGAGGATTCTTTTTCTTTTTTCACGCTAAGATCGCTAAGATTTTTCTTGGCGGTCTTGGCGTTCTCTGCGTGAGGATTCTTTTTTTATTTCACGCGAAGCTCGCCAAGACCGCTAAGATTTTCCTCGGTGGTCTTCGCGTTCTCTGCGTGAGAATCCTTTTCTTTTTTTCACGCCAAGATCGCTAAGCTCGCAAAGTTATTTCTTGGCAGTCTTTCGTTCTCTGCGTGAGGATTCTTTTCTTTTTCACGCTAAGTTCGCCAAGACCACTAAGATTTTCCTTTGTGGTCTTCGCGTTCTCTGCGTGTGATTCCTTTTCTATTTCACGCAAAGCTCGTCAGGCTCGCTAAAAAAAACATCCTAGTATGAAAACCAGTTTTCCTTTCGGGGGGGTTGGAGCTGGTTTCGCCGCGACATTGGCTTATTCGCACCTTCCGCCAGAAAGACGCTCTGCCAGTGGATGAATGGCTTCGAGTGCTCAATAAATTAAAGCCATTAGTCGGGGAGATGCTCAAGAAATATACCATCCATGAAACCCGGCGATATTGTTCTCATTCGGTTTCCTCGAACTGATTTACAAGCGGGAAAAACCTCCCCTAAAAGAATGCGACAATTTAAAGAACGCTTAATTGACAGGCTTTAACAGTACCGGTGTACCGTATGGGATGATTGCCCGCCTAAAAAATATAACTTAAATCCTTAACCCCATTGCATCTTTGCGTTAAACTCATACTCACCATCTGCATGTACTCCATAAACCCAACAAAACTGTAAGCCCAAAAACCCTCTGCGGATAACCTCCTAACCAACAGATTTGTTAGGAAAAACACTCATCAGGCTGCCATCGATCCGAAAAAATAGCTCACCATAAGTCCAAAAACCCTTTCCCCTTTGTGATCCCTTTTCTAGGGATCATTTTTATTTGTATTATCACATATTTTACACGTCTATACTGCATTTTTATCTAGTATATACAATACTTGTTGCTGTTTTTAGTATTTTTTATACATTCCTTGTATTTATAGCTATAAACTGCAATATATTCTGTTAATCTTTTGAATATTGACACTTGCATTGAATTTATCTATAATTCATTTATAGTCAACTACCGTTGCGAAAGGTCGATACCAAAAAATGTTCAAGAAATTCCCCTCTTTTATTCTCCTTATTTCCATCCTGACATCTTTGCTGCTTGTATCTGGAAATTTATATCCTGTCTACGCCAACCCTAAACCACCGAAAACAAACCCACCCTCCTCGATCGAAATTGAATCCGCGCTACAGTACCGCCTCAACACAACCAGCGATATCAGCTACATGATCTATTTCAGTGAAAAAGCTGATCTTAGTGCGGCGCAAGATTTACCCTGGAGCGAACGCGGCTGGTACGTCATGAACGCCCTGCAAGAGACCGCTGATCGCTCTCAAAAACCCGTGCGCGATTATCTCGATGCCCACAATGTTGAATACCAAGCCTTCTGGATTGACAACGTTATTATGGTCTCTGAATCGGACTACAACACCTTCGATGGCTTGCTCAAATTCAACGAGATCGAAGCATTGCGCGCCACTCGTACGATGCAGGTCATCGAACCCGAAGTTGAGAATCAACCCCTCGATGCCGTCGAATCAATCGAATCAAATATCAGCCATGTCCTAGCGCCGGATGTTTGGCAGATGGGTTACGCTGGTCAAGGTTCCGTCGTGGCGAACATCGACACCGGTGTGCGCTACACCCACGAAGCTGTCAACGCCCAATATCGCGGCAACCTCGGTGCTGGTAATTATGATCACAACTTCAACTGGTGGGACCCCTACGGCGACCATCCGACTGCACCCGAAGATGACAACAGCCATGGCAGCCATACCATGGGTACGATGGTCGGTGATGATGGCAGCGGCGATCAGATCGGGATGGCGCCCGATGCAGATTGGATCGCCTGTCGTGGTTGTTCGACCTCCTCCTGCGGTGGGTTGCAATTACTCTCCTGCGCCCAATGGGTCGCTGCGCCTTGGGATCTCAACGGCGATAATCCTAATCCCGATATGCGCCCTTTTGTTGTCAACAATTCCTGGGGAAGCTGCAGTCGCACGTATGACCCCTGGTATCAGGGTGTCGTCGATGCCTGGCAAGCAGCCGGAATTTATCCGGTCTTCTCGAATGGCAATTCCAGCAACTGCGGTTATTCTTCTCCACCCGGATTGAACACCGTCGGCAACCCAGCGCGCTATGGTAACGTGACTGGCGTTGGATCAAGCGGTCATGATAATGGCGCCTACGCCTCGCATTCCAACTGGGGTCCGACCGATAACCTCGATACCATCAACCCTCAAACCGGTTGGGCAGACCTTAAACCGCAGGTCTTAGCGCCCGGCGTGAGCATCCGTTCCAGCGTAAACAGCAGCGACAGCGCCTACGCCAATTATTCCGGTACATCCATGTCCTCTCCACATGTTTCCGGATTGATCGCCTTGATGTGGCAAGCTGCGCCGTGTCTGATCGGCGACTATGTCGCTACTGAGATGATCATCGAACAAACCGCCACACCGATCCCTTATGACGATGGCACAACCGGCAGCGCGCATTCACCCAATTATGCCACCGGTTGGGGTGAGATCAATGCCTTAGCGGCTGTAGAGGCGGCTCAAGATTACTGCGGCGCTTTCCGATTGAATATCAGTCCTCTTTCACAAACCATTTGCGCACCCACCAACGCTGTTTACGATGTCGATGTCATAAAGGTCGAAGAAGAATACAGTGAAGCTGTCACACTCAGCGTCCAAAATACGCCCAGCGGTTATTCACCCTCCTTCAGCCTTAATCCTGTCACGCCAAGCGGAAGCAGCGAGCTCACTCTATCCGGCAGCCCATCCGCAGCTTATGGAAATTATCAACTCAAGATCATCGGAGAAGCTGCATCTGAAACCTTTACAACCACTGTTGAGCTTAACTTATTTACCGCTGCGCCAGATCAGATATCCTTGCTCTCGCCCGCCAACGATGCCTCAGGCATTCATCCCAGCCCGACCTTTACATGGAACAGCGCTGAACAGGCTGCTGAATACACGATTGAATTGGCGTCTGATGAGCAGTTCAACGATCTGATCTATACAACCTCATTGCAAGCCACTTCGCTCGAGCTTCCCATTTCACTCGACCCGCTCACTGCCTACTATTGGCGTGTGAAAGCGGATAATATTTGTGGGGTCGGTGAGAGCTCACCCGTCTATCATTTCGAGACACGCACCACTCCACCCATCTTGGTGGTTGATGACGATAACAACAGCCCGGATGTCAGCGAGTATTACACAAGTGTGCTCGACGATCTCGGCTATGCCTATGATCTTTGGGAAACGAATTACAGCGATAATGAACCAAACCAATCGCAACTACAGCCTTACGACCTGCTGATCTGGTTCACGGGCGCCTCCTATGGCGGTTTTGCTGGTCCAAGCTCCGCTAGTGAGAGCGTCTTAGCAAATTGGCTGAATGAGGGCAATGATCTCTTCATCAGCAGTCAAGACTATTATTGGGATCGTGGTCTAACGGCTTTTATGAGCAATTATCTAGGGGTCGCCAATATGAGCAATGATGTTGGCTATTACACCTCCATCAGCGGTCAGGGAAGCGTCTTCAATGGATTGGGCAACTATTCGCTCGATTACCCCTTTTACAATTACTCTGACATGATCACGCCCAACACCAGCGCCGAAGTCGCTTTCATCGGTAATAATCAGAATAACGCCGCCCTGAATAAAGACACTGGCGTCTATCGCACGACTTTCTGGGCGTTTCCCTTCGAATCGCTGTCGGAAGCAGCCCGATTGGAAACACTTCAAACTATCCTTGATTGGAGCGATGTTGGCGAAGAGAAAGGTACCCTGACTGGAAATATCACAACTGCCGTCAGCGGTTCAGCAATACAAGGAGCAGCGATCACAGCCGTGAATGGCAGCTACCAACGCGCAGCCGTCAGCGACGCTGATGGCAATTACACACTCATCCTGCCCGCTGGAAGCTACGAAATAACGGTTGAAGATGAAACTGACGGCATTTCAACAGCCAGCAATGTCATTATCAATGCTGCCGCAACCACCGTGCATGATTTTGCCGTCAATAATCCGCCCAAAGCGATGTTTCAAGCGACACCGCTCTCTGGTCAAACGCCGCTTCAAGTCAGCTTCACCAATCAAAGCACTGGAAATATCACCCACACGACCTGGGATTTTGGCGATGGTACGAGCAGTACTGAACAAAACCCCGTGCACATATATCAAAGAGTAGGGTCATATACCGTCTCGCTAACCGTTCAAGGCGCGGATGGCAGCCACACCGAGACCAAAGCCGCCTATATCACCGTCACAGCCCTAGCACAAGAAGAGATCACACCTGAAGAAGGTGGTGCAGTCGAATTTACGCTTAATGGTGATACTAACGTCAAAGCGACCATACCAGCGGGCTCTGTCACAACCCAAACCACGATCCAAGTCACCAGCAATCCAGAGGTAAGACAACCCAACGGCTTCAACCTCTTGGGAGAATCGTTCGATATCCACGCTATACAAGATGGTAATCTTGTAGCCAGTTTTCTCTTCAGCAATCCCATCACGCTGTACTTCGAATATGCCGATAGACAATTAACAAACATCCAAGAAAACACGCTCAAATTATATCTATGGGATGAAGGCAGCAACCAATGGATCGATGCTGCTGAAAGCTGCGCACCTGCATCCACATACACCTACAATCTGACCGAGAACTGGTTCTCGGTCAATATCTGCCATCTGAGTCAATTCGCCATTTTTGGTGAATCAGGCAGCCAATCGATTTTCATCCCATTGGTCATGAATCGCTAGATTAGTTGTTGTCATCCTGTTGAGCGCTCCCATTCATTGCGACTTTGATCCATAGACAATTAATACACCCCCTCGCCCCTTTTATTTCCTCTCCCACAAGTGGAGAGGGTAATCCACTCAGCTTATCATTGAGAGACCGGCATGCTCCTCGCCGGTCGAAGCAATCTCTCAAGACTCATTTATTTTCACAAAGATGTATAGGTTTTTTAACGCAAAGACGCAAGGACGCAAAGTACAACGAATGAGGAGAACTCAGCGAATTTTTTCGTGTCTTTCGTCTCCTTTCGTGTTATTTCGTGTTCCAATCTTCCACACGCGAGACAAAACTATCATGTCATGCTGAGGAGCGCCCTCGTCCATCTGCGGTTTTTATCCATATACAATTAATTCACCCCCTCACCCCTTTAATCCCCTCTCCCACAAGGGGAGAGGGTAATCCTCTCAGCTTGTCATTGCGAGACCGGTATGTTCTTCGCCGGTGGAAGCAATCTCTTAAGACTCATTTTTTTTCACAAAGATGCGCAGGTTTTTTAACGCAAAGGAGCTAAGACGCAAGGACGCAAAATACAGTACAGCGAATAAGGAGAACCCAACGAATGAGAACAACAAATGATCAGGAAAGAAAGAATTGGGGTGCAATCTCACAACCGACCACACTGATTATTGTATTTATGAAGTCAATCTTGCGTTTATTCTTTACCATAAAATATCGGATCAATACCGGATAGCTTTATCATCGTTATCAATATCCATACAGGATGAGTATTTTTACGAAATCGTGTACAATATGACTAGATAGAAAATTATTCGTATCGAGATAAACGGGTAAATAAAATGACTACAATCGCAGTGAAAGAAAAAAGCTGAAATATTATCTACCTTTGGCGACTTTGATGAGTCGGTTGATACTGCTTTGCAAAGATATACAATTGAACAAATCACACTAAAAGTGAATGAGCTTCATAGACTGAATGC
>CAZJMV010000061.1:0-4149 GCA_964547225.1 uncultured Anaerolineaceae bacterium | reverse complement strand
CATTAATCCAATTTGCCCCATTCTCTCTGGATAAGCTGAATAGGATTCATCATGTTCACTGGATTGATGATCAGCGCCAAAAGGATTGACCGCATAGATTAAACCTAAAGAACGTTTTACTTGTGGCATATGGGCAGGCAATTCTTGTTTTTTTGAGGTAACAACTAAATCTTGACCTACACCTAGGATTTCTGCAGCCCTCTCAGAACCCTCTGCCAGAATATCACCAAAACCTTTTCGGTGCGCGATCAAGCCTACCATCTTCACCATCGCTTCTGCGTTCCCAAATCGTAATTCAATCCCATCGGTATCTTCAGATGTGATCAACCCGTGTTCAAAGGCATCCATCGCCCAAGCGATCGTTGCCCCGCAAGAGATTGTATCCATCCCATATTGATTGCATAGTTGATTAGCTGCTGCAACTGCTTCTAAATTATCTACATCACAGTACGAACCAAAAGTAGCCAGCGTTTCATATTCAGGTCCACCATAACGAGGATCAGCACGAAATAGTTTTTGCTGCTCTTCTTCTTCATCCTCGCCATATGGCACTTCAACAACTCTTTTACATCGCACTGTACAGGCATAACAAGTATCACGCTTTTTTAGGATTTTTTCAGTCATTGTTGAGCCAGCAATTGCTTCCCAGCTTGGGAATGAACCACTTTCCCAGTTTCTTGTTGGTAGTCCTCCTGCGATGTGCTGAGAACCAACGACATCCGCTGTGCCGTGCACAGCCATCCCATACACATCCGATTCTGCTAAATTTTGAGAACCCCATCTAGCAATTTCTTGAAGCCCTTTACGATCATAGATCGGGAATTTTTTCTTTTCTCCCCGTACAGCAATTGCTTTCAGATTCTTAGAAGCCATCACTGCTCCTAATCCATTGCGCCCATTGGCTCGATTTGCCATGCTCATAATGGCAGCAAAACGTACTTGATTTTCTCCCGCTAGACCAGCTTGTAAGATCTGAACTTTACTCTCTTCCAATTCTGCCTTGATCAGGTCCTCTACTTCTGCAGTGTCCTTCCCTTTCAAGTGTTCGGCAGGATGGATTTCAACCTGACCATTCATAATAGTTAGGTATATCATCTCTTTCGCTTTCCCATGCAAAACAATGGCATCAAATCCAGCGAATTTCAATTCTGCAGGGAAATAGCCACCAGATTGAGAATCACCCACCGTATCAGTGAGCGGAGATTTTGCGGTTGCATTTAAACGACTATTCCCTGAAATTGGCGCTCCAGTAACCACACCTGTGGACAGGACAAGTGTATTTTCCGCACCCAAAGGATCACAGTGAGCAGGCGTATATTTTAGAAGATAATACAAACCAACCGCACTTCCACCCATATATTTTCGATAAAAAGATTCTGGGGGAGTTTCTACTTCAAATCGCCCTTCATCCAAAAAAACATGCAATATTTTTCCTATAAAACCGCCAGACATTCATTACTCCTTTGATCAAATTTCACTCAATCTCCAAAAAAAGTCGAATCATCTGTATTTAAATTATTTATATGAATTTACTTTCTCTAATAGTTCCGGGTTGTAGGTTATTTGTATAATAAAAGCTAGGATTTTTTTCCGATGTTCAATATCAGGTGGTGCATAATGATGCATCTCTGAAAACCACAACCCATCAACAGTCAGACGCACGAATGTCGCTACGGTAGGATCTATACCACAAGATTCGATTTCATGCTGCCAATCGATATACTTTTCACGCATCAATTTATGCGCACTTGCGTATCGTTCCTCCGCTGCAAATAAGCTTGCATACAGTTTAGCAGTTTCGGGATCTAAGATTTGTTCAATAGATGCTCTTGCATAGGCTCTTAGGTATGCACCAGGTATATCCCCTTCTTCCTTGACCAACTCAAGTAAGCGCTCTTCATAGATATTATTATGATATTCAAACAAACAGTCAATCAATTGATTCTTAGTTGGAAAATGATACAACAATCCGCCTTTACTAATGCCTGCTTCTTCAGCCACAGCATCTAAAGTTAGATTGGTTAAACCTTCATTGATTAATATTCGACTACATGCTTCAAATATTTCTCGACGTACTTTTTTAGTCTGTTCGCGCATAAGACCTAACCTCCTCCTTGTGTAAAAAATAATGCCACGTTCTGTGTGGATCCTTTTTATCTTATTATTGTATGGTTTTCTACAGTTCCTTAAGGCAAACACCTAATAATACAATAAATTGGTTATTGACACAATTGCAGTTCTTCGTCTAAAATACTTATAATTACTATACCATCCAGACGGTATAGCTGTCAATCAGAGTAAAAAGGTTTATATAATCGTAATTTTTCCTTTACGCTCAAATACAAGCACTTCGTTCTTTACTAACCAAGATTTACATCCAGGAGAGATTTTTTATGAATAATTCAACAAAGTACGACACCATAATCGTTGGTGGTGGATCAGCAGGCTGTGTATTAGCAAATCGATTAAGCGCTGATTCAGAAAACAATGTGTTGGTTTTAGAGGCGGGTCGCAAAGATTACTTCTGGGACATTTTTCTCCATATGCCAGCCGCTCTAACCTACCCTATTGGCAGCAAGTATTACGACTGGTTGTATGAATCTGAGCCGGAACCTTATATGCACAACCGCAGAATCACACAAGGGCGAGGCAAAATCTTAGGCGGTTCAAGCTCAATCAATGGCATGATATTCCAACGTGGAAATCCGCTCGATTATGAACACTGGGCAAGTGACCCCGGTTTGCAAGAGTGGGATTTTGCCCACTGCCTGCCCTATTTTAAAAGAATGGAGAATTGCTTAACTGGTGGAGATGAATATCGTGGCACCGATGGTCCCTTAGAATTAGAACGCGGACCTGTTACCAATCCCCTTTTTTCAGCCTTTTTTAAAGCCGTTCAGGAAGCAGGTTATTCATTAACCAGTGATGTAAATGGTTATAAACAAGAAGGTTTTGCAGCCTTTGACCGGAATATTAGAAATGGTAAGAGACTAAGCGCATCCACTGCTTATTTACATCCAGTTATGGATCGCCCTAATCTAACCGTTCAAACAAAGTCATTTGTCACTAAAATCCTCTTCGAGGGGAAAAAAGCTATCGGAGTTGAAGTTGACCGTGGAAAGGGTAAAACAGAGCAAATCTTCGGGAACGACATCATTCTATCCGGTGGCGCGATTAACTCTCCACAATTACTACAACTCTCGGGTATTGGGAATGCAAAAGAATTGGAAGCGTTAGGCATCACAGTTATCCAAGACCTACCGGGTGTCGGTGAAAATTTACAAGACCATCTTGAAGTCTACGTACAATATGCCTGTAAACAACCCATCTCTGTTTATCCTGCTCTACAATGGTACAACAAACCATGGGTTGGACTTCAATGGTTGTTATTCAAAAAAGGACCTGCAGCCACAAATCATTTCGAAGCGGGTGGCTTTGTGCGCAGTAACGAGGATGTTGATTATCCCAATTTGATGTTCCACTTCTTACCTGTCGCGATACGCTACGACGGAACTTCTCCTAGCGGTGGTCATGGATACCAAGTACACGTAGGACCAATGTATTCTGATGCTAGGGGATCGATAAAGATTAAATCAAATGACCCATATGTTCACCCTGCCATACGATTGAATTACCTATCAACCGATCAAGATCGAAGGGAATGGGTCGAAGCGATCCATGTTGCACGCAATATTCTCAATCAACCTGCATTTGACCCTTACAACGGCGGTGAATTTTCCCCAGGAATAGAAGTCCAAACAGATCAAGAAATCCTTGACTGGGTAGGAAGAGATGGTGAGACCGCATACCATCCCTCCTGCACATGCAAGATGGGTGTCGATGAAATGTCTGTCATCGATCCTAACACAATGAAAGTCCATGGCGTTGACGGTCTGCGTGTGGTCGATTCTTCAGTAATGCCCTATCTCACCAATGCCAATAATTATGCACCAACAATGATGTTAGCTGAAAAGGCATCTGATTTAATCCTAGGAAACACACCATTAGTAGCGCATGTTGATTACTATCGCCTTCAAAAAGAATCAAAACGATAGAAATTTGAAATCAAGTTTAACAAATATTAACAATTAACAATCGTGAAATACCATTAGTATCATTTGACAACTATACCGACCAGATGGTAAAACT
>CAZJMV010000060.1:0-23252 GCA_964547225.1 uncultured Anaerolineaceae bacterium | reverse complement strand
TAGAATCAGCTTAGGTATTGCAGAATTGGAAAGCTCAACACATTCATTTGATGCTATTTTGGAACATGCTGATAGGGCTCTTTATGATGCTAAATATGCGGGGAAGAACCAATCTAAAGTCTATCGTGCAAAAGAGTAGGAAGTCCACTTCCTACTTAATCTATCACCCCTACATAATTAACATCGCATCTCCAAAAGAATAGAAACGATACTTTTCCTTTTTTGCCATTTCATACGCCTTTAGAATCCGCTCTCGTCCAACAAATGCGCTCACCAGCATGAGCAAGGTCGATCGTGGAAGATGGAAGTTCGTGATCATACCATCGATTACACGAAATTTATATCCTGGCATGATAAAAAGATCAGTTGTCCCTTCAAAAGCTCCAACTGCTTGATCACCCTCCGCCTTTCTGGCGGCGCTTTCCAATGAACGCACACTCGTTGTCCCCACCGCGATAACCCTGCCTCCTCTCTGATGAACCTGATTGACCTGCTCTGCTGTATCGGTGGATATCTGACACCACTCGGTGTGGATCTGATGATCTTCGATTTCTTCTTCTGTCACTGGCGCAAAAGTATCCAATCCAATATGCAGTGTCACGTTTGCAAATTGGACGCCTTTTTGCTCAAGTTCAGCAAACAACCGCGATGTAAAATGCAACCCAGCCGTTGGGGCGGCTGCCGAACCAGATTTACGCGCAAAAATGGTCTGATAGCGTTCAGGATCTTCCAGTTTTTTATGAATATAAGGCGGCAAAGGCATATGACCAAATCGTGAGATACTTTCCTCGATTGGTTCCTGGAATCGAATAACCCGTCTTGCCCCAGATAATTCTTGCAGAATCTCAGCTTCTATACCTGCCTCCAGTTCAATCCGCTTCCCTACATTCAACCGCTTTCCTCCCACAATTGCCTCCCAATGATTACCATCAATTCGTCTCAATAACAAAAGCTCTACTTTACCGCCTGTCGGTATCTTACGCGCATAGATACGAGCAGGGATTACACGCGTCTCATTCAGTACAAGCAGATCGCCAGCTTGTAAAAATTCCCCAATTTGATTGAAATGACGATGCAGGATCTGCCCCTTTTTTCGATCCAACACCAATAACCGTGAAGCATCTCTTGGCTCAATTGGGTTTTGTGCAATCATTTCGGATGGCAAGGTATAGTCAAAATCGGAGGTCTTGGTCATAGCAGGTTAGCGTGATTTTATAAAAGTCGCGGCTGCCCTTCATCTGAGTACACTATACCCAAATGTTCATAAGCCTTGCGAGTCGCCTGCCGTCCTTGTTGAGTACGTTCCATGAAGCCAAGCTGTAAAAGATATGGTTCAACCACATCCATAATTGTATCTGCTTCCTCGCTAATAGAAGCCGCGATCGTATTTAGACCAACCGGTCCGCCACGATAATTTTGAATGATACACAACAACACACGCCGATCCATTTCATCCAACCCCAAATGATCAACTTCTAGCAATTCCAATGCGCCACGCGAGACCTCGGCAGTGATCTTTCCGTCAGCTCGTACCTCCGCAAAATCCCGTACCCTCCGTAGTAATCTCAATGCCACGCGTGGGGTACCGCGACCACGTAACGCGATCTCCTGTTCTCCATCAGTTTGCGTTTCGACACCCAATACACCCGCAGCCCGTTTAACAATCTGCTGCATGGCATCCAAATCATAAAAATCCAACCGATATACAGCCCCAAAACGAGCTCTTAACGGGGCGGTTACCAAAGCCAACCGCGTTGTTGCTCCGATCATCGTGAAACGCGGTAAATTCAACCTTATCGATCGCGCCGATGGTCCTTTACCAATCACTATATCCAGCGCAAAATCTTCGATAGCCGGATAGAGCACTTCCTCAATCGATCGTCCCAAACGATGCACTTCATCGATGAACAAAATATCGCCTGCCCGTAAATTGGTCAAGATCGCCGCGAGATCACCGGGTCGTTCAATGGCTGGACCAGAAGTGATTTTGATATTTACTCCCATTTCATTGGCGATGATATGCGCTAAGGTTGTTTTCCCAAGCCCAGGTGGACCATAAAACAGTACATGGTCTAGTGGTTCTTCTCGTTTTTGGGCTGCTTCAATTAATATCTTCAGATTCTCTTTTACACGGTCTTGACCTATCAAATCTTGCAGCCTTTTCGGTCTTAGCGCTTGATCAAATCGATCATCAGATTGTGCAACAGGGTTTACAATTCTTTGATTGCTTTCATCCATAAGCTGAATTATACTCGTATTAAGGCTATAATAAAGATATCTTGTTCTAGGAGCACAGCATGGATCAAATTATCGAATCACAACACCCACTCGTCAAACATAAAGTCACTCGTCTTAGAGATAAGGACATTGACTCAAAGAAATTCCGTGAATTGGTGCGCGAGATCTCCGCATTATTAGCCTATGAAGCTACACTCGATCTACAATTACAGTCCAAAGAAGTCGAAACTCCACTAGCCAAGACCATTGGCTCAGAATTGAAACAGCGTATCGGTCTTGTCCCTATTTTACGCGCTGGGCTTGGTATGGTTGAAGGAATATGGGAGTTAATGCCCTCCGCTGAAGTCTGGCATATTGGGCTTTATCGTGACGAACGCACGCTCATGCCCGTCGAATACTACAATAAATTACCAATCGAACCCACAGTCTCTGTCTGTTTGATCCTGGATCCTATGTTAGCTACAGGTGGTTCTGCTGTTGCTACCGTAGATGTATTGAAAAAATGGGGTGTCAGCCGAGTAAAATTTGTGGGCATCATCGGCGCGCCAGAAGGAATCAGCCGTCTGCATGAACGCCACCCCGAAGTGCCCATCCATTTGGCTGCAATAGACGAACGATTAAATGAGCATGGCTATATCCTGCCAGGGTTAGGTGATGCTGGAGATCGACAATTTGGCACCGGCTAAAAGAGGAAGGGGATAAATAATTTTGTTCGCGCACGGTAATCTGCAAATTCAGGATAACGAGACAAGGATCGATCTTTCCTCATCATACGTGGTATCCATACAAAAAACACCCATGCCAATAAAATTAGTATTGGTAGCCAGTGC
This sequence comes from uncultured Anaerolineaceae bacterium, assembly GCA_964547225.1. Classification (GTDB taxonomy): domain Bacteria; phylum Chloroflexota; class Anaerolineae; order Anaerolineales; family UBA4823; genus CAZJMV01. Next base: position 20,184 of record CAZJMV010000060.1, on the reverse strand, counting down.
ATCGCCAGCAATCCAAAGCCGCTATAAATGAGTAGTTCGCCAAAATAATTCATATTACGAACTCTCGAGAATAAGCCATCCGTGATCAGATGCCCTGGTTTTTCTTTTAAAGCAATATACTTTTGCATATCGGCTGAAAAATGAAGAAAGACACCCATCGCATACAAGAAAACACACATCCCTAAATACCATGCTGGGGTTTGGATTCCTTGCGACATGATCAACCATGGCGCCACCCAGTATAAACACAATCCAGCCCAAATGACCAAACCGTAAGCCAAGCTGCACGACTGCTCCCAAGACCGATCCGGAAAGATTCGCCCCTTCATCACCCAAAGGGTCCCATAGGTCCCGTGTAAAGCCAGATATACCCATGCAGTGGGATTTTGCCACTGATGAAAAACTGCCATCAGCGCGAGAACAAAAATACCAGTGACCAGTTTCTGTGAATCAATAAAATATTTTTGCTTCATTTCGATTTACCTTTCCATTAGATCATCCAACATGATTTGCTGCCTGGATCAACCATACTATATCAGATTTCTTTTACAACGCTTAGACATAAATTTAAATTTTTAAATTTTGATTAGATGATCAATTCTCAAAAAAAACAATTCCTGTTCAATTTTATTGAACCAATTAAGAAAAAATCATGTATAATTAATATAGGTTCAATTTATAATTGCATATAGAAATTAAAGGAGTTAACTATGTTAGTTGGGGAACGCATGTCTCATCCTGTAATAACTGTTTCAACCGATATGCCCATTATGGATGTACTTGATATGTTCAAACGCGAGAATATCCGTAGGGCGCCTGTCGTCAGTAAAGGAGAGGTGGTTGGTATCGTCTCTGAAAAAGATATCTTGAATGCCTCTCACTCACCGACCACCTCATTAAGCGTTTGGGAATTAAATTATTTACTCAGCAAAGTCACCATCTCCGAAGTCATGAGCAAAGACGTCACCACCGTAACCGAAGATACACCCATCGAAGAGGCTGCTCGTATTATGTCGGATGCTAGAATCGGTGGTCTTCCAGTCATGAGGGACAAAGAATTAGTGGGATTGATCACAGAAACTGATATCTTCAAGATTTTGCTTGAATTACTAGGCGCTCGTGAATCGGGGATACGCGTCACCGCTTTGTTGCCAGAGGAACGCGGTCAGCTTGCCAAGCTATCTCATGCCATCGCCAGTGCGGGTGGTAATTTTCTCGCTTTTGGTGTTATAGCGGGTGAATCTCCCACCAATCGTCTGGTCACCTTCAAAGTCGCAGACCTGAACCTTGAGGAGGTAAAGAAAATCGTTGAACCTTTAGTGGAGAAACTCATTGATATTCGCGCTCAAGCTTAAGATTCATAACGCTGATTAATATTAAACCATAGTAAGATGAGCCAGTCATTCTCTGGCTTATCTTTAATTAACAGACCTATCATCACAAATGATCTCATAATTCTTTGAATAAACAATGAAAAAATTCGACTTTCAATCTGCATTCCATAAGTCATTTTCAGATACAATCTTAACGATTGACTCTCACGTAGGTGGAGAAGCAGCTCGTATGGTCATCGGTGGACTACCCCCAATAAAGGGAAAGACGACCAATGATAAACGCGTCTACATCTCTGAAAACCTCGACTATGTTCGACAGCTCGTCACACGCGAACCGCGCGGTCATCGTGACATGTTCGGGTCAATCATGGTCGAACCTGAAAGTCCACAAGCCGCCTTCGGTTTGGTCTATATCGAAGCAGAAGGTTATCCATATTTGTGCGGACACGCTACGATTGCTGCTGTAAGCGCCACGATAGAACTTGGTCTGCTTGAGGTTCAAATCCCACAGACAACAGTAGTTGTAGACACCCCCTCGGGTCCTTTCCAAACCGTTGCACATGTACGCGAAAATCCTAACAAAGATGGACGTCCTTACTTGGTCAATTCAGTTGCCATCCAACCCGAGATCTCTTTTGCCTATCTGCTCGACCAAACAATTGATGTACCTGGCTTTGGAAATATTCAGCTAGATGTTGCCTTTACTGGAAATTTCTTTGCCATGGTCTCTGTCGATCAGTTAAACTTTGACCTAACACATGAAAATCTGCCTCGGTTTATTGATTTGGGTTTAAAGATCCTCGAAGCAAGCAACGCTCAACTTGAGGTGAATCACCCCCAAAGACCCTATATCCATGACATCAATATGGTCGAGTTCTTCGACCCACGCGGACATAAAGAACATCGCGGCAAGAATTATGTAGTCCTCGGAGAAGGGCATGTCGATCGCTCTCCCTGCGGCACAGGTACCTGCGCAAAATTAGCGCTGCTCCATCAACATGGTAATTTAGGCATAGATGAGCTATTTGTCAACGAAGGGTTAACCGGAACCACTTTTGACGCTCGCATCGTGCGCACAACCTCGCTGAAAGATCCTACCTGCGGAACCGAAATGCCAGCCATTATCCCCGAGGTGCGCGGCAAAGCTCATATTACTGGCTTTCAGCAATTCATCCTGACACCCGAAGACCCTTTTCCTGAGGGATTTTTGATATGAGCTTGATTAATCCCAGTAAAAACCCTTGCGGGATAAATTATTTTTTGGTATAATAAAAAATTATATTTAGGATTGCCTAATTATTAGGTAATTGCAATGTTTATCAAAAACCTTTTACGGCGAAAGATCCGCACTTTTTTGACCATTATCGGCATCAGCATAGGCGTTGCTGCGATCATTGGTTTAGGCGCATTAGCTGATGGCTTTGAAACCGGTTATCAATCCATGTTAACAGGAAGCAAGGCAGATTTAATTCTCAGCCAACCGGATGCCGTCGATATCAGCTACAGCTCCATCGACCAGGAGGTGGGAGAAATACTACTCACATCCCCGGAAATCTCTGAAGTAAGCGGAATGCTGCAAGGTTTTACCCAGGCTGAAAGTGAACCATTTCTCTTCGTTTTTGGCTATCCAGAAGATAGCTTTTTACTTGGTCGCTTTCAGATAAAAGAAGGGGTGGACTTAACCAGTCCAGAAGCCTATCGCGTCCATGGAGTTCCGGTCTTATTAGGCAGCGCGGCAGCCGAAATTTTGAATAAAGACATCGGAGATAGCGTACGTATGGCTAACAGCGCTTTTCGAGTAGTCGGCATCTATGAAACCGGAGATGCTTTTGAAGATAGCGGCGCCTTACTAAAATTAGCGGATGCTCAAGAATTGCTTGGGAAACCGCGTCAAGTCAGCATTTTTTATATTCGCGTCAAAGACCCTACTCTGACTGAACGTCTGATCCAACGTGTTGAGCGGCGCTTCCCCGATTTATCTATTTCTGGGATTGATGAATATTCTAAAAACCAAAATATGCAGGACATGCTGCGCGTTTATGTTTGGGCGATTGGTGGATTAGCTATTTTAATTGGCGGTGTGGGTATGATGAACGCGCAGTTAATGGCAATCATGGAACGCACCCGAGAAATTGGCGTCCTACGAGCCGTCGGATGGCGTCGTTGGCGTATCTTGCGAATGATCCTTTTAGAATCTATCACGGTAGGAATATTAGGAGGGTGCTTAGGCATATTATTGGGGTGGGTATTACTCTACGCGCTTTCACAAGCCACGCTCTTCTTTGGCGTCGATCCATCGAATATCGGCACAAACTTGATCAGTCAGGCTTTTCTGGTTGTAATCGTACTTGGTTTTGTTGGTGGGATTTATCCAGCTTGGCGCGCTTCACAAATGAAACCCATTGAAGCGCTTCGTTACGAGGGTGGCTCTGCGGGTGCACGAGTACGCCGACTGCCCATTGGGGGTATGGCTGTCCAGAGTCTTTGGCAGCGCGCTGGACGTACAGTCCTTACCCTTGGCACCATCGCACTCACCGTCGGCGCGATCATCGCGTTGGAAGCGGTCGTGCGTGGCTTTACAAAATCTTTTAACAATGTTTTTTTGGACTCTAATATTGAAATCATCATCCGTCAAGCGGATGTCGCTGACACCAGCCTCAGCGCTATTGACCAACGCATCGGCGCTAAGATCACTGCCATGCCAGAAGTGCGCTCCTTAAGCGGATATTTATTAACGGCTGTTTCCATGCCTGAGGCAGGCGGTTATTTCTTATTATTCGGACTATCACCACACGAACTAGCTATTCAACGCTATAACGTCGTCGAAGGAAAACCGATCAGTACAAATCACCAGATCATGATCGGACGTATGATTGCCGACAGCCTTAACCTTGATGTAGGCGATACATTTAACCTGAGTGGTTCCCGTTTTCGGATTGCGGGTATCTACGAATCGAATGTTGGATGGGAGGAGATGGGCGGTATTATCACCATTCGAGATGCACAAGCATTTATTGGTAGACCACGCAAAGTCACGATGTATATGGTTAAATTAGTAGATCCAAAATTCGCCGAATCGGTAGTGGCAGAAATCAACCACCAATTTCCCGAAGTCCATGCCGCTCTAGCAGGTGAATTCCTTGAACAAATGCCCGATATGCAATCCATGGATGGCATGATGGCGGGTATTTCATTCCTAGCTATCTTGATTGGCGGTGTTGGTGTGCTCAATACGATGTTAATGTCCGTATTCGAGCGTACTCGCGAGATCGGCGTTCTTCGAGCTGTCGGTTGGCGACGTCGACGAGTGCTTGGTCTCATCCTCAAAGAAGCGCTCCTACTAGGGTTACTTGGCGGTTCGGTTGGTATTTTGATCGCCTTCTCCTTAGTGAAGCTCCTTCAGGCTACACCAATGATTGGAACAATGTTGGATGCAACTTGGGAGATCGACATCTTCCTGCGTGCCATCGCAATCGCACTTTTGCTAGGGGTCGTTGGCGGTATTTATCCTGCCTTTCGAGCGACCCGCTTACAACCAGTCGAGGCGCTGCGCTATGAATGAATATATTAATTTTTTTTACCTCACAACCTCAATTCGATTCTCTATTCCAGTTACGGAGCTTCTAAGATGAAACCAAATACAATCTCAATAAAGTTCTTTTTCGTTTGGCTATTGGTCGTTCTTCTCATCGCACTGCTCGCAACTAGTTGCGATTCACTGCCAGGTAATCCAACGCTAACACCCACGCCGATCGAATTTGAAGATGCTCCCCCTATCGTAAGCGCGACAGGACAGATCATCCCCAAACAATGGTCAAGATTGAGTGTCTCGGTCCCAGGTATTGTTGAAGAAGTGCTGATCCAAGAAGGCGATCAGGTTCAAAAGGATGATCTATTGATTCGTTTAGAAGGTACAGAAGACCTGCGCGCTGCGATTGCAGCTGCTCAAACCGAGGTCATTGCTGCTCAAAAAGTATTTGATGACCTCGAAGAGAGCGCACAGATCGCCAGGACAAATACTCTGGATGCCATCGCATTAGCTGAAAAACAAGTTCGCGACGCTCAATACCAACTCGATAATTTCACGCCTCCCCAAGATCAGCTTGATTTAGATATTATGGAAGCTATCGCCATTACACAAGAGAAGCTCGACCAAGCTCGGCAAGCGTTCGAACCTTACCGCTACTATCCTTCTGGCAATCAAACTCGCAAAGATTTGAAAGAAGACTTAGACTTGGCTCAAGCAGATTATAACTCTGCTATTAAACGCCTTGAATATGAGACTGCTTTAACTGTTGCAGAGGATAATTTAAAACGCGCTCTCGAGGACTACGAAACCTTGAAGGATGGTCCTGACCCCAAAGAAGTCGAGTTGGCACAAGCCAATCTCGATAAAGCCAATGCAGATTTAAACGCTGCCGTTGCAGCGCTTGATCACCTCGATCTACGCGCCCCCTTCGCGGGTACAATCAGTGAACTCAGCGTCCACATTGGCGAATATACGCTACCTCAAAATACGGTCATATTGATTGCGGACTTAGATCACTTTCAGATCGAAACCACTGACTTGAACGAGATTGATGCTGCTCGTGTAAGAATTGGAGAAAAAGCCATGATCACTTTCGATGCCCTCCCAGATACCACCCTTGAAGGAACAATCACTCAAATCGCTCCAAAATCATCAGCTGGCTCAGGAGTCAACTATACTGCCACCATCGAAATCTCAGATTTACCAGAAATCTTACGCTGGGGTATGACTGCTTTTATCGACATAGAAGTTGAAAATTGACCAGTGATGACTATGTCTAAACACAACTCTTTAGGAAATAAATTGTATGACCGATAATAAATCATGGCTCATAGAAACCCAAAATTTAACCCGCGTGTATGGTGACGGAGAAGAGATTCGCGCCTTGGATGGCGTCAATCTTCAGGTTGCGAGCGGCGAATTGCTTGCAGTGATGGGACCTAGTGGCAGCGGTAAAAGTACGCTTTTAAATATGATCGGGGCGCTCGATGAACCCACAGAAGGAATTGCGATTGTTAATGGTCAAGATGTTTCAAAATTACGTGACAAGGATAAATTTCGCGCCCAAACAGTCGGCTTTGTATTCCAACTCCATAATCTACTCCCAACCTTGAACGCCCACGAAAATGTCGAAGTGCCCATGATCGGGCAGATGAGCGCAAGCGCCAGACGGAAACACTCGAAAGATCTGCTTGAAATGGTTGGATTATCCGATCGTATGAAGCATCTTCCCAGTCAACTATCCGGTGGTCAACGTCAACGCGTCGCGGTGGCGCGCGCTTTAGCAAACAACCCTCCCATCGTATTAGCCGATGAGCCCACAGGCAGTTTAGATACCTCAGCCGGGATGGAATTGATGAAATTGATCAAGGACCTAAATGCCAGTCAGGGGGTTACCTTTTTAGTAGTCACCCACGATCTTAATGTAGCTCGCCAAACCCGCCGCGTCGTAGTCATGGCAGATGGACGTATTGTCCGCGAAGACCTGATCGGCTCCCCCATTGAAGAAGACCTTAAAGTATGGGGGCACTCCGGGCTTGGGAAACGTATCTTGAGACACGATCCAGAAGCGATCGAGAAGCTAAATCTCAGTCCAGAACAAGTCGAAGCCATCTCACAACTGCTAAATAATAACGCATTAAAACAAATCAAAATCCAAGAATAATATTTCACCACGGATATCAGCAAACCATCCCTATCCAAAAAATGCAGCCGATCGACTTGCCTTATTAACCGCTGCCAGATGGGTAAATTTCATCAATTATATCGCTAGGATCGATCCCGATACGCAGGAGCATATCAACCAACGATGCGATTCTATAAAAACCATCTTAACCAATCTAGGTTGAATCGCCATATTAAGTTCGCTTTATCAGCTATGCCCTCAGTTATCCAGTCATATCCAAACTGTATCGATAAAGACGCGCTTTCTCGATACCTGTTGCAATCTGTCTGCCAATATTCAAGAACAAACTTAATCGCTTATCGTTGAAATAATACCTTTCGATAGCAGCTAGATTAAGCGTTCCAATCACTTCCATGCGCCCCTCCAAAGGGATGATCAAGCCTGAATGCAAATTCTTTTTTTGCATAAAAGATTGGAAATCTTCCGAAAAATCTTCCTTTGTATGGAAAATGATAGGCTCTTTAGTCAGCATGACCTGCTTACTCACCCCCCCACTCATTTGTATTCGGTCTAAGGTTTGTACAGTTCGCTCATCAAATCCAATTTGCGCAAAAGTCTTTAATGTTTTATGCTCTTCATTTTTTATCAAACATGCCACTGCTTTGATTTCTTCAATATTAGTAATCTCTTCAACAATTAATTTGATGATCTTTTCTTCATCCATTTCTTGATTAACAATCGCTATGATACGGTTAATCGTCCTTAACTCATCAATTCTTTTCTCTAGTTGTTTTTCTGTTACTTCATATCGTGCTATTCCCATCATCAATTTCTGATTTGCTTGGATCAGCTCATCTGTTCGTTCCGTGACGCGTTGCGAGACATATCGATAAGCCTGCTTTAATTCCTCTCTAGTCAATTCAATTTCAATGACTTGCGCTCGTCGGATGCTTTCTTGCTCTTGCAGGATTTTATCGCGCATCAAAGCCGAATAACTCTCGATGATCCTAGCCAAGATATCTATCAACCGAAAATAATATTTTTTAATTTCTTCTTCTTGCAACCCCTCCAAAATTCCTGTTGCAAAGATTTTAAGGATAGTACCCGGGATTTCTGCCTGCACAATATGTAAACTGATCAATCGGTTGCTGATTTCAGCACACCGTTCAAGTCGTATATTCTCATTGATCAACAGATCGATGATTTCTTGGGATAAGAATTCTAACTCGTGTTGTAACTCGATCATCGACAGGTTGACAAAACAAAATTCCAATATCTTAGATTGCCAAGTTATCGCTAATTCTGGAACACGAGAATATAACTCTTCTTCTAAGGAACGACGGGGGGCGCTTTCCATTCAGTTTTTCTCCAATTATCGCTTAATTGCCACCCCTCCATAAGATAATGCCCATTCTGGATCTGTATATAGAATATCAGAAGTGCTCTCCGGATGCCACAAGGGGATGCTTACCACACCAGGCTCAACCAGTTCTAATGAATCGAATATACTTTCAATCGCCTGGATGCTTCGATAATTCGTATATATTCCCAATTTATTCCCAAGGGTTTCAATCTCACGTCTTAGTTCTTCAGGAGCTCTTTCAGTCGTACTATGTGCCATCCCAACCATGCTACCAGGCGCTAATACCTTCCAGAATTTTTTTAACCTATTATGCATTACATCATCATCTGTAACATAATGCAGCATGGTTAACAGCAGCAAGCCTACCGGCTTTTCAAAATCTATATATTTATTAACTTCCTCATTTTCTAGGATCATTTCTGGTTCTTGGAAATCCCCTCTAATCGCCATGGCATATTGATTCCCATGTAAGATTGTCTTACTATGTGCAACGGCAACTAGATCAATATCAACATAAACCACTCGATTTGTCGCATCTTTCGCTTGTGCGATTTCATGCACATTACCCACTGTTGGAATCCCAGAACCAATATCGAGAAACTGATGAATACCCTGCGAGACCATATAATTCACTACTCTGCGTAAAAACGCTCGACATGCTGCTGATGTCTGTTTTGCATGTGGATTTATGGATAGCAAAACATCTGCAGCTTGTCGATCTACTTCAAAATTATGAAACCCGCCTAACAGATAATCATAAACTCTTGCAGCGCTGGTTTTTTCTTCTTCTACTCCTTCTGGAACCCATTCTTCTTGGTAATCTTTCATTGACCTTTTCGCACCTCATATAGTAGGGAATTTTATCAATATATTATACCCAAAAATCTCGATATTTTGTTCGTTCAATATCAAAAAAAAATCATGCTAACAATTAACTTGACAAGTATACCGTCCGGATGGTATAGTATTATTGATCCTTTTTTTTTCTTCGTATCTTTGAATCCTCATTAGAGGCATTCTTTTTTATCGGAATAGCAAAATCGGAGAGTGATCGGAAAACTCGCAAGAAGATTTTGCCAACAGATTTATACGCAAGTCTAATATTGTTTTTCTTTACCGATAATACGTGTTAAGAAATTTGACTCCTTATATAGTATCTCGGTCATCAGGATCATTATCTATGAGCACAGTTCAAATTAACAATATCTGGAAAATATTCGGTCCCAACCCAAATTACATTTACAACACAAATCTATTACCCACACGAACTAAGTGGAGGAATGCAACAGAGAGTTGGCTTAGCTCGCGCCTTAGCAGTTGATCCTGAAATTCTTCTATGTGACGAGCCTTTCAGCGCCCTTGACCCCCTTATCCGACGTGATATGCAAAATGAGTTACTTTATTTACAGAAAAAACTTCACAAAACGATCATTTTCATTACGCACGACTTTCACGAAGCCATCAAAATGGGTGATCGTATCGCGATCATGTACTCCCTGTGGTTGATCAAAAGGATAATATTATTGGCGTACTCGACTGGCACAGTGTTCTCATAGCTTTATCCGAATCGTAAACAAAATGCAAAACACAAAAACACTCGATAACCCAATCCCCCAAAAACTATACGCTCTTCTAGGGTTAATTCTGCTTGTTAGGTGAATTTTTTTAATCCGCTTTATATTTGAATCTAAGGTATAATTAGATTTTATTATTTCTTTATACTATTTCAAGCTACAGCAGTAAGAATTTACTCTAATAATCATTTTTTTTGTCATGTTCCACAACCCTTATTTTTCCATAATTTTTTTTATAAGGAAATTCCATCTTGCCTAAGCATGCATTTAAATCCATACCACAGTTATCATTAATAACCTACCCTTTATACGATGCATCCAATCCAACCTACCGTAAGTCACGTTTATTAGCTTGGGTTTTAATCGCTTTATGCTTCCTGAGCGCTGCTATTCTTTTATTTGTTATCATAAATCAAAATCAAACCCAAGAAAATCAAAAAGTCTATACGATCATCATCACGATTGTTTTATTATTACTTCTTACAGCCTATTTTTTAAACCTTACGGGTCGCTATGTGCAAGCTGCAGGGTTAACAATCTCTAGCGCTATCATGGGAGCATGGCTTTCAATTCTAATGGATAAAAATATAATCGCTGGTGATTTTGTTCCCTTAATCTATACGATCATACCCGTCTTTCTTGCAAGCCTTTTCCTTTCAACGAGATTGACTATTATCATCTCCCTTCTCCAACTGATCATTCTATTTATTTTCCCCTTTTATCTGGCTGAGTCTGCTCCCATCAACTGGGCAAGCTTATTATCCTTTTTCATGATTGCATCTTCGATCAGCATCATGATGAATATCATCCATCAAAAAGATTTAAGTCAAATTGAGCAGCAAACCCAAGAAATAATTGCTAACAATGAAAAATTACAACAAGCAGCTATTCGTGACCCATTGACCAATCTTTTCAACCGCCGTTATATGGCAGTAACCCTTGATCGAGAGATCCATCGTGCAATGCGTGCGGAAATTCCTTTGGGAATTTTAATGATGGACTTAGATCATTTCAAAGAAATCAATGATCTCTACGGACATAGCGCTGGGGACTTGATATTACAGGCTTTGGGGACTTGCCTTCAGGAATGTACTCGAAAATCGGATATCGCCTGCCGCTTTGGAGGGGAGGAATTTGTCATTATCATGCCTGGGGCATCACAAGATGTAGTTCTCGAAAGAGCTGAATTACTCCGTGAAAAAGCCAAAAATTTTATTCTTGAGCATGAAGGGAATATGATAAAATCAATAAGCATATCCATAGGAGTTTCAATATACCCGCAACATGGCATAAACCAGGATCGTTTATTGATCAATGCTGATAAAGCGCTTTATCAAGCCAAGCGTTCCGGTCGAAATCGCGTAAATATATACGATCCTAAAGATGTAAATACATTACCAGACAGATTATAATATCATCTAAAAATTTTTCTAACTTTGCAAGTATAAAAATAAAGGAAGAGTAATTGTCGCATAATAATCAATTCATCGATAGAATGTTAGGAAAAATGAAACTAAACACCCTGCTTTATGTGTTGATTAGTTTTTTATTTTTAATTGCTGGCGTTTTTATTCTTTTAGCTGTTCATAACGAGATGCGGAAACAAGCCTTAAATGAAGCGCAGCAGAAAGCCCGCATTATCTTGGACCGCAATCTCGCTACGCATACCTATTTCACGAAACAGCTTAAACCAAATATCTTCTCCTGGACAGAACCCTTCCGAGACCCGGATTACTTCGATCCCACTTGGATGTCTTCTACTTATGCAGTACGTGAAATAGATAAATACTATCAATCCTTAAGCGAAGACAATTATTATTACAAAGAAGCTGCTGTGAATGCGCGCAGCCCCGAAAACGAAGCTGATCAGCTTGAAGCCGATTTCATCGCCGCTATGAATCGAGATCCAAATCTAATCGAAAAAGCTTTAGTACGTGAGCTATCAGGTGAACCCTATTTTGTCACCCTTCGAAAAGGCGAGTCAATGGAAGAAACCTGTTTATATTGTCATAGCGAACCAGAAATCGCTCCCACGGGAATGATCGATATATATGGCGCCGAACGTAGCTTTGGTCGAGGCGACGAAGAAGTCGTCCAAGCGATCTCAATCCGTGTACCACTAGATCAGGCATATAATCACGCTAACGATTTTACGTTAAATGTCGCTTTTTGGCTGCTCATTATCATTATCGTCCTTTTCATCGTACTTTTCTTGGTAACTCAGCGTTTTATCTTTTCCCCAATTAATACCTTAAGGGAAAAAGCGCTTCAGATTGCCGCTGGTGGAGATGCGTTAGGAGATCAGATCGCGCCTCCACCAGGCGTTGAATTCCGTGAGTTAACCCAGGCTTTCAACCAAATGTCTACCGCGCTCCGCCAACATCAAGACAAACTTGAAGTACGCGTCCAAGAACGAACAAAAGCTCTAAAGGATTCCAATACACAGCTTGAAGAAGCGATCCAAGAACGCGAACGTACCTATCTTACCCTACAGGAAAGTGAAGTACAACTCCATCAATACTCAAATCATCTCGAAGAACTCGTTGAAGAGCGCACCCAAGCACTTCTCGAAACGCAAGAACGCATGATACGTCAGGAGAAATTAGCCTTCTTAGGACAAATTGCGGGCAGCGTCAGTCATGAACTGCGCAACCCACTCAGTGCAATTAAGAATGCTGCCTACTATCTTAATATCGTCCTTGAAGATCCTAATCCGGAAATTAGAGAGATGATCGAACTCCTGGAAAATGAAGTCAATAAAACGGAACATATCATCTCTGATCTGCTTGAATTCACACGCACACGCCCTCCCGAGTATCAAACGCTCCAAATCACAGAGGTCCTCCAAAAAACTATTACCTCCTTACAAATTCCAAACACAATCGAGATCAAAACTCAAGTTGATCCAGAATATCAAAAAATTATCGCTGATCCCAATCAAATCAACCAGGTGTTTTCCAACTTGATTGAAAACGCTGTCAAAGCCATGCCAGATGGTGGAAAGATCACCATCCAAACAGAGCGCAATGATCAGGTCTTAAAAAAACCTGCCCTCACCATCCATATCACCGACACAGGTATAGGAATTCCTAACAATAATTTAGAGAAAATCTTTGAACCTCTCTTTACTACACGAGCGCGCGGGATTGGTTTAGGGTTATCGATTGTCAGATCGATTATCGAAGCTCATCAAGGAATCATTCAAGTAGAAAGTCAAGAGAATGTTGGCTCTACATTTTCCGTTACCCTGCCGTTGTATCCTGATTGATCCGCGAATAATCTAATAAGAAAAGGGAGCTGTCTTCAAGATCACAGCTCCCTTTTTATATAGATCATATTTAGATCGATCAGCGCACCGGTTTCTTGCAGCCAATCACTTGAAGAGCATTAAAATAAGCATAATAATCTTCATAGCCAGCACAGGAAAGCGCATCGGTTAGCACATTTTTCACACATACTTCCATATTTGGATAGCGAGCAAGATCCATAGGTACTTTAAACCAACCCGAAAAGTCTCCATTTTTATCTGTTCGGAAATTTAAACGAGTATCACCAAAATATTCACGTTGTCCAATTAATTTAGTGATATCTAAACCTTGAGGTGTTTGGAGCCTTACATAATAATTGGTCAGCTTGGGAAAATTTTTAATTTCAATATAGACATGTCCCAAATTCGCGTACCCCACAAATGAAGCTTTATCCTTATCCGCATCCGGTTGTATCGTAGGATCAGATCCGCCTGGGATACAGAGCTTTTCACCTACCATAAGCGTGTATGGATCAGTAAGATTGTTCGCCTTTGCAATTTCTAGATAGTTCACATTATAAAGTTGTCCAATATATTCCAAGTTCTCACCAGCCTGAACGGTATGTCGGTACTTGCAAACCACCGCGGATGCTGAAGTGAGGGGTATAGCTGCCATTATCATAGTAACTATCAAAAAGAAACTGATCATCCCCAGAGTTATCTTGATTTGTTGGTCACTCCTTCGATCAAAGTTCATCTAATCGTCTCCTTTACTTCTTGCCCATAAAAGCAAAAAATCCTATCAGCACTCTTAATCCCCAAAAATACCGCTTAATGGGCATTCAGCATATTTATCAATCGTTAAGTATAGCACTCTTTTCCTTTTTTGCCCAAGAAAATCTGCGTCATCTGCGCCATCTGCGGATACACCATCATCTGCGAAAATCTGCGCCATCTGCGTCATCTGCGGATCAACCTCCATCTGCGCCATCTGCGTCATCTGCGGATACAATTCACTTCAACCCTAAAACTCTATCTCTTGAATTTGGTCAAAATCGACATCAAAATCTATCTGCGGTTCATCTTCTCCAAAATCATCGAAATCATCCAGCGTACCGGCTACATCCCCTCTTTCACATAAAGAGCGATAGACACAAAATGCACAGCTTTTTTTATTTTCTGTCTTCGGGAAACTTTCCCCATCTGTATTAGCGATTTTTCCTATCATCGCCTTTAGAAATTCCTGGTCTGCGTCAAATTTCATTTGACCATAGGGAAACCAAGCGGTGTTCTGCGGATGATCACTAAACCAATATGCCATCTCGATCTGGTTAGGTGAAATCGCTTCGCCATCGTTGATCTCTGCACCAGCTTGCACCAATAGATAAGGATAAACGCTTGTTTGTAAGCGTTCTCCATACCATTGATCGGAAAGTCGCTTACGCGCTGTCTTCCAATCGATGATCAGCCATTTACCATCCCCTCGACGTGCCAACAGGTCATATTTTGCAATTAGGCGATATTTCCCAATTGGTGTGGATAGACTGATCTCAGGGAATAGATCAGTTGGATAAAACAAATCCTCTAAGCCTAAAGTGCTTCGGGCAGAAGAAATGAAGTTATCCCACCAACGGTTTAAATCCTGATCATGAATGCTCTCACTTAACCGCTCAGTGTCTAAACCCATCCAATATTGCTGTACCAATTGATGGAACTGATTTCCGTGATCCAGAAGTCGCTCGGTTTCAGCCATTTCTTGCGTTTCTTGAGCTGGCCAAGCTAACCGTTTCAGGTAGCGTAACTGGAATCGGCGAGCACAGTCATGATAATCTTGTAAACTGCTTTGACTAAAGACAAAATGATCAAACAAAATCTCGCCTTGATGCGACAATTGAGCGCTACTCATGATATTCACCATTCCAATAATCGATCAAACTCTTGAACGCAAGCGCAATACGTTGATTTTCGTTACGACCGGTATTCCAAGAAATGATTAGTTCTTCCTTCGCACGCGTGATACCAACATAGAATAATCGTAACCTCTCTCTGATATACTCCAGCCTTGCTGCTTTCGAAGCAAGACCTGGTTCATAATGATTGTATTCACTCATATTGAATAAAGCCTCAAATTGACTCAAAGCTTCCGCTTCTAAATTAAGCGCATCGCGCAGATACCAGCGTTCTGCTATGTAAGAATCACCTTTTTCACCAGATGGAAACGTATAATTATTCGCTGATAAGATATAAACGCGTTGCCATTCCAATCCCTTCGCCTTGTGCATTGTGGCGATCACTACTTTGCCTTTATGCTTCAGAGGGTCAAAACCCTGATCACCATCGCTGAATCCCAAAAAACTTCTTTGACTGCGTGCAATCGTTTCAAGTTCATTGACCATATCAGGCAATCGCCAATCCGGGTGCATTTGTGCCATTTGGTCCAAAAGCACAGCTAATTTATGCGCCAATGCCATCCCGCTTTGTTCATTCTCATCCGCAATATTCTCTCCTTCTTCATCATCAAGCTGCCAACCTAATAATAGATCTTGCGCTAAGGTTAGTATCAATTGATCAATCGGTAAACGAGCGGCTGCTTCTTGCCAATGGCAAACCAACCTCCGAAATTTTACCAGCGCCTCAAACAAAGCCTCATCCGTTTTACAAAACCTTCTCAGAAGCAACTCCCATTCTTCCTCAACAACCGGATACAAAAATTCTTCTACCTTTTCAATTTTCCTCAATATTTTAGTTACATCTTTGATACGTTCTTTAAGTTCCGCATGATCACGTTCACGATATTTCCACACTTCATAGGCGTAAGCTAAATTCTTAGCAGAATCAGGCTTAGCCAAATAGTTCAAAACATTTGCTAACATCCCAGCTAATGAACGTGTTTGGGCAGAAATTTTCATGAGACTATCATCACAAGGAATGTCTCTCTCTTTCAGCATCATAGCCAAGTCGCCTCCCCTTTCATTACGCGCCACCAATACTGCCACCGTCTTCTCCTGATTTTCCTCTTCTTTCAACCATTCTTCCAGTGAGTTGACCACCCATTCCAATTCCTCCTTAGGCGACATAGCTTCTTCAATCAGATGAATTTCAGAAGGATTGTCTTCTGGATTGGGTTGCGGATCATCATTATCTGTAGGTTCAATCCAAGGTGGAGCTTCTAATGCATTTCTGACTTCAAGGTTCGGATGCTGGTTCTTTGTCCAATGCACTAAATAATTAGCTAGATCTATGATCGATCGAGTAGAGCGTCCGGAGTTTGGCAAGTCTTCAGCGATCACATCCTGTCGTTCTCGAAATTCATGTAGATATTTTGGATTGGCAGTTGTGAAGGTTTCGTAGATCGCCTGATTTGGGTCGCCTACCCGCACCCAATTTCCATTATCACCCACCAATAATTCTAGAATTTCTTGCTGCAATCGGCTGCTATCCTGCGCCTCGTCTTCCAGGATATATTGCCATTGCTCGCGTAATCGTTCCAAGTACTCAGCATCGGATTGCAACGCCTCTAACGCCAAACGCATCAGATCCTCAAAATCTACACAACCCCGATATTTAAGCGCGCGCTCATAATCTGCATAGATATCACAGCCTAATTGCGCTAAAGGCAGCGATAGCGGCATCTGATCTAACAATGCTTGATAACGTTCAGGAGATATGCTTCTATCTTTTGCTGTCCGAATCAGATTGCAGGCGATATCACTCACCAATTTTTGGAACTGCTTTCTTTTCACATCCGCGCGTTTATATTCGGAAAGATCCGGTTTTAAATATTGATCAAGGTCATTTGGATGCCCTTCTAGCCATGATTTCGTGATCGTTTGAATGATCCGCTTCGCTTCGCTTTCATCAACGATCTCAAAAGCTTCTGAAAGCCCCACTAACTCGGGTCGCATACGCACAATATCATGCGCCAGTCCATGCAGTGTGCGCACACGGTAACCGATATGCGGGATCAAGCCTCCCTGATCAACAAATCGTTCTACCACCCGCTTGAAATGATCGACAGCAGAATTGACCAAGGTGACTACCAAAACTTCTTCTTCATCAGTGAAAAGATTTTCTGCGACAAGCTTTGCCGCTAACAATGACAAGGTAAACGTCTTTCCACTACCCGGCACAGCCGAAATTCCCATCTTTCCGCTTTGATACTGCAGGATTTGTATTTGTTTCGGGCGTAAGTGAACGTTGATTTGATCGATAAATGCTTTTTTCATCAGGCTATTTTTGTATCCCTCGCTCCTCACGACTCTTGTTCTGAACGACGAATCGCACGCAATATGCGGTTAATAGTGCGCATGAGCGGTCCTTTTTGTTCATAGCCTTGTTCACCCAATTCGCTAATACCCAAATAAATCCTTTTTCCGCCTCGTCGAAGTAAACCCAGAACAGTTCGATACAATAATTCATAACCCGCATCGACTTCATCTTGGTCGCTCCACAAACGCCCTTTTTCCCAATTTCGACTGAGCACATAGGGTTGAGTCAAGGGTTGATATAGACGTTGCGACCACCCACGGCTGCCAATATCTAACCAAAATTGGATCTGACGAGGTTGGTTGCGAGTCAAGAAAGTATAGGCTGGCGCCAACAGTACGGCTGATTTCTCCGCTTCCGGGTCATAGTTAGTTAAATATTGCGCCGCAATAACTCCCTGTTCAACCATGCGAATATATTCTTTTCCCAAAGGTATCCCATCTAATTCTAAATGCTCACCAGCGACACGTCTGAATTTTTGGACCGATTCGATCAGATTAGCAGTAAGCGCGCCTTGATCAATCCCGCCAAAGAAACCAAAACCTGGTTGCGAAAGAATCTCTCCAAATAAGCGGCTCAGAAAATGATCGAAGGGGATATTCGGAGTGCTGTTTTCAGATAACCAACTGCGTAATTCTTCAAATCGCTCACCAAATTTATACGTAACACGATCTCGTAAAACACTGTTCAAATCAGCATATGAACCCAAGATGACTTGTCCTAAAATGATTTTAGCTGTATGAGCGCTTAAGATCTGCGCACGAACCAAGTCGATGTCTGCAATCGCTTCCATTAAAGCATAGGTCAAATCATACTTACTGGTCATCAATTCCCATTCAGGAAAGGCGAGCTTAGATAAGGTTATCAAACAACGTACCGCTGCCTCTTCACTTAATGCCCGTGAAGGTCGATGTGAGCGTGCTGGGATTTGAAGCGCATCTAACCTTTCCATCAGCGCAAAGCGCAAAGAATCGGATAAAAATGGCGCTAGAACCACAATTTCTCCTGGCGCGATCTGCTGCTCAACGACCAGATCAGCGATATTTTCCGCAACCCAATCCAACATCTGTGGATAATAGCGATGTGGCTTCAGCACAATTGCGTCATCCACCTGAACATTGTTAGGAGCGGCTTTTTCAGGGATAATTCCATCAGGTATTAAACTCCCAACTTGTTTTCCTAATTGCACCCCGATCTCAGCAATCAATGCTTGAATTTGCGGCTCATTTACTAGAGATTTTTCAAATCTAAAATATTTACTACACGCATCTCTTAAGCCATAACCACTTTTAGGGTCAGCGCCTAAGAAATTTCGATAACCCGCTTGCCAGTCATAAATTAGCATCGCTGAATCAAAATGGGGTAACCAATCACGAAAGAGTTCATGCACTGCAGCCGCATCTTCTTCCACATTATCGTAGATTAAATGCTTATATTGATTCAGCAGATAGTTACGACAAGGCTCCAATTTCCAACAAAATTCTCTGAATACCTCAACTTGCAGAGAGAAATCTAATAAATTATTCTGGTAGCAATAGCTGCGAAACTGATTAGCGCACACTTGAGCGTCGCTATAGATGCGCGTCTGTTTGACCTCGCCAACCCAAGCGGAAGATAAACGCTCTCCAATCTCGCTATGCGGAAAACCTACCAGAGCAGCTTTATTTAGATTATCTAAAATTTGGCTATATAATCGATTCCTTTGGATCGTAAGAGCGGCAAATAAACCTTCATCCAGTAAAGGCTGCACCAAGGTTGCCATATAATATTGTGCTGTTTCCATGGTCAGGAAAACAGGTGGTTGATCGGGTTTTCTAAAACCAGCTCTTTCAGCAATCAATTGCCAGAAAAGGCGGATCATCCTACTCGCTAGCCCGCCAATCGTGAGGATCGTTGGCGTTCCTCCTGCCTTCACA
Source organism: uncultured Anaerolineaceae bacterium (assembly GCA_964547225.1). Taxonomy (GTDB): domain Bacteria; phylum Chloroflexota; class Anaerolineae; order Anaerolineales; family UBA4823; genus CAZJMV01. The sequence continues at coordinate 830 of CAZJMV010000060.1, read as the reverse complement.
GAAGCTTGAATAAAAGCTGATTGATAGGCATACCCCAAGAGTCGTTGTGGCGCCCAGATCAAAAACTTCCCGCCTGGTACACCCGCCTCCATCAGCGCCAACATGCGCGCCACCGCAGCGCTCGATTTCCCCGTCCCAGCCGGTCCTTCTAAGAAGATCACCTCATCCAGCGCTTCTGCCACCACCGAACGTTGTTCATCTGTGTAATCAAATTTATCAAGTTGCATAAAACAATTTCATCCCTCCCTCAATTCTACCAGCATTTGATCATAATTCTTTTATCCAACTAAACTTCCCACCAAATCCAATCTCCATCCAAACAAATATTATCCTGATCTGCGCCATCTGCGGATCCATTCCTCTTCCTCGCCTCATCTGCGCCATCTGCGGATACATCCCTCTTCCTCGCCTCATCTTCGCCATCTGCGGATACATTCCTCTTCCTCACTTCATCTGCGTTATCTGCGGATACATCCCTCTTCCTCGCCTCATCTGCGCTATCTGCGGATACATTCCTCTTCATCTCCTCATCTGCGTCCATCTGCGCCATCTGCGGATACATTCCTCTTCCTCGCCTCATCTGCGCCTATCTGCGGACACATTCCTCTTCATCTCCTCATCTGCGCTATCTGCGGATCCATTCCTCTTCCTCACCTCATCTGCGCCTATCTGCGGATACATTCCTATTCATCACCTCATCTGCGCCCATCTGCGCCCATCTGTGGATACATTTCTCTTCCTCACCTCATCTGCGCCATCTGCGGATACATTCCTCTTCCTCACCTCATCTGCGCCATCTGCGGATACATTCCTCTTCCTCACCTCATCTG
>CAZJMV010000059.1:0-49708 GCA_964547225.1 uncultured Anaerolineaceae bacterium | reverse complement strand
AAGTGTCGCCAATATGCCAATCAGATAGAAGCTTACTAATCCTAAGCTTGCTCCGTTAACCCAGGCGCCATAGATCAAACCAGCCAATGTGCTGAAGAGCGCTACCCAACCGACATACACCCAAGTTTTTAAACGCCCGATGATAGAGATGGTGATTAGGATACTTTGTAGACTTAGTTCGGGGTCTGAAATCAAATAGGCGAGTAGAGGACCGCGATGCATTCCCAAATCCAGGAACATCTGAGCAATAGGCACTTCAACCAAAGTGGGAAAATACATGAATACACCAAAGACGACACCGATAAAATTGGCAAAGATCGTGTTGCTACCAGCTAAGTTTTGGATCCATTCTGGTTGAATCAAGACGCGAATCATACCGACTACGAATACACCAACGATTAATAGTGGGAATATCTGTTTGACGAAGCGCCAAGATTCCCAAAGAAAGTCACGCGATTCATCTTCAGTCAGTTGCGTTTTGAGCATCCAGCCCAGTAAAATACAAATAAGCAAGACACCAAAAAACTTGCCTGTCAAAGCCAAGCTGAGGTGATCTGTGTGCGGGGTCATACCTACCGAGGCGATGAGTAAAGTCGTTCCCACCAAAACCATCGATATCCAAGTCCAAGTATTGAAACCATCGAAGATGGTTTCGATCCCTCTCGAAGAAGCTATTCCAATTAAGACCAGCATTCCAATTAGGAGGGCGCCTTGAGCTGTGACGCCTTCTTCTCCTTTGGCGGGATCAAAAGGCACTAATTGGAATAAAAAATTTTGGAACCGATCGATACCCGTTATTGGTAGATCGATTTGAAGGTAAGTCTGTTTAAGTATATTGATTTGAAAAGTACCCACAATGAGCAAAGCAACTAAAAGCAAAAGGAAAAATACTGAAGCGCGCCGCATCGAAGCTTGTCCAGCAAACATAGCGTCAGTCGCCTGGTCGTGTGCAGCATCGTCTTTATGGAAAATGAGCGCCATCAGGATGCCAATCCCGATTCCAAATGAAATCGAGAGCACGAGCCGAGCGATGGCGAGATCGATACCAATCACAGTTCCTGTATAAGACAACGCTAGGATGTTGACCGCTGGAGCGACAAATAGGAAGGTGATCGCAGGTCCGAGACCAGCGCCTTTTTTATAAATTCCTGCGAAAAGAGGGATGACTGTACAGGAACAAACCGCCAGTAAAAATCCAGCCGCGGCTGAAGCTGGATAAGAAATGATTTTGGGTGTATTGCGACCCAAGAAGCGTGTGATTGTTTCTTTTGGTATTAATGCAGTCATCGCGCCAGCGATGTAAAAGGCAGGTAAAAGGCATAAAAGCACATGTGCAGCCAAGTAAGCCGCCAGGTTCCCTATTCCGCTAGAAAGCAAATGTGTAATAAATGTTGAGATTGGATCCATTAGATTTCCTTAATATATTCGATTAATTGAATATTATTATATATCAATCAACCCCAAGTAAGATATGCTGTTTGGGGTTGATTAGGTTATTTCTATCTATGATAGGGCAGTTGTAACGAAACTAGTGATTTCCGCAGGTGAAGGTATTCGCCCAGTACTGACCAGTTTTTCGTTTATTACTAGACCAGGTGTTGCTAAAATACCATAGTCAGCAAATGTGGTTGGATCGGTTACTTTGATAATGTCAGCTTGAATTCCCAATTGGTTAATTACTTTGGTTGTAATTTGTTCAAGTCTTTTACAATTTGGGCAGCCAGATCCAAGGACTTTTATAGTTAACATAAAAAACTCTCCTTTTCTTCAAAAATTTTATTATTTTTGGCAAGAAGTCATATGATTGCTTGTGCATCTTGGACAACAGCAATTCGATAAAGGCTCAGGGTTTTTTAGATTCTCGAGAATTTCAGTAGGTATCCCGATAATATTAGCTAATTGCTCGATGATTACTAGAATTTGTAAATTAGCAATATGATAATACACATATCTTCCATCCTTTGAAGTCTCCAAGATGCCGGCATTTCGCAGTTCCATTAAATGTTGAGATATATAAGCTTGGCGATAACCCAAAATCGCTTCTAAATGGCAGACACAGGCTTCGTCCTCTCCAATTGCTAATAAGATACGTACGCGAGTGGGATGACTGATATGCTTTAAAAAAGTTGCGATTCGTTTTTCTGGTTTTATTTTTCTCATATTCTATTTCTTGAATGTATTATAACATATATTCAAAAAACAGAATATGATTAATGTCATTTCTTTCCTGTGATATATTTTTTCTAAATATAATAATCTAATAAATTATTAATCTAATATCTCGTAAATGGTGATAGTATATCAATAGAATTTGATATAAAATATTTTGATATAAGGAGTTGCTATGAATCACGAAATTTTAACCACATATCCATCAGAATTCTTTAAATTGATTGGTCATCATATCCGATGGGAGATTTTAAAAAATCTGTCTAAAAGTGACTTAAAAGTACAGGAATTGGTTGAGGCACTTAATCAGCCTCAAAACCTTGTTTCTTATCATCTACAATTGCTCAACGCACATGGGCTATTAAGAGTATCTCGCAGCGCTGCAGATGGGAGGGAAATTTATTATAGTATTGAATTGGAAAATCTACAAAGGCTTTACCGTACGAGTGGATTGGCTTTACATCCAGCGCTGTTAGAAAACGATCTTTCTACCTTCAAAGTTATCCAGCAAAAAAGGGAAAAACCGATATCAGTATTGTTTCTTTGTACGCATAATAGCGCTCGATCACAAATGGCGGAGGGTATTATTCGAAACATGAGCAATGGTACTATCAAGGTATTTAGCGCTGGCACTGAACCTTCTGTGGTTCATCCGTTGGCAGTCCGCGCTATGGAATCAATGGGAATAGACATCAAAGAACATACATCTAAAGATATCGATCAATTTCACCAGAAAGAGTTCGATTATGTCATTACAGTATGTGACAAGGCTAGAGAAGTCTGTCCAATTTTTCCAGGAAAACCGGATCAAATTCACTGGAGTTTCCCTGATCCAGCTGAAGTAAAAGGGAATGAGACGGTGAGGTTCGAAGCGTTTCAAAAGACAGCCTTGCAATTAAAGACCCGAATTGCCTACTTTTTAATTATGTTAGATAAATCCTAGAGATAATTTAAAGGTGTTTTATGAAGACCATTGCAGTATTTGGAGATATTCATGGGAATTTACCTGCATTAAAAGCAGTTTTGGATGATATGGAGTCACGAGGTTATGATCAGCGATATTGTTTGGGTGATTTGGTTGGATATGGTACCAATCCAAATGAAGTCATTGATATTATTCGAGAGGAGCGTATTCCAACCATTTCAGGGAATTATGATGATGGTGTAGGTAGAAATAGTGATGATTGCGGTTGTGCTTATAAAACAAAACAAGCCAGGGAGTTAGGCAACCGCTCTATTGCATGGACAAATCGCAACACGAGTGAGCAGAATAAATATTTTTTAAGGTCACTACCTTTTAGCCAAACAATTGATCTAGAAAGATTACGGATTTTGTTGGTGCATGGCAGTCCTCGAAAAGTCAATGAGTATTTATATGAGGATCGTCCTGAACGGAGTGTGGAACGCTTATTTGAGAATAGCGATGTCGATGTAATCATCTGTGGACATACACACTTACCTTATCATCGTAAATTGTCCAATGGTAAACAGATCATTAATGCTGGAAGTGTGGGTAAGCCAAAAGACGGCGATCCTAGAGCTGGGTATATTGTTGTAAGTGTTGAGGATCAAGAATTAATTGTTGAGTTTATTCGTGTAACTTATGATGTAGAGAAAGCCGCGAAAGCAATTGAATTATCAGAAATGCCAACTGAATTTGCGGAGTTGTTGCGGTTTGGCGCAGGATGATTATATTGTATTCTGGATTGATACGCATTAATCTTTGAATTCAACCACATAATGTTCCATTGAAGGAGCATCCGCAAAAGTACTAGCAGCCCGAGCAATTTGTTTTTGATAATAATCGCTTTGTTCCCCAGCACGCATGGATTCTTCTGTCTTCCATATGGAGATATTTAGAACTTTATTTGTGTCCGGATCTGTAAGTAGTAAGTAACCAGCATAACCTGGTTGATTTGCTGCATGGGGATGGATGATTTCTTTGACAATCACAGCAAGCTCTTTTAATTTGTCAGGTTTAATTTTTCCACTAGTCACACGAGCAAACATGATTCCTCCTTGAGTAGCAATCAATATTTCTTTTGAATTATTCCAAGTATTATTTTAGCATAACATAACGAAAGAATTAATTGTAAATTGATGATTTTTTTTGAATTCCGATTTCTAGTTATTATCCTTTAGGTATTTGTCGAAAAAATCAATTGATCGAAAAATCGCTGCAGAGTAATTGTTTGAAAGGTTATGGTTATCATTTTCATAGATATAGAATTCGACAATTCCCCCTAAATCTTGGATTTGCTTTGTCAGCGTGTATGAAAATTCAATGGGGACTTCGTCGTCGGTAGTTCCATGGTGTAATTGAAGAGGTCCTGAAAGTTGATCTAAATATGAATTGGCAGAAAGGGGACTCCATTTCTCAGGGTTTTCTTGAGGGTCTCCTAATACATCTGTAAATGATTTTAACCATCTTTGTCTTGATGAAAGTTCGTTTGAATCTGATTCTAGCGTTGAAGCAGTCCATCTCCACTTGGTAAGCAAATCTGGATAAGATGCTACCATTCCTGCCCAGATAACGCCAGCTTTAATCTCTGGGTCTACAACCATAGCCCGTAATGTAATCCAACCTCCCATCGAATGCCCCCAAATACCGATATTATTAGGATTTGCCTGAGGATATTCTTTCAATGAAGCTATCGCGTTGAGAACATCAACAATATAATCTGGAGCACCATACGCGCCTATTGGCACTCCTTCTGATTTTCCATGTCCTCGATAATCTGAACGAAATACTAGGTAGCCTGCTTTGGCAAATGCGTCAACATGAGCTTCGTAGATTTTAGTAGGCTCATATTGAGTTGGAGGAATGTAGCCATGATTAAATATTATCACTGGATAGCCATCTATAGGCATCTCATCCATTGGAACCGTCATTAACGCATAGATTATCAGCCCATCGGATAAGTAAGAGACTATGTAGCGATTGTAATTAATCCCTGGTTCTAATATCTCATCAATCACAATCTTACTTGGTAGATACTCTCGATATCTTAAATAGTCAATCGTTAAGAGATGAAAAGGATCATCAAATGGAATGATTGTCTCATCCAATGCTAAATTGTCATTTGTAGCACTTGAGACAGATTGGAATGTAGGAATAGGATTTGATATTTTTTGGGTTTCTGTATATTTTGGCGAAAATGTAACAGTTACTGGGGATAAATCTTTGATACTAGTTAAGTGAGGTTGCAGGTAGAGAGTACTGAATAATACAATAATTATCGAAATGATGAAAAAAAGGAAGAAAGGACGTTTATTAATCATCGAATATTAAATAATAGATTGTTAGACGTGATTTTGATTTACTTCGTCCTTTTCCAAGGCCAATGCCCTTCAATTTCTACCTCTAATGACCAACTGAGAAAAGTGCGAATTACTACTAAAATTCCCAGAACTAAGACACTTTCAATTGTTGCCTCAAGCGCTACTGTTCTAATAATGTCTGCTGCGACTAAAATTTCTAATCCCAACAATAGGGATCTTCCTAGACGTAATTTAAGTTCATTATATCTTTCTTCATCTTCCGTTTTAAAAAATCCTTGAAAAGAATACCGAATAACACCAAAAAAAATGGATACAAAAATAATAATAACAGCTAACATTTCGATGATCAATGCAGCATATTCGATCCATGTAAGAATGTATCCTCCCTTGGCTACGTTGGAAATAATATTATTTAGCATTTGAATCTGTGAATAATCGAAAATATTTTTTAATCAATAGCTTTGCTTCCTAAAATATAGACGTTAAATATTCCGACTTATTATTTTTCTAAAATTGATCGAATTTTTACAAGCTCATCTAATATCTTGATGTTGATCTCATTAGGTTCGAGTTCGGTGTCAGTTTGTGTGGGTGACATAGCACCCTTAAAACGACGAATTTCTTTGGCGACTAATTGATAGACTTCATCTACATTTTCTAAACCTAGCAACTGCTCTTCAGCCCCTTGTTGACCACTCATGCCCGCAGTTTGAATATTTAGTGAACCTAATTTGTAAAACCAGCGATCAAAAATATCTCGCTTGATGCTTAGATTGGTTACTGTGCGATAAGGAACATGTTTTACCGAATGAGTGAAAATCCCTACATGAACAATGACTTCATCCTCAAGGATTTCATACGAAAGGCTACGATAATATGGTCTTAATAATATCATTGCCACTATCCAAAAAATGAGATCAGGGATAGTAAGAAAAATGAAAACATTCAATGCTGCTTGACGGTCGTCTAAAGAAATCAGTCCTGAGAAAATGGATATACCCATTAAAACGACAAGTGCGATCAGTGAGTAAGCTAGGATTAGCTTTCGAAGGAATTGCTTACTGGGTTTGTATTTTTGCATATGAATCCTTTAAATTAGATAGGTTTATTATATCTTTTCATCGTAGAATATGATTCTACCATGACTACTTATTAAGTTTTACATAGTCAATGATCAATAAGCTGGTGATGCAACAACGTATACTCTATGGGACCAGGAGAAGAAGACTGTTCCACCACAGGTCACCAGCGTAAGTTGTTCGTTTTCTGTTGGATACAGATATTTTTGGTGTTTTTCAAGTTCTGCGTTGGTATTGTTTCCCCATGGTATTTGTTTAACTTTTTGCACGATATAAATAAAGTGCTCACCGCTTTCGGTTTGTACTTCTATCTCATCACCTGGTTGCAGTGATTTAATATTTGCGAAAACACCGGGTCCCGAATACCATCCCTCATTGTAGTTATGCCCCATCAATACAATATTGCTGCCATCTCTTGGATTAGATGATGTCATGATTTGTCCCACCAGGTCTTGTCGATTCTGATTTGCAAAAAGAGAATCTGTATCCCATTGGTTTCCCTTTAATCCGACATAAACGACTGTGCGCTGAATATTTAATTTAGGAATCAAAATTTGCACTACTCTTCCAGCTGATGGAATATGTGTTGGTAGTGGTGTGGGTGTAGGGAGCGGCGTATCTGTTGGGGTTGATGTGAGTGTGGGTAAAGGAGTTAGAGTTGGGTGTGGCGTAAAAGTTGGAGTAATTGTTGGGCTTGGGGTTGGTGTAAAAGTCAGTGTTGGTAAAGGAGGGTCAATTTCTACATTTGAAAGGATATATGTAACATCTTCAAATTGTTGTGCCGCAAGTGCAGAGCGCACCCATAAAAGGACTACGGTAAATAATATTAAACTCCCAAGCAGAATAAAGAGATCGCTTATTCGACGCAAAAGGTTGTTTTTCAATGGATGGCTCCGATTTAGGTCCTAGGATTTAATATGTCTATTTATTTTATCTTAAGAAAGAGTAGTATTCGTTTTCGTATTTGATTATTATTAATCTAAGGTACTGCCTGTGTTTATACTCTAAACACAGGCAGTACTAGTGTTTAGCTTACAGATTGTGTTTTCTTCCGAATTAGTAAGCCAGCTATGACTAAAATGGCGCCAAGTCCAACACCCCCAGTAATTAGGATAGGTAATGGAATATCAGGTCCTGTATCAGGTGGATAGCCTGAGAAAGTTACTGGATATCCTTTGATGCATTCATTGTAGCCATAATAATCTATTCGGTAATAGACATAATAATTGCTGTGAATACGGTATAGATGTCCGCCACCGTAAACATTACAAATGGTGTCTACTACATCATCGAGTTGAGCATCGGTACTGCAAGCCCAAGGATTACTCCAAGTGCCTAGACCACCAGAAGCTTTTAGTGCACTGCAGTAAAAACTTCCCGCAGCACTAACGGTTGCAGGTACTAAAATCGCAACCAATAGTCCAAATATAAAAATGATCAATAGTTTTTTCTTCATGGTATTTCTCCTCAAAAGTATTTTACTAACTTGAGTTTATTATCAACAAAACAGATCAATTAAATTTTCCGTTTCCATCTCCTTTCTGCTAAGCCTTTGAGGCTAATCCTGGATGCGAGCCAGATGTTGTTGGGCTCGCTGGATTAATTCTTCATTCTGGCTCAAAGCCAGTACTGCCCCATACTCAGCAACTGCTTTATCAGTATTGTTCAAATTTTCCCATGTGACCCCTAAGTAAAAACGAGTGATAGCATCCTTGGGTAATAAAAGAGAAGCGATCTGAAGATATGGTAGCGCATTCTCAAAATCTTTATCTAGGACTGCTATTACACCAAGACCACGATTTGAAATTGCGTTAGTTGGATTGACAGTTAATACGTCTTGCCAGACTTCTTTTGCTGCTGAAGGTTGCCCAATTTCAAGTGCGACACTCGCCCAAAGGACTTTAGCTTGGATCAAATCTGGATTTATTTCATAAGATTTTTGATATGATTGTAGAGCTGATTGATAATCCCGTGCTTTTAAGAACGCGTTCCCTAGATTAAGATAGGTGCTAGCGCTAGTTGGATCTAGTTCTACAGCGTTTTCTAAGTGATTAATTGCTTTCGAAATTTCTCCTTCATCCAAAAAGATGACGCCAATATTGTTTTGAGCTGATGCAAGCGAATCATCTAGGTTGAGCGCTTTTTCAAATGTGACTTGTGATTCAATTTTTTTATTCTCTTGATAGAGGATAAATCCTAAGGCGTCATATAGTTGGGGAGAATCGGGATCTATCTTAATTACGATATCTAAATATTCTTTAGCCAAATCGAGACGATCCGCATCAATGGCTAGTTTTGTAACTAGATCGTTGGTGTAATTGAAAAGAGTTGATCCCAATATAGTGCTGCCAGCAATGATGAATATCGATAGAATGACAAGCGCTGATAGCCAGCGATAATTGCGTGTTTTCTTTATTTGTTTTGGGGCTGCAATCTTCTTTTTCTCTGGTTGAGGGAGGCTTTGTGCTATAAGCCAATCAGATCGCTTAATGACCCATAGACTAGTCTCGGTAAGAGCGCGAACACTAAATGAACTGGGGACGCCATAACGCATCATACCTTCACCAAACATAGCGCCAGTCAGGAGAGTTTTAGTTTCTCCATTCGCTTCTTGTATGATTACAGCGCCTCGTCCAACGATAGCAAAAAAAGAACCGCGTTTACCCTTTGATAGGATAGATCTTCCAGGTGCGAAATCGTAGCGAACTAAGTGCGTCTGTAGATATTCACAAGATTGCTTATGAAGACCGGCAAACGGTGGGATATTTCGAAGAGTTGGAGTAAATATACTTTTCATAATAATCCATAAATATAGTTGCAATAATTATACCGGCTGGATAGTAATTTTCATATTACACGATCAATTTATGAAGATTTTTGCTTTAAACTAAGGAAAAGAGCATTAATTTGCATGTGTTTGAGTCTTTTTGAGAGTAATGAGGAGAAATTTTTGATAAAATTACAAGTATGAAGGATATAAAAACGAACTTAAAAATCATTCAAGAAACCGGATATGAATTGCTTGGTCATTTTATACTACCACCTGCAGATTGGGAAGCAGATAATCAACCAATGCGTGAACGTTTTTTCTTTTTACGAATGAAATATGATCAGAATCCAATTGCATTACAAATCTTGAAAGAAACGGAACTGGAGATTTCCTTATTTGAGAAATATCATGCTTATTACAGTTATGTTTTCTAAGTGATGAAAAGGCAAGATTAATGAATATCTTGATGGTGACATTGATTGCATCAAGTATCGATGATGATGATTGCATATATTATGTATTATTTAACTTTCTTCTTGCTAATGATTTGTAAAATATGAGTAAGTATTAAGTGATCAATGACTTATCAAAATTAGAACTGCCTGATCCCTTAGCTCTTCCTGGGAAAAATAGGATAAAAACTCCAAATGAATGGTTTACTTTAAATAGACCGATCATAAAGGAATATTTCCAAAGAGAGATTTATGGAAGAGTACCAATTGGGAAATTTGAGACAAGGTCTGTGGTGAGAAAAACAATAAAAAATGCATTACGTGGGAAAGCGACCCTGAAGGAAGTGCGATTGATCTTCAAAAAAAACTATCTCGAAAAGTATATAGATGTCTTAATTTATCTACCGAATAGTCCATCAGAACACCCTGTTCCGTTATTCTTAGGATTAAATTTTTGTGGAAACCATACTATTCTTTCTGATCCTAATATTACTTTATCTGAGAAATGGATTTCTACTCAGATGTGTGTTGGTGCTGTTGATCAAAAGGCGTCTGAACATTCACGTGGGTCGCATGCAAAACGCTGGCTTGTTCAACAAATCATTGAAACTGGTTTTGGTTTAGCTACTGTATATTATGGAGATTTATATCCAGACCATCCTCAAGGTTATCGCGATAGTATACAGGCGCTGTTTGCCAGTGAATCAAAAGATAGTGATCAATGGGGTGCTATAGCGACATGGTCGTGGGGTCTACAAAAAGTTATGGATTATTTTGAAGATGATCAGAATATTGATCAACACCGAATAATACTTTTTGGACACTCTCGTTTAGGGAAAGCAGCGCTATTGGCTGGTGCTCTTGATGATCGATTCTCAATTGTAATATCCAATAATTCTGGTTGCATGGGAGCAGCATTAAGTCGACGTCGCGTCGGAGAAACGATTGGGTTAATCCATCGTTTTTACCCTTATTGGTTTTGTAAGAATTTTGAGAGATACATCGATCAAGAAAGCAATATGCTTGTAGACCAACATATGTTGATTTCACTGATCGCACCACGACCAGTCTATGTTGCTAGTGCATCGCTAGACGTTTGGGCTGATCCCATGGGTGAATTTCTAAGCGCTAAAGCTGCGAGTAAAGTGTATGCTCTCTTAGGAAAGAGGGGGTTGGAGCAATCTGATTTTCCCGCAGTCGATCAATCAATTTTAGATACCACAATTGGATATCATATTCGGAATGGTGAGCATGATATCAAAGAATTTGATTGGGTACAGTTTATTAAATTTACAAAAAACCACATAACCTAATTTATCGTCCGAGATATGGTATATTTAAGGTAGAAGATTTTCCTGGGTTCTGTGGGCTGAAATTTTCTTTCTATAGATTGTCAAATCACGATAATCCCTACGATCAGTATCCTCGAATATTCTGGTTGAAAGATTGGTGAAGACTTTGAGTCTGAGTATCCATTGAGAAAGTCTCGGATGAATGTATATCTTCATTAAAATTTGCTATTGGTTTTATTAAAAATAAGATGACGAGGAGGCTAGTTTGAAATCAGAAAATATGTTTATGAGATTGATAACAAAATTCCGAAAACTCCCAAAAGTTTCGGAACTTAAGAATGAGAAAGATGTGGATGGTTTAATTTGGGTGCTTAATAAGACTTCCATCTCTCAAACAAAAACTAAAGTTAAAGCTATGAAAGCGTTAGGTGAACTAAGGGATCCGAGATCTGTCGACTCATTAATAGCACAACTTGATAATGAAGATCGGAGCATTCTCAAAGAAAGTATAGAAGCTTTGGGAAAAATCCGTGACGCTCGTGCATGTCAATCCTTGATCAATCTGCTTGATATTAAAGATCAAGAGCTGCGAAAGAGAATCATAACTGCATTGACGAGAATTAGATGTAAAGAGAGTATTCCAGCCCTTGTTGGTTTATTGCGAATTAACGATCGGTTCCTCCGTCCTAAAGTAGTAGATGCTTTGGTATTCTTTGGATCTGATGCAGTGATTTTTCTAAATGAGGCATTGGCAGTGAAGAATGTCAGCATCAGCATGGGCGCCTTGAATGTGTTATCAAGGCTGGGACAGGTGGCTATCGATGAATTGGTCAAGAATTTGGAGGATCCTGATGATGACGTTCGGTGGGGAGCAGCATATGCGTTAGGGAAGCTACATGGGACTAGTGCTGTTGATGCATTACAAAAAGCTTTGTATGATCCAGAAATAACAGTGCGTATTGCTGCTGTTGTTTCTTTAGGTATTATTGGTGATGAAAAGTCAGAAATGGCTTTGGCAATGGCGGTGGGGGATGAAAATGCTGAAGTGCGCCAAGCTGCGAAAGGCGCTTTAAAGGGAATTGGAGCTACTGAGGAAGATGCGCTATTGCTGGCAATTAAATCTAAGGATAATATTGTCAGATCACAAGCTGCGTGGGGGTTAAGCCGGTTGTCTGATGAAAGTTCTATTTCAGCTCTCCTCGAAGCATGTAAAGACCCTTATCCTGAAGTGAGAATTGCCGCAATTCAATCTTTGGGAAAGAATGGCTCTCATCTAGGTTTAGAAACGATACAATCAGCTTTGCGCGATCCTGATGAGCATGTCCGCCTTGCTGCAAAGCAAGTTCTAAAACAAGTAATGATGAAAATTATATATCTAACTCATGACTTGGCTACGAATAATCAGCGAAGATTGTTAGAAACAGAAAAAATGCTGGAGACTTTTGGGATATTAACTGTTGATCCTTTGATTGAAGCGCTCGATAATTATCTGGAGTTAGCAGATGAGGAAAGGACACTGGTTGAATCTGGATTTAATATGGCGCATATTCGCACAGAAGAAGGTGGTAGAACACGAGCTTTGAGTTCATTGCATTATCAGACGGCAGAAAAAACTGCTGACTTGCTTCAAAATGTTACCGGTAATTACTTTGGAATGAATGTGAAAGCTTGGAGGCAATGGTGGCAAGAGAATAAAGCGTCTTATTTTCAACCCAATTTTGGTGAAGGATAATGAAGAATTTTTTTTCATTTGTCTTTGAAATAAGGTTGATATTATTTATGTCTTAATTCTAAGGTTGAATCCTAGCATATTCTAGGTAACAACTCACCAGATAATATATCAACGACACGTGTCGATCCAATCAAGGTATTCATTAATACTCGTTTCACTGGTTTTTGTTCAACCTTACCAATAATGACAGCATTTTCTCCGTATTTTGTTTGATGCATTGTTTCTAAGACTTTTTGGCTATCTCTTTCGGATACAAAGGCAACAAGTTTTCCTTCATTAGCGATATATAGGGGATCAAATCCTAACATCTCACAAGCGGCTTGTACGGAGGGGTTTACTGGAATGCTTTCTTCGTCTATGAAAATTCCCACATTGGATTGGTTTGCTATTTCGTTAAGAACTGAGGCTACTCCCCCTCGAGTAGGATCACGTAGCACATGGATTTCTTTGCTTGTGTTTAACATCGTTTCTATCAAGTGATTAAGTGGTGCTACATCGCTTTGAATATTTGATGTAAAACCTAATTCTCCACGAGCACCTAGTACAGCAATTCCATGATCACCGATAGTACCTGAGAGAATAATATGGTCACCAGGTTTCGCTTGATTGCCACTTATGGAGACCATTGGATAGACATTACCTATACCAGAGGTTGAAATATAGATTCCATCTGCTTTGCCCCTTTCAACCACTTTTGTATCGCCAGCAATTATTTGAACATCAGCTTCATCTGCAACTTCTTTCATTGAATTGACAATATTGATCAATGTTTCAATTTCTAACCCTTCTTCAAGAATAAAACTTGCAGTCAAATAAAGAGGTTTTGCGCCCATCATCGCGACGTCATTTACAGTGCCACAAACAGCTAACTTCCCAATATCACCTCCAGGGAAAAAAAGAGGTGATACAACATGAGCATCAGTGCTTATCGAAAAAAACGTATTCCCGTTTGGTGATACAACTCCGGCATCATCTCCAATACGTAGAATTGGATTATCTAAAGGGGGTAGGAAAATGTCGCGAATTAAATCGTTCATCATTTTTCCTCCACTTCCATGTCCTAAGACAATTTTTTCCTTATGCTGAAGTGGTACTGGACATACAGGACCTTGTATAGAGGGGAATGGATTGTCATTCATTATGATTCAATAAACCTTCCATATTTGTGATAAGCAGCACATGCACCTTCTCCAGAAACCATGGTTGCACCAAGTGGTGTTTCAGGCGTACATTCTTTACCAAAGGCAGGACAGTCTTTGGGTTTCTTTATTCCTTGTAATATTTCTCCAGATATACATAGAGGCGATTCTTCTGGGTGAATATCTTCTACATTAAAACGGTTTTCAGCATTAAATTCCTCTAATGCAGGTTGAAGACACCAACCACTTTGAGGAATTGTGCCAATTCCTCTCCATTTCCAATCACAATCGCAAAAAACTTCATTGATAATATTTTGTGCAGATTGATTACCCTCATAGGTAACTACTCTCGAATATGCATTTCCAACCTCAGCCTTTCCGGCTTCTAATAATTTGACGGTATCTAATATGCCTTGCACAATATCTAAGGGTTCGAAGCCAGTTACGACGATAGGGACTTTGTATTTTTTTGCAATTTCTGGATATTCCCAATAACCCATTACAGTATTTACATGTCCCGCCGCTAAGAACCCTTGGACGCGGTTTTGAGGCGAACTTAGGATTGCATGCATTGCTGGTGGTACACGAACTTGGGATACTAAAACACTATAATTCTTAATTCCTAATCTTTTTGCTTGAATGACGCTCATCGCATTTGCAGGAGCAGTTGTTTCAAATCCGATGGCAAAAAAAACTACTTCTTTACTCGGATTATCTTGAGCGATCTTGATTGCATCCAAAGGTGAATAAACAACACGGACATCTCCACCAGATGCTCGAATTGAAAAAAGATCCGAGGTGCTACCCGGAACTCTTAACATATCACCGTAAGATGTAAAAATAACATGATCCTGTGAAGCGATAGCTTGCGCTTTATCGATCAGCTCTAGCGGCGTAACACAAACTGGACAACCAGGTCCATGTACAAGTTCAAGATTTCCTGGCAGTAGTTTGTCAATTCCATAGCGGACGATTGCGTGAGTCTGACCACCACATATTTCCATAATCGTCCAATTTTTCGTTACGATATGATCAATTTCTTCTAATATGTTTTTAACTAGATTTGCGTCACGATACTCAGAAATATATTTCATGATACCTTCGATTTCTTAGATCAGATAATCCGATAATCATATTTGTTGGTGTATAGCTATGGCAGCTTGTCCCAACGATAAGCCACCATCATTAGTTGGAACCTGGTGATGTATAAAAACATCAAAGCCTGCTTTTTTCAATAGTTGTGTGGTAGTTTCAAGGAGTGTGATATTTTGCCATACTCCACCACTTAATACAACACGGTTGATATGATGCGTATTATGGATTGATTGACAAACATTAAGTACTGCATTGGCAAGTCCATTATGGAACTTAGCTGCTATACTAGGTGTTGAAGAATGATTTTTTATATCGTTTACAACTGCGGTCAATAAAGGTTTGATTTTTAATACATTATCTTCAAACGGGAGTGAATAGGCTCTCTTTTCATCTTTATCAACGATTGCTTCTAGTTCAATCGCTGCTTGAGCTTCATAATTGACTTCTGATCTAACTCCGATCAGAGCTGCAATGGCATCGAATAAACGTCCTACACTAGAAGTGAGCGGGGAGTTAATGTCATTCTCCAACATAGCATTGATCATCTTTAATTCATCCTGCGAGACAGAATGTAGGGGAAACAAATCATTTTCCCATGAAATTTGATGTGTCCATAAATATGCTAGGGCAATTCTATAAGGTTTACGTGTTGATGAATCGCCACCTGGCAGTGGATGATATTCAAATTGAGCATAGCGCGAGTACTCTTGGTAATTGGCAATTAGAAATTCTCCACCCCAAATATTCCCATCGTCACCATAGCCAGTTCCATCGAAAGATACTCCGATAACTGGTTCGTTATCGCTGATATGATTATCCACCATGCATGCAGCAATATGAGCGTGGTGATGTTGAATACCTACCGCAGGTAGGCTTTCATTTTTTGATCTTTCAAGTGCATATCGAGAGGAAAAATAATTTGGGTGTAAGTCATAGGCAATAATTTCAGGTTTAAGACGGAAAAGCTTCTCGAAGTGATGAATCCCATCCTCAAAGGATTGAAGAGTCTCATAATTTTCCATATCACCAATATGCTGGCTAAGAAAAGCATATTGTTCTTTGGTAAAGCAGAATGTATTTTTTAATTCTGGCCCCGTTGCTAGTACCTGAGGGGCATTCCATGGAATGCGTATGGGATTAGGGGTATAGCCACGACTACGCCGGATAGGATAGATCCCATTTCCATCTGTATGCTGGTTTTCATTTCTTGTGGAATTCCTAATTACGGCTACTACAGAATCATCACAACGTGTGCGAATCTCTCGATTGTGCATTAGAAATGCATCTGTGAGATTTGCTAATCTTAGACGTGCTTCATCATTTTTTATCGCGATTGGCTCCTCGCTTATATTCGCGCTCGTCATGACTAATGCTTTGGGTACTTTTATTTTGTGATCATGAACCTCTGTAAAAATCAAGTAATGCAAGGGAGTGTAAGGTAACATTACACCTAACTTATCTTGATACGGCGCTACGGATTTGGAAATTTTTGATGTGTTTTTCCGTTTGACAAGCACGATAGGGTGTTGGCGAGACAGTAGCAGGTCGCGTTCTTTTTGATTGATGATGCAATTGTCTTCAATTGTCTCAATATTTGCCATCATTAAGGCAAATGGTTTATCGACTCGCAATTTTCGAGATCGTAACTCCATAACTGTATCTTCATTGGTAGCATCACAAGCTAAGTGGAAACCACCTAAGCCTTTGATTGCGAGTATCTTTCCTTGTGAAAGGCTTTTTTGTGTCTCGATAATCGCATCATCATTTGTTATACTATGCTCAAAATCTTTTTGATTTTCTTTGATATCTATACGCTCAAACCATACATACGGTCCACAATTTTCACACGCAACTGGTTGGGCATGAAAGCGTCGGTCCAAAGGATTTTCATATTGTGATTTACAATAATCACATAATTCAAAGGGTGCCATCGTTGTATTGGGACGATCGTAGGGAATATCCTCAATGATGGTAAAACGAGGACCACAATTCGTGCAATTAATAAAAGGATACCGATAGCGCGGATCGTTTGGGTCTAATAATTCTCTTAAACAATCATCGCAGATCGATACATCTGGTGATATGGGAATAAATGCTCCTGGTATTGGTTTCGAATGCTTGATTTCAAAGGTAGAAAAACTATTCGCATCAACTCTCTTGATTTGCATAGAATCAATTCGAGCGAGAGGGGGAAACTCTTTTTCTATTCTATCTAGAAAGATACGAAGATTTTCTTCAGTAGAATCTATTTGAATATCAACTCCCGAAGATGTATTTCTCACCCAACCATATAACCCGGTTTGAGTAGCGATCTTATAGATAAATGGTCTAAAACCAACTCCTTGCACAATGCCGGTTATATGGATATGAGTGCCGACCAGATTCTTCATGCAATACGTTCTTGAATATTCGTTTCAAGCCAATCTAACCAATTTTGTATACCTTCTGTAGTCTGACATGATAATGGGAATGTGATTAAACCAGGATTTAGTATCTCGACTCCTTGACGGAAATAATCCATTCGAAATGGGATATAAGGTAAAAGATCAGTTTTATTGATCACCAATGCATCTACACCTTTGTACATACCTGGATATTTATAGGGTTTATCGTCCCCTTCGGGGATTGAAGCTATGAGTACATTTCGATGCGTTCCTAATTTAAAATTGGCAGGGCAAATCAAGTTACCAACATTTTCGATGATTAGTAAATCAAAGGATGGTAGATCTAATATTTCCAACGCGTTTCTCAACATAACGGCATCTAAATGGCATTCCCCTCCAGTGTTGATTTGTATAGCTGTGGCTCCTGCGGCTTCGATCCTATCTGCATCAATACTGGTAGCGACATCTCCATCTATTGCTGCGATTCGATATTTACTTGATAGACTTTTTATTGTATGTTCAATCAAAGATGTTTTTCCAGCGCCAGGAGATGCCATGAGATTGATGGCAAAAAGATTCGCTTGATCTATTTTTAAACGATTTTCAACAGCTAAACGATCATTAGCGCTTAATATTTTTTCAACAACCGGTATTTGTTTGACCATTTATTACCTCATACGAATAATTGAAAGATTTAGATTAAATAATATTTGATTTTACCAGATAATTGATATCCGTTTTTCGAAAATCTACTTTATTATGATGAATTATTAATATTTTCCCAATTCTTCCATTCGAAATACTGATCAGTTCATATTGATCGTACCATGATTAATATCAATATTCTTTAACATCACTTATATTAGCGAAGCTATTTTGAAAACTACAATAGGATATTTTCCCGAGATTAATAACTCGGTATTCATATTTTGTGGTAATAATGGTAAACTTAACCAATAAATAACTTTTTGTTCGGATTGTTTTGAATATTATTTATTTCAAAATATGAGTTAAAAATGAGTTCTTTGATAAAAATCCTTCCAGGAGGGGATTATGTCTAAGATAGCAATAGTAACCGATAGCACAGCTTCAATTCCAGAGTCTCTGATCCAGAAGTTAAATATTTATATTGTCCCTTATTATATTCATCGGGGAAAGGAAGTTTTGAGGGATCTAGTTGATGTTCAACGGGAGAATTTTTATAAATGGTTGGAAAGTGCAAAAATCCTTCCTCAAACAGCTAGTCCAGGTCCTGGGGATTATTTACAGATGTATCAAAAGATAGTTAAAGAAGAAGATGTTGATGAGATCATTAGCATCCATATGACTTCTAAAGGTAGCGGAGCTTATCAAGCAGCTATGGTTGCGAAGCAAACTATCCAGGAGATGATTCCAAAATTGCGTGTAGAAGTAATTGATACATTGAATGTGTCTATGTGTCATGGCTGGATGGTCATCGAAGCTGCAAGACAGGCGCTTTCTGGTAGCTCACTCGAGAATATTGTAAACAAAGTCAAAGTAATGATACCAATCACTCGAATGATCCAAACAGCAGATACTTTGAAATATATCTATATGGGTGGGCGTATAGGGCAAGCGAAACATTTGATTGGTTCCCTTTTGAATGTTAAACCGTTGATTGGAATGGAAGATGGTGAAATTGTTGCTTTGGGAGTTGCTCGTAGTCGAAAGCAAGCCTATAAAATGATTGTGGAGAAAGTTGAAAAAGCAGTGGGATCGAATGGAAAAGTGAAAATTGCATATGTCCATGCAGCAGCGCTTGAGGAAGCGGAGAAAATCCGTTCATTAATTAAAGAGCGAATTAGTGTTGTAGAAGAATTATTTACCGAACTTCCACCAGCGCTAGGTGTTCATTCTGGACCAGGCACTGTAGGCGTGTGTTATTTCCCAGTAAAAGAATAAAACTTATTCATCATCTATCGATGTCATCCCGGGTTGATTTACATCCAATACTTTCCCATGGATATCAATATTAATCCGGAAGCCCATCATGCCAAGATAGGCTCGTGTATCTTCAGGTAAACCAACTTCTAATACCTTCTCAAATTGTTGATCAATATTCTTCAATTGGGATGATATAGCTGCAATAGAAAAGAGATCATTTTGTCCAAGCATTTTTGCGGCTTGTTGACTCAATATATCTTCGTGTCCTTCAATCCATGTTCCCATCATTTCAAGGACTTGTCGATCAACTTGTTCACTAGGGATATGTCGCTGGAAACCATCATCATCAACGACATAACATGGATCCTGCCCGATGTAAACAACATTTACAACTTGGTCTTTCTCATCAAATACCAGACCTTCAAAAACAGCTTTTAATACCATTTCAGAATCCAGACACAAAATTTCCTTTAATTAATACTTTAATAGCTTAATTTTGTCGACCTTCAATTATTGCTAATAATAAACAAGCCGCTATACCTAGACGATGATCTACTGATTTTTGTCTATTCGGAACGAAATCTAGATCTAGTTCATATTGAAGGATATTGAATCTTTGTTTAAAAGTTGCGACAGTGACATTATCAATAATCATATCATAGGATAGTGGGAGTAAATTACCTAAAAAGACACGTCTAAGGAAAGCTTTTGTGAGATTGTCTTCTTGGACAATAGCGATTTGTTCTGCTTTATTGTTGAATAATTGCCAATGATCACGTGCCAATGAACGGAAGCCTTTTCGTCTTAACATGCCAATGGCTTCATTAGTTGTGCTATCGAATACATCGTAATTAGCTGAAAAATCTACGATTTGCCTCGCTTGAATATATAGCAATTCTTGATTTCTGTTTTCATCCGAATAAACACGAATATCTTCTTTCAATCGAAATATCTTTTGTTGGCAATATAAGACAAGGGATCCATTGGGTTGATATACTCTGATTTTTCCTGTCAAAGCGAATAGTTGGCGTTTGACAAGGTATTGATTATATTGAAAAGCTGAATGCATCAAATAAAAACCTCATCGATTATTTTTTTACCGAAGGAATTCTTTAAGGGTTATCATTGGATGGTGGTGTTGGAACAATCGTTGCTGGTATTTTTGTTGGCGTGCTTGTTGGTGGAGTGATCTCTTCATCGAGAATATAACAAAGAATCCCATCCGTAATTCCTTGGGCGGCTTTTTCTGGATATTGAGTAAGTAATTCTCTATCTAAATTCATGAAACCGGTCTCAATGATCGCTGCAGGTGTATTATTGTTGATTTCTCCAAAAGCATGATAGGATGTCATATCTAAGGTTACACTAGTACTATGGACATGGAGTCCTGTAGCTTGCCCATATCGCTGCCGTAAGCAGGATGTCAAACGTGCTGCTCGCTCAGATTGACTATCGGTTGCCATAGCCGAAGCAACTTTATAACCGGTTGCTTGATTGTTTATAAAATTACACGAATCCGCATGAATTGATACCAACGCTATGGCTAGATAACCGTTCAAATTCTCATCAAATTCACCCAAAAGATCAACTTTGTAACCTTTATCTACTAATTGTTTCTGCACAAGAGATGCAATATTTAGATTGATATCAACTTCTTTCAATCCATCCGGACATACTGCACCAGAATCACTTTTCCAATGACCAGCAACTAATCCAATTACCTCGGGAATTTCTTGAATTGGTTCATCTTTTTGTTGAATAACTACGTTGGTATTTGTGGGTTTGTACTCTACGATCGATTCTTGTTGTGTATTGGGTTTTCGACTGGCTTGCCCCGGTGTCCAGGCTGTAAGTATAGTTGCTAAAATCAAAGCAGTTCCAATGATCATGCTTAATTGATAGAACAGCCCTTTTTGACCTACAATCTTGGTTTTACTTTGATCGATTTTATTTAAGGGATCGCTTTTAATTTTCTCTTTCATCATTGTTTACAAACCTGGATTCCAAAATTCTAAGAAATAATTTTCTCCATCACTTTCAGCCATCCATCCTGTATATATTTCTGCTTCTTCTCCACTTTCAATAATTTCTACCTCCCAATAAATAAATGGACTAATGCATTTAGGACCACCAATGATACGAATGGTTACTGGGGCATATTGTGGATAGAGTCTTATTTCAGCGCTGATATTGTCAGGGTTAGGTTCTTTGCGTAACCATAAAAAGTCTGTACTAATGGTTGCATAGTCGCCTAGTCGTAAACGGGTTGTCAAGGTGTCTGGACAAGTGAAGCCAGATAATGGGGGTCTTTCGGTTATGGTTGGAATTGGTGTGATCGTAGGACCTCCGAGGTATTCATCGCGTTTGAGGATCTTTTGGATAATGGATTTTTGGACTGAACCACAATCCTCGATATTATTCCCAATCAAATCAAGAGAGATATCTGGGCGTTTAAATCTTGAATAATTCTCATAGTCCTCTATGATCCACTGTAATCGATAGTCATTAGATTTGTAAATTTTATTGGGATTATTAATAACTTCAGGGTTTGTGATAGAAATACTACATTCTTCGATATTTTTATTTTCTAAAAACTGAAAAGAATCATTGGATTGATCTTGTATTGTCCATATTTCAGGATCGATAATGAAAATATAATCTCCTGCTTTTGGATGAGTTGCTGTAATAGAATTTCCTGGAATAATCAATGTGGATTGAGCAAATGCTGTATTTGAGGGGGATGGATTAAGTGTTGCTGTTGCAGTTTTTTCTTGGGTTGATGTTGGTTTTTTTTCTAGTGGACTGGGTTGTGATATCTGCATGATTTCTGTTTTCAATGAACTGTTTTCAGTCTGGACTGCAGCTAGTGTATTTAGAATCCTTTGATTATCTTGGATATTTGTATTCTCGTCTGGTGTACCTGATTGTTGACAGCTAGTGAAAACCACAATAAAAGGTAAAAAGCTTACCAAGAGCCATATGGTCTTAATAAATCTGTTATTCATGTATTCATTCTCCTGTTCTCACTAGTGTAAGAATAGGGATGTTCCCGATAAACTTCGCGTGAGTCCCATTTCATACAGACATATAATAATCCATCATTCTTTCTCTAGTATAAACCCCAATCGAATGCAGTGCTATCCTCCATCATTGCTGGTGTCCAAGGTGTTGTCGCCATTTTTATAGTTGTTGTTTTTTTTGTTACCTCTTCTACTTTCTTTCTCGCCATCTCCATTAACGCAGGCCCATAAGGGCAAAAAGGTGTTGTAAGTATCATTTCAATGTCAACTTGATCGTCAACGAAATTAATATTTCTTACCAATCCAAGCTCAATAATACTTAATCCAATTTCAGGATCAATAACTTGGCGCAGCTTTTCCTTGATCAGGTCGACAATTTCAGGGTTCGAATCCATGATATTCCATTTTACCATTGATGGATTGTTACCTTCATTCATGCTTCTTCAATCTCCAATGCTTGATTTTTTTCTTTTTCTAAATTAATATCATTTTGAGGTATCACATATGTGCAATATGAATCACCATTTAATATGCACTTGATTTTTTGTGCGGGGATATCTAAGAGAGTGGATATTAAGGTCTCATCCAGTACACAGACTTCAGGATGTGTTATCCCTACCTGATAATAGGGACAGTTAATTTCTCGGATCTTATATTGATTAGCTTCCTTTTCCCATTCTACAGTAAAACCTTCATTTGTAAGTAATTCTTTTACAACATCTAAACGTTCTTCAATGGATAATCCATCCAGAGCGCTCTCGTAATCCGATGCCATATCTCGAGCCATTTCACTGAATAATTGATTTAACATTGATGTTGGCATAGTCTCTTTTAATTGTTCAAGAAGTCGGATAGTAAATTGAATATATCTTGTTGGAAATTGTTCACGCCCTTTTTCGGTTAAATAATATACCCTACGAGGGCGTCCTACACCATGTCGCTCTTCTTCGGATGCTACTAAATACTCAGCTTCAAGTTTATTTATATGATGACGTACTGAGATTGGATTAATTCCCACAGCTTTAGCAAGTTCGTTGATCGTAGATCGCTCATGCGTGAGAAGAGTCTTCAGTACATGTTCACGGGTATTTTTTACTTTTTCTACCATTACTATACAACATCCTTGGGATAAAGCTCAAATTGATTAGAAAAAATGTACACTTCTTATTTTTGAAATATACCATAGCGATTTAATTTTGTCAATATTTAGGATATTTATAATAAATATTATTGACTTGTCGAATACAACGCGTTATAATTTAACATATAAGAATATTATGCAAAATATTGACTCGAAAAAATTGTATTGCTATAATTTACAGTTTTTTATAATGGTTACGTGATAATAATATACGTTGAGAAGAACCCGGTCATGAATAGGAACGGGTTTCATGTTTTCTCTTGGAGGTATAGTATATGACTGAACTCGATATTAGAGAGTTGCATGTTAATGTGGACGGCAATGAAATATTAAGGGGTGTAAATTTAGTTGTGAATCAGGGAGAGGTGCACGCATTGATGGGGCCGAATGGTACTGGAAAATCTACCTTAGCTTATGCACTTATGGGACATCCTTTATATGAGGTGATTAGTGGTGAAGTTTGGTTCAAGGGTAAAAATATCCTAGAGATGCCAACCGATGAACGATCACATCTTGGTCTTTTCCTTGCCTTTCAGTACCCAGTATCGATTCCGGGTGTCTCTGTGGCAAATTTCTTAAGAACTGCAATCAATGCACGGGTTAACTTAGAAAACCCAGATGGGAAAGGTATCCCTATCCCAGAATTTCGGAAATTGTTAAAAGAGAAAATGGATCTATTAAAGATGGATCATAGTTTCGCTGGTAGATATTTAAATGAAGGCTTCTCTGGCGGTGAAAAAAAGCGGGCTGAAGTATTACAAATGGCAATGCTGAAACCAGAAATCGCGATCATGGATGAAACAGATTCAGGATTGGATATCGATGCCCTTAGAATAGTATCAGATGGTGTGAACACATTACGAAGTTCAGATTTAGGTGTCCTAGTGATTACGCATTATCAACGTATATTAAATTATATAAAACCTGATCGAGTTCATATTATGTTGGGAGGGCGTATTGTTGAAACTGGAGGACCTGAATTAGCGATTCATCTGGAAGAAAATGGTTATGACTGGCTTAGAGAGAAAAACAGCTCAAAAATAATTACATGATTTTTTTTTATTGATTGATTTATAAGAATGGTAGGAAAAATGTATGATTAGTAATGACGAACAAATTCTTAAAGGAATTGGTGAATATCAATATGGGTTCCAAGATCCGGATACATTTGTTTTTAGAACTCGTAAAGGGCTTGATGAAGAAATTGTGAGGCAAATATCTACGATCAAAGGAGAACCTGGTTGGATGCTGGATTTTCGTCTGAAAGCTCTCAAACACTACCAGAATCGACCCATGCCTAATTGGGGTGCTGACCTCTCTCAATTAAACCTTGATGATATATATTATTATGTCAAACCCTCTGATTCGGAAAGTCGAGATTGGGATGATGTTCCTGAGACGATCAAGAATACATTTAATCGGCTTGGAATTCCAGAAGCTGAACAAAGATTTCTAGCTGGAGTTGGCGCTCAATATGAGTCTGAGATGGTGTATCATCGTATACAGGAGAGCCTTGAGCAACAAGGCGTCATTTTCCTGAGCATTGAAGATGGATTACGAAAACATCCTGATCTTTTTCGCGAATATTTTGCGACAGTAATACCTATAGAAGATAATAAATTTGCCGCATTGAATAGCGCTGTTTGGTCAGGTGGTTCGTTTATTTATGTACCAAAAAATGTTCATATTGATTTACCTCTGCAAGCATATTTTCGATTAAATGTTGCCAATATTGGACAATTCGAAAGAACACTAATTATTGCGGATGAAGGCTCTCAGGTGCATTATGTTGAGGGTTGTACAGCGCCAACCTATTCAACCGAATCCCTTCATAGTGGGGTGATTGAAATTATTGTTAAGAAGGATGCTCGTTTGCGCTATACGACTATTCAGAATTGGTCAAATAATGTGTATAATTTGGTTACACAGCGAGCTTTAGTATATGAAAGAGGGAAAATGGAATGGGTAGATGCAAATTTAGGTTCAAAAGTAACCATGAAATATCCCTCAACTTATTTATTAGAACCTGGGGCGCATGGCGAAATCCTTTCCATGGCATTTGCTGGTCCTGGACAGCACCAGGACGCAGGTGGTAAAGCGATTCACTTTGCACCGAATACAAGCAGCAAAATTACATCAAAATCCATTAGTAAAGGAAATGGACGCTCTTCATATCGCGGTTTACTAAAGGTATATCCAAATGCGAAGGGCTCTAAATCAAACGTGGTTTGTGATGCTCTTTTGCTTGATCATGAATCTAGATCAGATACCTATCCTTATATTGAAATCGATGAAGATGATGTAACGATTGGTCATGAGGCGACTGTATCGAAGGTTGGTGAGGAACAATTATTTTATTTGATGAGCAGAGGATTAAGTGCGGAAGAAGCAACAACAATGGTAGTCTCTGGGTTTATTGAGCCATTGGTTAAGGAATTACCAATGGAATATGCGATTGAGATGAATCGTTTAATCCAGTTGCAGATGGAAGGATCAATAGGTTAATTTATTTATGAGTGAACGAATCAAAATATCTCGTACTTCAGAAAATCGAAAAAGTAAAAGGATTGGTTTTCAATTTACTCAAGAAATGGCGCCTGTTCTAAGTGAACAGATCCAGTCTATTAGAGATCGTGCTTGGAATGTCTATAGTCAGCTTCCATTCCCTTCAACCAGCGATGAAGCCTGGCGACGTACTGATATTAGATTATTGAATAAGAGTAATCTACGTTTATTAGATAAATCAAACCAAAAATTACCAAATGATAAATTACCGGATTATCTACGTGAATCGTTGATGGATGATGTAAAAGGCTCACAAGTAATTCTTTCTCCGGAAGGGGTAGCCTATGAGATTGATCCAGAGTTATCAGATAAAGGTGTGATATTTAAAGATTTCGAGAGGGCTGCAAGCGAAGACACAAGTTTGTTAGCTGAAATATTCAACCAGATTGTTCGTCCAGAAGATGGGAAATTCGCAGCTTTAGCTTCAGCTTTATCAAATCAAGGTATCTTTTTATATGTGCCAAAAGGTGTTCATGTTCGCCAACCATTACATAGCATTATATGGGCGCCAGGCAAAAACTTAGCGCATTTTTCTCACATCATTATTTGGGTTGAAGAAAACGCATCCGTGACTTTTATTCTTGAGACTGCATCTCCAACAGAAGTGGACCAACAAAGTATGCATGCAGGAGTAGTTGAAATAAAGGTTGCGCGTGGTGCAAGTCTAAAATTTGTGGAATTGCAATCTTTGGGGGAGCATGTGTGGAATTTTACCCATGAACGTGCACAAGTAGCAGATGATGGGCAAATTGATTGGATTTTTAGCGCTATGGGAAGTCACCTTACAAAAAATTTTTCAGATTTAGATTTGATTGGATCTGGAGCGAATGGTCGAATGTCAGGTTTTTACTTTACAGATGGTAGTCAACATCTTGACCATGATACGCAACAGAATCATTACGCGCCAAATACGACAAGTGATTTGCTTTTCAAGGGAGCGCTTAGAGATAATAGTCGGTCGGTGTGGCAAGGGATGATCTATGTTGCACCTGGAGCTCAAAAAACGGATGGCTATCAAGCAAATAGAAACCTGATGTTGAGTTCTACAGCGCGCGCCGATTCAATTCCGGGATTAGAAATTTTAGCAGATGATGTCAGATGTACGCATGGGGCAACTGTGAGTAAAATAGATCCTGATCAATTATTCTATTTAAATAGTCGCGGTATTCCTCAAAAGGATGCTGAGAAATTGATTGTTGAAGGTTTTTTTGATCAAGTGATGCAAAGGATTCCCTTTGAAGGTGTGCGTAATCGACTTCATTCTGCCATCAAAGAAAAACTAGGATAAGATATAATCAATATTGATATATGTGATGTAGGAGGCTGATTTGGCTGGATTGTATTTTACTGATAACGCGGGAGAAGAGATTGGTTATAAAGTTGGAGATAAAGTTGAAGTATATTGTGATCACGAAAAGGATGATGAACGCATACGAGATTGGCTAATTGGAACCGTTGTTCAGGTGGATCCTAAAATGGTTGCTGTCCAATTTAAAGAAAATGTTTATTTAACAGATGGTTGGATGGTGCCCGATCATGTGTTATGGTATCCGATTGATTCCTTGAAAATGAGACAACCATTAAAGAAACGACGACGTCGATCTCGTCCTTCACGAGCCATTTCCTAATGCTGAAGTACCTTAATATTATCATCATATTTAAATATTATTAGTTTGTGTAACATAAAAAAATACCAATGAATATCAATACAATTCGCCAGGATTTTCCGGTCTTGTCACGTGAAGTCCATCCAAACACACCTCTCATTTATTTAGATAATGCTGCTACGAGTCAAAAACCGAAGCAAGTTATTGATATAATGGATACATATTATCGTCAATCGAATGCGAATATCCATCGTGGAATTCATACGCTTGCTGAAGAATCGACTGAACTCGTTGAAAAAGCTCGCTCTCTAATTGCAAAATTCATCAATGCTGCTTCTGCTAAAGAAATTATTTTTACTAGAAATGCTACAGAAGCGATCAATTTAGTTGCACAGACTTGGGGAAGAATGTTTTTAGAGAAGGGTGATCTTATTCTTTTAACAGAGATGGAACATCATTCAAATTTGGTACCGTGGCAAATTTTAGCGAATGAAAAGGACTTAAGACTTGAGTTCATTCCGGTATTGGAGAATGGTCAATTAGATTTATTTAAGTATAAAGAATTGTTGTCTCTCAAACCACGATTGGTTAGTTTTATGCATATGTCCAATGTTCTGGGAACAATAAATCCAGCGAAAGAAATGATTCGTTTGGCACATAATATTGGTGCAATTACATTATTGGATGGTGCCCAATCTGTCCCTCATTTTCCTGTTGATATTATCGATTTGGATGCCGACTTCTTAGCTTTCTCTGCCCATAAAATGTGTGGACCAACTGGTATTGGTGTTCTTTATGGTAAAAAAGAGATATTAACTGAAATGCCACCTTTTCTTGGAGGGGGGGATATGATTAAACGAGTAAGTTTAAGAGACTTTTCAACGAATTCAATACCATATAAATTTGAAGCAGGTACACCAGCTATTGCCGAAGCAGTTGGTTTTGGTGCAGCAGTTGGATATTTGCAGAGCATAGGCATGGAAAAGATTGCTGAATATGAACATATAATTACTAGTTATGCAACAGAACGTCTTGAGGAGATCCCTGGGATTAAAATCTTTGGATCCGATCCTGGAAAAAAAGGGGGTGTGATTTCATTTACATTAGTTGATATTCACCCACATGATATCTCCCAGGTATTAGACCGATACGGCATAGCGGTTCGCGCTGGGCACCATTGTGCAATGCCGTTGCATGAAAAATTTGGCATTTCAGCCACAGCGCGGGCAAGTTTTTATTTTTATAATACGATGGATGAAGTTGACCAGCTAGCGAATTCCTTGTATCATGTGCGTGAATTATTTGGAATGTGATAAAAATATTAAATATATGCGAAGTGAAATAGACTATGGATGATCTGTATCGTGAAATAATTATTGATCGTTATAAATCCCCTCAATTTAAGGGCGAACTTGAACCCAATGATATCACCTTTGAAGATGATAATCCATTATGTGGTGATCACATTAGAATTGATATTCGTGTAGATAAAAATGATGTTATCAAAGAAGCAGTATTTAGCGGTGAAGGATGTGCAATCTCACAAGCCTCAGCAGATTTACTTGTTGAATCGATTATTGGTAAAAGTCTTGAAGAGGTCAGGTCCATATCCAAAGAAGACGTGTTAAATTTATTGGGGATTGAATTAGGTCCAGTTCGATTGAAATGTGCTTTATTATCTTTGAAGGTTCTAAAAGCGGGGGTCTATGGATTAGGTGAAGCGACTGACGATTTAGTGGAGTGAGTAAAGTGATCGAATATTTCGATATAGATCCCGAAAATTGCGAATTTATATTGATTGGGAAAAAATCTGACCTTCCTCCAGGCAAACGGTTATTCATTGATGTGGATGGTGAGCCAATAGTGATATTTAATATCGCGGGAGAATTGTTTGCTGTTGCAGATATCTGCAGTCATGATAATAACCCACTAGGTGAAGGCGAATTAGATGAATTTGAGATTATCTGTCCTAGACATGGGGCACACTTTGATGTTCGTAATGGGAAGGCGCTTTCTTTACCAGCTGTGGTTGATATTCCATCCTATCCTGTCAGAATTGAAGAGGATGAAATATGGATAGGTTTACCTTAAAAATCTTAGTTCATACTAGCGTTTCCATTGTAGGTTTCAAAATCAAATTACTAGCTATTTCCCCCATCTCCTCCGGTGAATATGGCATATTCTGATCTAACCACCAGCGAATCATGGCAATTAAAGAGGAGACAATATGATAAGCAGCAATATCCGTTGGCACTTTCGGGTTTTGAATTTTTGTCATGTTTTTACTGGCTGCTTTGCACGCGAATGTCATTATTTTTTCTCCCATGCCTGAACTGGTACTTAATAAGACTTTATAGAGAATGTGATTTTCCTTTGCGTGTTCAAATAGAAAAGTGATATTTTTAGCAGGTATCAAAATAAAGTCGTTCTTTTCTTCTGCTTTAGGAACGATTAAGTTGAGGACTTCCTCCAGAATTCCCTCAAGAACATCGTAAAGCAACGTTTCTTTATTTTCATAATGGCGGAAGAAAGTCCGGTAACCAATATCGGCACGTTTGGTGATGTCCTGAATGGTTACCTCATCAAAACCTTTTTCCAGTGAGAGATCAACAAGGGCTTCTCCTAATAATCGCCGAGTACGAATAACTCTCCTGTCAGTTGTTTTCATATCCATCTCTACTCCGGTCGATCATTAGAATTATTACTATTTCCTTAGAATGATTGTTGTGATGTTGACAAAGCCTTTTTTCTATGGCATATTATACTGTAATATTATGGCATATGATGAGACATATGGCAAGGTGATTGCCAAAAAAAATCTTCAAAGGCTGGAAATTTTTCTTTTGCAGTCTTTTTTTATGGAATAATATGATTAGAATTCGTTGGTTAAAAGTTATCAGAGATATTTGGAGAAATAGGGGACGCACATTCACGGTCACTCTTGCATTAGCAGTGGGGATATATTCAATAGGCGTGATTTTAGATGCACGCGAACTACTAGGGCGAGAATACTCAATTGATCGTGAAACCGCAAAGCAATCTTCGGTTGTAATTGTAACACTTCCTTTTGATGTAGATTTAGCTGATAGAGTTGAAGAAATCTCAGGTGTCGCTGCTACTGAGGGTCGAATGACAGTTCGATCTCATGTCACACTTGAGAACGGTGAACGGAAAGAGCTGAAAATACAAACCATATCCGATTTTGAAGATATCGATGTCGATAGGATTACAAGATTGAGTGGAAATTTTCCACCCACGAAAAATGAAATTTTGCTAGAGAGATTGGGGCTGCAATATTTACAAGTTACTCCTGGAGAATTCTTGACAGTGGAGTTTGAAGGTGGAAATTTAAAGGTTGTCCAGATTGGGGGCGTTATTCATGACCCTCTCCAATATGCACCTCGTCTAAATCATACAACTCAAGCTTATGTAACCCTAGCGGGAATGGAGAATTTAGGATTTGGTTCTCGATTTGACGAAATGCATATTCGTTTAGATGAAAACCTCTCGAAAGATGAAGTCTATTCAGTAGTAGAAAAAATTGAGAAGCAAATAGAGAATAGCGGTCGACTGATAATAACCACTAATATTAAAATTGATAATCCGGTTGATTCTATTATTGATACAGTCATATTGATGTTGACAATTATGGGGTGGGTAATTTTCTTGCTAGCTGGATTCCTTGTTGTTAATGCAATATCCGCACTAATAACTCAACAAGTGCAGCAAATTGGGATTATGAAATTGGTAGGCGCCAATCGAAGACAGATAATTGGAATGTATCTGGTTAACTTACTTTTTTTTGGTATTGTGTCGGCTTTTATCGGTATACCTCTGGCGATTTTTACAGCACAATTATTGATCACTGAATTAATCCAGGATTTAATTAATATTCTACCTGATAGTTTGATGATACCTTTTGATATGATACTATTTCAAATTATCGTTGCTTTATTACTTCCGATTGGCGCTGGGTTATTGCCGGTGCTTCGTGGGACAAAACTGACTACCTTAGAAGCTTTGAATGATATCGGGTTACAAAAAGAAAAAACAAATACGGGATTATTAGAGAGAATTATTGTCCAATTACAGAAATTTCGCCCTTTAAAACGCACTTATTTATTGGCTGCAAGGAATGCATTAAGACATAAAGGTCGTTTAGCTTTAACCCTTTTCGTTTTAATTCTTGGGACTGCATTATTTATTTCTGTGATATCTGTCAACTCGTCAGTAAATCTAACGCTTGATAAATTCCTTAATTACCATCAATATGATGTCTCTGTAGAAATGGCAAGACCATATCGTATAGAAAAGATGGAAGCGATCGCTAATGAGGTTCCAATGGTTCAGGATGTTGAGAGTTGGACAATCAGTGGTGTTAAGCGCTTGCGAGAAGATGATCAAGAAAGCAATATATATCGATTGTATGCGATTCCTGCCAATAGCGATCTAATCAGCCCACAGGTAATAAAGGGGAAATGGTTGATCGAAGGTGAAAGATTTGAAGTTGTAATAAATTCAGATGTATTCGATGAAGAACCGGATTTAGAGATAGGGGATGAGATCCATTTAGAAATTAATGGTTACGAAACAATAGGTCAATTAGTTGGTGTTGTTCGAACTGATTCACAAGGTCCATCCATTTATATTCACAATCGTGATTATGCTGATATTACGAATACGCGTGGCAAAGCAACACATATACAAATTGTTGCAAGTCCAGAAGGTCAAAAAAAGCAAGCTGAGATAGAGACAGCATTATTTCAAGCCTTTGAATCGGCGGGTATGGAAATTGTTGCAACAAAAACATCAGGTCAGATTAACCAGCGAAATCACCTAATGTTTACAATTATTATTGCTGTATTAATCATGATGGCTTTGTTATTGGCAGGAGTTGGTGGATTGGGTTTATCAACGACGATGAATATTAATATCCTCGAAAGAGTGCGAGAAATTGGTATATTGAGGGCGATCGGAGCATCCAATTTTTCGGTAAGAAAAATCATTTTAATTGAAGGTTTATTTATTGGAGCGATTAGCTGGCTTATTGGAACAATGGTTTCTGTTCCGGTGAGTTTTATTTTTAGTGAGCAAGTTGGGTTGTCCTTATTAAAAGTCCCCTTAATCTTTAATTATTCGATGTTAGCTATGGTTTTCTGGCTCTTTGCTGTTCTGTTAATTGCCATAATTGCAAGTCTTGGTCCAGCTCAGAAAGCGGAAAAATTAACTATTCGTGAAGTATTAGCTTATGAATAATCAAATGACTATCGCTTCAGATTTGATTTCACTTAAGGATGTAGTCAAATCATATCCAGGAGTACAAGAAAATATTGTGGCGCTTAAGGGGGTCAATCTAAGCATAAAAAAAGGTGAATTTGTTGCGGTTTTGGGGAAATCTGGAGCTGGAAAATCGACTCTAATTAATTTAATTACTGGCATTGACAATCCAACAAGTGGAGAGATATGGATAGCAAACCATGCACTCCATCTTTTGAATGAGGATGAAACCACGAATTGGAGGGGGAAAAATGTTGGTGTGATTTTCCAATCTTTTCACCTGATGCCAATGTTAACTTGTCTGGAAAATGTAGCTTTACCCATGGATTTTGCTAATTTATTTTATAGTACTCATCAAAGGAAAAAACGGGCAAAGGAATTATTAGATATCGTGGGGCTTGCTGATCACGCTCATAAATTGCCATCTGCGGTTTCTGGTGGGCAAAGACAAAGAGTAGCCATAGCACGAGCATTAGCCAATGAACCGGTTTTTCTAGCAGCAGATGAACCTACAGGAAACTTGGACTCAAAAACTGCTGACGAAGTTTTTTCTGTTTTTAAAAAATTAGTTGAAAAAGGTGTGACAATTATTATGACGACGCATGATGAAGAACTAGCGAAACGTGTAGGTAGAATTATATATCTTTCCGATGGGAAAATAGTTAATGTTGTCAGGAATTAACCGAAGAACATAAAACGAATTATGAGAGATTCTACGCAAGGGCAATCCAAGATTATTACATTAAACGATATAAACAAAATCTATAAAACAGAGTTTGGTCTATTTAGGGCATTAGATAGAATTAATTTGAAGATTGAACAAGGGGAATTCTTAGCGGTTGTGGGAAAGTCAGGAAGTGGTAAATCGACGCTTATTAATATGTTAACCGGGATAGATCATCCTTCAAATGGGGAGGTAATCGTAGCAGACACTAATATCCGTATGCTCGATGAAGGTAGGATGGCGGAATGGAGAGGAAAGAACTTAGGCATCGTGTTTCAGTTTTTTCAGATGCTACCAACCTTAACTATTAAAGAAAATATATTATTGCCAATGGATTTAGCTGAGATATATTCGGAGAAAGAACGGGAGGAGAGAGCGGATTTGTTATTATATGAATTTGACTTGCTGGACTCAGCTGAAAAGTTCCCACACTCAATCTCATTAGGGCATCAGCAACGCGCGGCTATCGCTCGATCTTTAGCCAATGACCCACCAATCTTAGTTGCAGACGAACCAACTGGAAACCTGGATTGGGAGACTGCTAAATCGGTTTTCAAGATATTTGAGCAACTAATTGATGGAAATAAGACGATTATCATGGTAACACATGATGATGATCTTGCGAGTCGAGCTCATCGAAAGATAACACTATCTGATGGGATCATTGTTGATGAAGTCAACTATAAAAAATAAATTCAAAGGTTTATTGGAAAGAGGCAAATTTAATTTGCTGGATTTTTTCTCGCGTTTGTTTGTTGTAGTAATTGGGAATTGTGCCATAAAAAGGAAATACTCACCCAGAATACCAGTACCATAAAGAAAGGAAAAGTAGAATGGAATACATGAACTTGGGAAGAAGTGGTTTGAAAGTAAGCCGGTTGTGTCTGGGGACGATGAATTTTGGTCCTCAAACATCCGAACAAGATAGTTTTCAGATCATGGATAAAGCGCTTGAGTTGGGAATTAACTTTTTTGACACAGCGAATGTGTATGGTTGGAAGCTTGGAGAAGGGATCACTGAGAATATTATCGGCAGGTGGTTGTCTCAAGGTGGTGGTAGACGCGACCAGATTGTGTTGGCGACGAAAGTGTTCGGAAGGATGGGTGAAAGAGTTAACGAACATGGTTTATCAGCTTACCATATTAGAAAATCATGTGAAGATAGCCTCAGACGTATGAAAACAGACCATATAGATCTCTTTCAAATGCATCATGTTGATAGAACTACACCCTGGGATGAAATATGGCAAGCTATGGAGATTTTAGTTCAACAAGGGAAGGTTCTATATGTTGGTAGTAGTAATTTTGCAGGATTACATATTGCTCAGGCGCATTATACAGCCTTAGAGAGAAAATTCTTCGGATTAATCTCTGAACAGAGTCTTTATAATCTTAGTCAGCGTGCCATTGAATTGGAAGTTATTCCTGCTTGTCGGGAGTTTGGGTTGGGAATCATTCCATGGAGCCCATTAGCGGGAGGAATGTTGGGTGGTATTTTGGAGAAGCAAACCCAAGGAAGGCGAACAACGCAGAATGTAAAAGAGAAAATCGAGAAAAATTTCGATAAACTTTCTGAATATGAAAAACTTTGCAAAGAATTTGGAGAACAACCCGCTGACATTGCTTTGGCTTGGTTGCTTAAAAATCCACAGGTTACTGCCCCAATTATTGGTCCACGTACACTAGATCAATTAGAAGGGTCACTACGTGCTTTTGAAATTAATTTAGTGCAAGAACAAATTGATAAACTTGACCATATATTTCCAGGTCCAGGTGGTGAAGCTCCGGAGGCTTATGCTTGGTAGTTAAGATAGTTTTCAGTTATTTAGATTTTTTATTACATCTTTTGGTAAGATGATGATCGCAGGGATTGCTAGCAAAGATATCATTGTACCTGTAGTAAAGGCGATTTTTAATCCAAAATTATCGCTGAGTAACCCAATAGATAGCATCGCTAATGGTCGTGTTAGAAATGTGATAAACATAAGTAAGCTGTTTCCTAAAGATCGGTTTTCTGGTAGGTGGTCTTGAACCATCGCGAGCATCACCGGACCTGTTGATATGGCAGTAAAACCCAGGATAACCAGAATTGGAATGTACAACCATCCGCTGGTGTTAAGGAAGATAAACATAATACCAGCGGATAAAACAATGGATAATAATAATATCAATCTCCTTCCGAATCGATCACTTATCGTTCCGCTAGTGAAAGTCCCTATTACGCCGGCTAATTCAAGAATTGATAAAGCTCCACCAGAAACTGTTAAACTGGCACCTTGCGAATTCATATAAATGGGTAAGTAAGTGGTGATACTCTCAAGCATAAAACTTCGAAAGAGATTAATTAGAGCTAGGGGAATAAATAGACTTTGTAAAGTTGGAAGAATGACTTTTATCGATGGTGGAGTTTTTAATGCGTTAGGGATATCCCGTAATCGCAAGAAAAGAACAATCGTCGTTGCCCATCCTATGACTACAATCCTGTAGAATCCTTCTAATGACCATATACTAATTGCCCAAACTGCGATTAATGGACCCACTGTACGGGATAGTTCTCCTGCAGCCATATAAAGGCTCATACCAAGTCCTACTTTACTCCCAGCAGAATTAGCGATCAAAGCTGGCGTAGGGGCATGATAACAAGCGACACTGAATCCGGTCACAAAAAGCAATAATGCCATAACCCAATAGCTATTGGCGAAACTAAGACAGCTAATTAAAGTAGCTGTAACAGCCGGGGCAAATATTGTTAAATAGCGTAGGTTTACTTTGTCTGCCATATATCCGATAAAGGGATTGATGATAGATGGAAGCTGAAGAATTGCGGGTAAAG
Organism: uncultured Anaerolineaceae bacterium; assembly: GCA_964547225.1. Lineage (GTDB taxonomy): Bacteria > Chloroflexota > Anaerolineae > Anaerolineales > UBA4823 > CAZJMV01. The sequence goes on along the minus strand of CAZJMV010000059.1, from coordinate 13,242 downwards.
AACCCGCCGCGGTTAGGGATAATGAAAGTTTGTCAATAATGACGGGCAATAAAGGCGCTAATGTTGCAGTATAGATATCATGGATAAAATGACTAAATGCTAAAGGAATAACTAAACCAGTTTGGAAGGTATCTTTTGTTTGGTTTTTTTGAATGGGAATGGATTGAGAGGTCATAGAGTCATCAATGGTTTATAATTTTGTAAAATTATACCGGTTTTTAGTAAAACCCGGGATATTGTGGTATAAAAATTATAGTTCTCTGTAAAGAAAAACTTCAACCTGAGTATACCACTAAAAAATTTTTATAAAAAATTTTTATTCGTAATTTCATTTTAAAGATGTTTTCGTGGAATAATAATTATTTCATGTGTAATTATTGTTTTTCCTCTTGAATTTGTTTGCATTTAAAACATAGTCTGTTGTCGGCATAACTTTTAATCGATCTAGGTGGATAGATTTGCCACACTTTTCACATTTTCCAAAGGCGCCATTATCAAGGTGTTTGCTGGCTGCTTCTATTTCATAAAGTTGGTTTTCAGCTCGAGTTAATAATAATGTCTTTCGTTGTTGATTCTCATACATCCAAGCTCGATCTGATGTTGTCGGTTTATTTATTTCCTCTTTTGATTCCAATTTCGAATATCTGATTCTCTTGAGGACTACTTTCTTGTTTTCTTCAAGAAGATTTCGAAATTCTTTATGATCAATCATTGTTTCTTTCTTTTTTTTATTCGATGTATTCTCTAAGGTTTTGGATATTCTTGACACAGCATAAACGGATTAGGACACTTTTTTCTATTTGCCTCACCCGCTGACGATAATATATTCGTATAGTTATTAATATTATATTTTCTATATTCTTCCAAATTTGTATGGGATATTTGTTTTTTGAAATGGATTGTGAATTATTGATTAAAGGAATTATGCGATAAACATTGCTTAATTTACTAAAGACCTTAACCAATTCCGTACATCAATAGGTGTGGGGAACCTTAATTTTGCTTCTGTTTCACGAGCATCTTTTGCTACAATTATCGGAATGCCATTATTCTTTTTGATAGTAATAAATGCTTTTTCATCTTTATCATCATCACCGATATATACGGGTAAGGCATTTATAAATGGGAATTCCCTAAGGATATATTGAATTGTCTTCCCTTTATCGGCTGGTTTTGGTGCAATTTCCAAAAATTTGTGTCCACCTAATAGTTGAAAATCTGAAAACTCAATGGATTCTTCCGCCAATTTTCGCGCTTGAGCAATGATTTTTTTAGATAGACTTTCCTCCGCAAATTTTGCATGGATTGCCAATGACCAACCTTTATCTTCTAAATAAAAAGATTCTTGGTTTTCTAATAAATTCTCGAGTTTGGGTTTAAGCGTATTTATTTTTTGGCGATAACTGTTGTAATCAAACCGATGAATTATCTTTCCATCGAAATCCTGGATTTCCACGCCGTAAGCTCCAGCTAAAAGTATACCTTGTATTGGGATCAATTCTTGAATATGTTTTAGTCGTCTACCACTGATAATCGCGATTCTATGATCTGATTTTTTCCTTACTGTATCCAAGAGAGAAATTAATTTTTTGTCAACGATGATATCATCTGGGGTAGGCGCAAATTCAGCTAATGTGCCATCATAGTCCAGGAAAAGCCATAGACGATTTGCTTCCTGTAAACGATCTTTTATTTCTGAATCTCCGATTAATTTTGTATTCATTTAATTAGATAAGATGGGTATTATCTTTTGTTTGAAAATCGATTCCCAAGTGTAATTTTTTCGTGTTTCGATTTTTAATCGTGTAATGGGATTAGATTTGATTATTTCTATGATCTCAATAGCGATCTTTTTGGGTTCAAGATCTAGTGAAAAGATGTTAGCATTTTCCTTCGCAATTTCATTTGAAGCAGGTATCGGTGTAGTAATGATTGGTAAACCTACGAATCCCGCTTCTAAAACTGGCATACCAAAACCTTCTCGATGGCTAGGCATAAAAAGGATATCACTTATTCGATAAAGATCCCCCACAATGGTATCGTTGATGATATATCCATTTTTCTGATTAGAATTGGATTCATAAATAAAATGAAAATCGTTTTCGAGATTTAGATCTAGTCTAATTTTCCTTAAATTGTTAAAATAATCCATATTCTTTGGGTCATGAGGGTCAGGTGGACCTGTTACGATACATTTGACGTTTACACCATAGGTTTTTATTTCCGATACTACTTTTAATGCAAATTCTATGTTTTTAGCTTGTGTGATTCGAACAGGCATGAGGATATTTAAGTCACTATCAAATAATCCCAGATAATGAGTTAACATAGAACTCTCTGATGAAAACCCCAATAAAATATCCGCATTAATCCCATTGTAAATAACTTGAATTTCATCTTCGGATACTTTAAAAAGATTCGCTAATGTACGTTGTCTTTCTTTAGAAACGACAATGTATTTGATATCATTTCTATATTTGCGTAACAAATCCCAGGGATACCCTGGAAAAACCTTATGACGTGAGTTAGGGCTAGTCCAAGTGAAATCATGACACCAAGCGATACAATTCTGGATAACCTTTTGATCAAGGAGGTTGTGGATAGCTGCCGTCAGGGGTAGATTGAAATGTTTTGTGAAAATATTGTGGATAATCAGAGCATCAATTTGATATAAAATAGGTGTAAGTTTTTCTCCGATATTATTCGAAGTTAATTCAAAACTGCTTGGTTTTATGCCAACTTCCAATTGTTGATTTAAATTCGAAATGATGGGATGTGTAGAATCCAATTCAGGAATTTTGTGAAAGTCTACAGATTGACTGAAGGCTGATGGATCTCCCTTTCCGGAAATAATAGTAACCTTATATCCATTATCCTCAAATAAATTTGAATGGGCTTTGATCACTGCTTCAACGCCACCTATAACAGGTGGGACTGAATAATGTAAAATACCAATATTATTTTGTTTCATTTTTCTATTATAAATTTAACTCTTCTACTGTTTTCAATTGGTGATCGAGCCAGTCGACAATATCATCCTTTTCGATCAACCATCGTAATCGTTCCGCTTTTGAATGTCTCTCATCTTTGTCCATCGATAAAGCTTGATAAATTGCTTCTGCTGTAGCATAGATATCTAATGGTGAAATGACAATAGCTCCAGAGGCAAGCTGTTGCTGCGCTCCTATGCGTTCAGAAAGCACAAGAGTTCCATCGTATAAATTGACCATCGGTCCCTCTTTAGCTACGAGATTCATTCCATCTGCAATCGCATTAACTAATAGTACGTCATAATATTTTAAAGCAGCGATAGCCCTTGGATAGTTTTCTCCAACTAGAACACGAATAGGTTCCCACTCAGGTGTTCCAAATTTGGCGTTAACTTGTCCTGAAGATGCCATTAGTACGTCAAGGTAGTTTTGATATTCATTGACATCCATACGAGAAGGAACTAAAAGCGCTAAAAATACCACTTTTTCCAGGTATTCAGGATATAGTTCTAGAAATTCGTCAAAAGCTTGGAAACCACGCACAATATTTTTGCTAGGTTCGATTCGATCTATTCGTAGGATGAGTTTTCTATTGTCAACGAGGTCTTGGATAACAGATTCGTATTCTTTCACTTCTGCTGAATCAGCATAATTCTTCAAAGACTTTACATCAATGGATATCGGAAAATCACGGACATATGTGGAGTGGTTTCGAAACCAAATTCTCCTACGTTTATATTCTACACTTGCACGCGGTAAATACGTTTCACATGTCCTAATAAAATTTAGCGCATCATTTTGGGTTTGTAATCCTAATACATCAACAGCACACAACCCTTTAATGATTTCTAAACGCATGGTTGGTGGGAGAATGCTCCAGTATTCAGGTCCAGGCCAAGGTATATGAATAAAATGAAGTATTGTTGGTCGTTTTCGCGGTTTCAACTGTGAACGAATATAACCGGGCGTTAGATAGAGGTGATAATCTTGCAGCATAACAAGCGTTTTTGGTGGTGATTTCGAAAGTTGTTCGATGACTGCGTTCGCGAATAATTTATTTACAGGAATATATCCTTTCTCCCAAGCATTCCAAGTATTCTTATCAATTACAGGTTGTAATGGGACATTCCACATCGTGTGTTGCAAAAACCACAATAGAGGGTTAGAGATTTGGTTGTAATAGCCATTATATGCTTCTTCCGATGGATTAATAAATCGAATATGTAGCAAATCGCCATTGGTTTGCCAAGTAATATCTCCTTCCTGAAAGGCTTTATCCTCCGGTGTAGCTGCGCATGAGATCCAGGCTGCATCAATCTGTCCAGCGAGACCGGATAAAGCTGTTACTAAACCACCAGAGCCGCGTTGAATGGTTAATTCTTGATTATCGCCCTGGTGAAATGAGACCGGTCCTCGATTAGAAGCGATAATCACCGACCTTCGAGGTTGGATTGGAAAAGTCGATTTATCTTCCATATCTAGTCCTTTGGATTTTTATGTGCTTTACTCAATGAAATTGCAAGATCAATAAATACAGCTGCAGTCCAACCGAATGCAACCGCAGACTTTTCCGGAGGATGTCCGGTCTCTGAATTGTAATATTCAAAAATATCTCGATGTTGCATGATAAGATCAAGCGTTTTTTCGGTTAATTCATTTGCTAAATCGTGATATTCGATCTGATGTAAAGCTTCGATGAAAAAATAATTGATATTTACCCATACTGGTCCGCGCCACATAATATTTGGATCATATCGAGGATCGTTTCTCGCTACTGATGGTATTACGATTTCTCCCCAAAACTCATCAGTGTTCGTGAGATGTTGGATAAGCCTGTCTCGTATGTGAATTGGTAATTGTCCTGTCCACAAAGGATAAAGATTGAATGGCGTCACAACCTGAATGGGTTGATCGTGATGAGTTGCATAAAACAAACCGGTGTCTTCATTCCAAAAGTCTTGGATCATTCTTTGAACAATTGCAGAAGAACGCTTGCGCCACATTTCTGCTTCAGATTGTAACCCTAAATATTCCGCCATAAGAGCCAGTGATCCCATTTGCACACATAAATATGTATTTAAATCTGGAGACTCTACTGGCATACCGAAATCCCAGAGAGGATTGTCATCTAAACCAGATGAATAGGGGTGATTATATTGTGCCAATCCATCGACATCATCATCATTCATGCTGAACCACCAAGCATTCCAACGTACAAGTGGGATATAGATATCCTCCAGGAACTGCCTATCGGGAGCTGTTTCGTGTAGTTTTAAGGCTGCCCATGCTAAGATAGGAGGTTTGGTTACTTCGGCATAAATTGGATGATCGATCTCTGAAATGATCCCTTCATCATAGACTGCATCTGGAAGCATTCCATCAGCAAGTTGACATTCAAGCATTGCTCGGATTTGATTTCTTGCCAACTCTGGATCAACATGTCGAAAAGCAAGTGCATGCATAGCGCTATCCCAAAGCCAGAGCCCCACATAATTGACTTTTGATGGCATCATTGCTTCATAAACAATACTACCTTGAGGGCGGATCAGATTGTTTGCCATTATCCACCAGGCGTATGCATAGGTACGGGCGTACTTTTCCGATACTGGTGGAGCTTTTGCGAACCATGACTTCCATCTTTCTTCTGAATTATTAGCAATGATTGAAAAAGGTAAAACATCGTTCGGAGTGATGCGATTATTACCAATATGGATCATAATCGTGGAATCCTCACTTGCTGCAACAACGAAGTGGACTTTGAATCCTCCTTTTTCTGGAACTATTTTATTCATGAGTATCTCTCCATTGGTGATATAGAAAAGGTCACGTATGGAAAGAAACTCTCCACCATACTCATTTTCCTTCCAGAGTTGTGGTGAAACATGAAAACAAATGCCAGTCTTCGATTGTGGGGGCAATCCAAAGGCAATTGTTCTATTATCATGAAAAGCGAGACCAAAGTCGCCGATTGTAGATTCAAAGATCATAATATGTGGGTGTGTTACAGCTTCGAATGAAATTGGTTGGCATTCTTCATCAACTAACTGAAGGTTATTGATGAAAGGAGGGCGTTTCAGGTATGCTTCAATATTGGGCTCTATGGATGTTAATCTTTCTGCTAGGCGAATAAATAAACTGTCTTTTTCACCAGATAATAAAACTAATATCCTTGAACCTCGATCACTAAAGGGGACTTTTGTGAAATCAATATTATTTCGTAATAAGTTCAAATTTGGATAAATTAATACATCTTCTATTTTCATATCCAAAGTCTCTGGATTACCGATTGTTGGTGTTTTTTGATCTATTTTGATAAACTACTCCTTGAGAATAAAAAGATGAAATTCTTTTTCTGATTGATTCGGTAATCATTGTACCATTGTTGATGAGTAAGCATTTTAATAATCGTCTAGAAAGAATACGATTGAATAATTAACGATAGTGAGATTGTTCTTTACACGAATATTAATTCAAGGTTTTGTCCTGAGAATACTGAAATTGGTAACTGTCTTCTTAATCTTGATTATCAATCAAGAAAAGATTTGTCCAAAAATGTGGTGGAATCAATAGCAAATTGTGATAGAATCAGTTTGACTTCAAAATTCTTGTTTTGGGAATGAAACCGACCAGACTAACGGAGTTTGATCGTTTTTTTTAATGATATATTAAGGCTAAAGTGAATCAAGTGGTAATATTACTAGTGGATTTGAAATTAAAGAAATTAATTATGGTTGACTTTAATTTTTTAATCATTAATAACCGGGAATTGAAAAAACCAAGGAGAATCGATAAATGAATATCTATGTAGGAAACTTAAGTTTCAGTACGACAGAAAGTGATTTAAAAAGTGAGTTTGAAGCTTTTGGCAATGTTACTTCTGTATCGATCATTAAAGATAAATTTTCTGGGCAATCTCGAGGCTTTGGATTTATTGAAATGCCTAATTCTGAAGAATGTAAAGCTGCGATTATTGCAATGAATGGACGAGAAATAGGTGGAAGAAGTATAAAGGTCAATGAAGCTCGTCCGAAAGAAGATCGAAAGGGAGGTGACCGAAGGTCTCAACGCAGAGATAGACGACCACCACGTAGGGATGATCGATACTAAATTCAGACTTTAAATCAATTAATTACAGTATCTAACATAAGGATATTCCAATACGAGTATCCTTATGTTTAAGATTTAATAATTGGGGTTTGAAAAATCATTAAATTATTGCTGAGACCGGAAGAGAAATTCTGTTACTGTGGTGTTGATGAATATGTACAGGATTTGAACCATTAATTATTATCGGTCTCATTTCATTTTCAGGTAATTCAAATTCGATTGTTGGATAAGGTAATGGAAACCCATGGTTTCTATAATGAACTTTTAAGGTAATGATATCTGGTTGAGAGTCCAATTCGATCAATATTTCGGTATAACCACCAGCTTTGTAATCGTTGCTCATTCCATCATCCTCAAATAATGTGAAGGTGCTTTTACCTTGGATGGGGTGAGGAAATAGATGAATATTACGTTCATCATCTGGAGATTCACCAACAAACCACATAAGCTTTCCCATGGGGATGATACCACCTGCAGGAACAAGGATAGGGGTGTATTCCAGTGGAGCAGGTATTTCTATGGTTTGACCACCTTGATAAACCTCACCAGTATAAAAATCAAACCAATCTTGTTCCTTAGGTAGGTATACTTTTCTAATACGGTCACCTTTATTGAAAATTGTCGCGATCAGTAAATTTGACCCCAACATGAATTCAAAAGACTGAGTATGACAATTTTTATCATTAGGGAAATGGTAAACTAGAGGACGGATGATTGGATCACCATATCGAGTTGCATTGAAAAAAAGAGAATATAGGTATGGAATAAGGCGATATCGAAAATTTATGGTTTCTCGAATGATGGGTAAGATTTCTGGATACATCCAGGGTTCATTTACAGAGCCATCATTATTCCAGGAATGGATTGTGAATCTAGGAAGAAATATCCCGCTTTGAATCCATCGAACAAACAGTTCTGGATCGGGTTTGGGACCCGCGAATCCACCAATATCGTGACCTGTATTGGGAGCACCTGAAAGGCTTAAACCTAAACCCATTGGGATATTGTATTTCAATGTCTTCCATGAAGTGAAATTGTCCCCTGACCAGGTTTGAGCATAGCGTTGAATGCCCGGACAACCAGAGCGTGATATTAGAAAAGGGCGTTGCTCAGGATGTTCAGATAATTGCGCTTCATATGAAGCTCGTGTCATTAAGAGCGGTTGTAAAGGTCGAATTAATCCAATTGGGATTTTTTTACCAAAGCCGTAACATTCTGCCTCATCATTCCATATTTGATACTCATTGTTATCGTTCCAGGTGGCATCGATCCCATAAGCCAAGATTCTATCGACAACTCGCTGTTTCCACCATTGGATTGCCTCAGGGTTTGTGAAATCCAAATGGGCGCCTAATCCTCCCCAAAAAGCGGATAATTCAGGTCGTTCATCTTCGTGTGATCTGATAAATGCACCAAGTTCAGTAACCTCTTTAAAACGTGAATGGGATGTGAGAAGGGCGGGTTTAATATTCGCCGCTACATGTATGCCGTGCTTGTGAAAGTGATCTATGAGACTAACAGGATCTGGAATCTTTTTCAGATTCCAGTTGAATACATATCTTTTCCCCTCTTCACCACTTCCATACCCAGAGGATAAATGGAAGAGATCACAGGGGATATGATGTTTTTGGCACAAATTCACAAAATTGGATAATTGTTCTTGAGCGTTATCAACCTCGGTATAAGTCATTGTTGAGCCAAGATACCCTAACGACCATTTTGGGGGTAGATTCATGTGACCAGTTATATTAGCAAATTTCTGAACGACGTCTTTTATACTTGGACCATAAATCAAATAATAATCGAGATCGCCATCATCAGCTTGATAGTATCGATAGGGTGAAAAATAGTTGTCAACTTCTTTACCCATATCGAAGATGGTGGTTGCAAGATTATCATAAAAAAGCCCATAGGCAATCTGTAAGGAGGGGATGAAAGTGATATAAAAAGGGAAATGTTTATAGAGAGGATCACCCTGCTCTGCATCATAACCCAACGCATCAAGGTTTTGCATGCGCATGCGCATCCCTTTTTTGTCTAAAGTACCTGCCCGTTCCCCGAATCCAAAATAGTGTTCATCTGCGCGACGTTCCATATAATGAAAGATGGTATGGCTTGACTGATCATATACATAGGCACGGCTTTTCAAATCGGATGCAAAGCATTGCTTACTTTCATTGAACCATTGGATGTGGAATTCATTGAGATCTATGTTTATTTGTAATAATTCCGTTTCGATTTGAATGAAATGATTAGAATAAGAAGTTTTATAGTTTGGTAGTGGAAATAGCGAAAGATCATCACGCAAACGCCCTTGAATCGATAAATCCTTTTCAAAAGGTTTTTCACGATCACTTGAGCCTATGACCATCCATGTCCGATCCAGTCTCGATTTGCCATCAGGTTGATGTTGGACTCTGATCAAATCATGATCTAGAACACTAATCCGGATGGCTTCTCCCCTTGAGCCAATTAAATCTAAAGGATGTTTTTGGTTATCTACAACGGATAAATTCTGTAGGATAGTGATGATCATTGATAGGCTTTCCTTGTAGTTTATTCTTATTTCCAATCAATGAGAACGCCTAAGTATTCTTGTGGGTTATTTGATAACTTTTTATACATATCAGGAAGTTCATCATATGAAATGATATGGGAAATCAATCCATCTGTCTGCAATTTCTCTTTTTTGAATAAATCAACCAATAATGCTAGATCACGTTTTTTTGACCAGCGTTTTACAGGTTGCGTTTCTAATTGGATCACGCTTTCGTGAGCGCCGATTAATTGAACACCTTTGCGATGGATAAGGCTGTAGACATCAATTTCTACACGACCGCGCGTACTACCAAGTAATACGACTCGTCCGCCTTTGCTTACTAAACCGAGAACCTCTGGAATGGCTTTCGGATTACCAGTAGCTTCAACAATTACATCAAAACCTCGATTATTTGTAAGCTGATTAACCTGATCAAGTATTTTGGATTGAATTGGATTTATAGGAATAATTCCGAATTTTTCAGCAATTTCTAAGCGTTTAGTAAGTAAGTCAATTCCAATGACATGATGAGCGCCGTTGAGTTGATAAAGCTGAGCTGCTAATATACCTACTAAACCCATCCCATAGATGAGGACATCGTCGCCTAGTTGAATCGGTGCCACTCGTAGCGAAGTTAATGCAATGTCTGCCATTCGTACAAGGGTGTAAGTTGATAGTTTTGACTTTTCTGGCAACGGGATTAATTTTTCGGTTCGGCTGTCAATGATTGCTGCTGTCCCATGTGGCGCTTCAACCATCACGTGCATGCCTGGTTTAATATCTTCAACCAAAACTCCGACTTTTGTTACTATCCCTACGAGTGCATAACCTGGTCGTTGAGGCATCATTGGGAATGGTGGCTTTGGTAGAGAAAAACCGATATGGGTTCCGGTATACAGAGCGATCTCTGTTCCGATACTGATCAGACTATATTCAGCTTCGATGAAGATATCATACGGCTCTGGATTGGCAGGGAGAGTGAAGTACTCCCATTGCATTTCTCGAATTTTGGGAAATAAGGCTCTCTTGTGCTGTGTTAACAATGATTATCCCTTCATACCAGTTGTGGCAATACCTGTAGTAATAAAGCGTTGTAAGAATGCGAATACGATCGTGATTGGCAATAGGGTGATCACGGTCATAGCAAGGATATAGTGCCATTGTGTTTGAAGATCGCCTTGGAAAGCGTTCAATCCAACTTGCAATGTAAAGACTTCACTTCGACTTAGTACGATCAAAGGCCATAAGAAATCATTCCATCGCCACATTACAGAGAAGATAGCCAGAACAGCCAAGGCAGGTCCTGCAAGTGGAAGGATCACTTGGGCATATATGCGCCATTCACTAGCGCCATCAATTCGCGCCGCATCGATCAGTTCATCTGGAATAGTGAGCATATATTGTCGCAATAAAAAGACACCAGTTGGAGTCGCTGCACCAGGGATGATGACACCCCAGAGATTATTATTCCATCCAATTCCTGTGATAACTAAGAACACAGGCACTAAGATGACAGATATAGGGATTAATAATGTAGCGATGATGATCACAAAGATCACATCTCTGCCTCTAAATTGATATTTACTGAGCGCGAAAGCAGCCATGCTGTTAATTAATAACGTGATAAAGGTGGCTACAGTCGTGATAATGACGCTGTTCTTTAGATAGGTAAGAAAATTAAACCGACTGAGAGGCTCGATATAATTATTCCAAGCTAATTTGATTTTTCGCACTTCTTCACGTTGGTCAATCGGTACTTTAATGATCTCATCTGGATTTTCTGGATCGATCAATTGAGCTTCAATTCCAACACGTCGCACTTGAGCTAAGACTTTTTCTTTACCATCTTCTAAGGTTACGCGGTATATAGGTAATGGTTCATCGTAACCTTCCACTTCAATCGTTTCTAGGGCATAAGGTAGAAATTTTGGAGGGAATTCAATTAGCGCAGCTTGTGTTTTAAAGGAAGACATGACCAACCAAAGAACAGGTCCAAACATAACGATAATTCCTGCAAAAAGATACAGGTAAGTCAGGATATCTGTTATATCTAAACGATTTCGACCTTTTGTTCTGGTGAGAAACTTTTTTATGTCAAACATTTTATCTCCTTAATTAAGCTGCTTCTGTCTCGCGACCTAATCGCAGTTGAAGCATGGTTAAGACAAAAAGAACACCACCCATGACTAATGATGCAGCTGCAGCTAACCCTCGTCTTGGGATTTGGTTTGAGAAAGCTGTATTATAAATATATTGAACTAAATAGTATGTCGCAGTTCCTGGACCACCGCCTGTGAGTACGAACACTTGATCAAATACTTGTACCGCCCTAATGAGTGATAAAACGAATACCACAAATAGAGTTTGTGTCCATAACGGAAGGGTGATGAACAAAAAACTTTGTATACTTCCTGCACCATCAATCTCACCCGCTTCATATAATTCTGCTGGGATCGCTTGTAAACCCGCGAGAAGTATTAAAGTAAAAAAACCCATTTGAGCCCAGATGCTTACAAAGATGACCCATCCTGTTGCCCAATTGGAATTTAATAAGAACAAAACCTTTTCTCCGCCAAAGAATGTAATTATGGCGTTGAGTAGTCCTTCGCGTTGTAAAATCCATTTCCAAATTAATGCTACAACCACAGGAGATAATAATACCGGGTAAAAGAAGACACTTCTAAAAAAACCACGTCCCTTGATATTCCTGTTCAATATCAAGGCTGTAAGCATGGATATGATCACCATACCACCGACTTGTAAAACAACAAAAATGATCGTATTGTAAACGGCTCTCCAAAACAAATCTTGATTACAGGTATTTGGATCGAGATAGTTTTCACATTCTAGAAGGATTTTGAAGTTTTCTAAACCAATGAATTCACGGTCGCTGAGAAATAATTCCGTTCCTCCAGTCATTGAATAGAAAAAATTCATGATCATAGGTGTGATTACGAAGATGCCAAAAATTAGCAGGTTGGGTAAAAGAAAGACATACGCCATCCGAGTGACACCAAGTACCTTTTGTATTGGTGCCATAATTAGATCTGTTAAGTTAATCGTTAGATCTAATATAGTTGTGAAAATATTTCCGGAAATCCCTTTGCTACTTTTTTTTATCCTGACAGATTTTTTTGCTTTTCTCTCTCCTTCTTGCATAAGTATCTCCTATTTATACATATTTTTCAGTCTATTGGTCTGATTATCTTAGAAACCGGCTACTGATTTCCTTATTGCGGATAACATCAGTAGCCGGTTATGTAGAAAGATATTCGCTTTAGATTATTACTTGGTAATACCTTCTTCAGCTAAAGCAGCATCAATATCTTCTTGGATACGAGCAATGCCTTCGTCTAAGGTCAATTCGCCAACTAAGACCTGCGTGAGTCTGTTACGAGTTGCGTCAAATATAATGCGATTGTAAGGATAGGCTTGAAGATCAATCGCGATGGGGGAGAGTTTACCGACCTGGCTGACAAAGACATCCAAGGTTTTCTTTGCTTGGGGTAGATCAGTCTCGAACGGAACGCCTTTCTCAGAGAGACCTAAGTGAGCGGGGATGAAGAGCGTCTTAGCCGAGAACTCGGACAGGATTTCTTCACTGGA
>CAZJMV010000058.1:0-4479 GCA_964547225.1 uncultured Anaerolineaceae bacterium | reverse complement strand
GGGCAAACCGAAGTCTGTCATTTGTGGAACTTGGTGGCGGATGAAACGCGCGAGGGTGATGTATATGCGCGTTTGCTGCGTAAATTAGAACAGCAGCGCCTTACGCTGGGCGACAGCGTATTCGATGTAATGGGTAAATTGTTCCGAGAGAGAAGTCTGCGGTCGCTGCTGTTAGAAGCGGTGCGCTATGGTGATCGTCCTGAAGTGCGCGCCAGATTGGAGCAGGCAGTCGATAACCTATCCGATCAGGAACGCGTGCGACAGTTGATCGAGGAGAGCGCGCTGGTGCGAGACAGTCTGGACATCAGCAAAGTGCACAAGATCCGCCAAGACTTTGAAAGAGCGCAGGCGCGCCGCCTGCAGCCGCATTTTGTGGCTTCCTTTTTCAAAGCGGCTTTCGAGCAACTAGGCGGCAGGATGTATGCGCGCGAATCAATGCGCCATGAGATCACACATGTGCCTGCTTCGCTGCGCAATCAGAGCCGCCTTTTAGGGCGCGGTATGGTATTGACGCGTTATGAACGCATCACTTTTTATAAAGAAGCCATCAATCTACCTGGCAAACCTACCGCGGAATTCATCTGTCCAGGACATCCCCTCATGGATGCGCTGCTTGACCTAACCCTGCAGCGTTACCGCCATTTGCTGAGAGAAGGCGCATTCCTGCTGGATGCAAATGATCCAAGCGAAGAAATCCGCGCCCTTTTTTATTTGGAACAAACCATTTTTGATAATCTGACCAATAACCGCGAGACGCGTATAGCCGTTTCTAGACAAATGCAGTTCGTGGAAGTCAGCGCGCATGGCGAAACTCGACACGCTGGACCAGCGCCATTCCTGGATTACAAGCCATTATCGGATAAGGATCGCGCTTTGGTAGCAGAGACAATTAACCAAAAAAGCTGGCTGAAAAGTGATCTCGAAGCGCAGGTGCAGGCTTACGCGGTAGAGCATATCGTACCCAACCATCTTGATGAGGTTAAGGGCAGACGCGAGGAAATGGTCGACCGCACGCTGGCAGCAGTGAAAGATCGACTGACCAAAGAGATCAGTTATTGGGATCACCGAGCGCAAGATTTGAAAGCACAGGAAGCTTCAGGAAGAAAGAACGCACGTCTAAATTCGAGCTTGGCGCGCAACCGAGCGGACAATCTTCAAGCTAGGCTGGAAGGAAGGCTGCAGGATTTGGCGCGCATGCGTAAAATCTCGGCTCAAGCCCCCATCGTGATCGGAGGGGCTTTGATCATCCCCGCTGGTTTGCTGCACAAGCTGCATGGGGAAACGGTTAAAGAACAAGCTACGCTCTTTGGCAGCGAACGAAAAGCGGTTGAAAAAACAGCCATGCAAGCAGTCATCGATAATGAAAGGGCGTTGGGATACCGTCCGAAGGATGTCAGCCAGGAAAACTTGGGCTGGGATATCGAGTCAGAAATACCCGGTTCTGGGAAACTGCGCTTTATCGAGGTTAAGGGTAGAATGGAAGGCGCTCGCACGGTAACGATCAGCAAGAACGAGATTCTGGCTGGTTTGAATAAACCGGACGATTATTACTTGGCGGTTGTGGAAGTGAATTTTGAGAATGAGCAGCCGCAGGCAAGTGAACTGCATTATATCAAGATGCCCTATCAAAAAGAACCCGATTTCGCGGCTACCAGCGTGAATTATGAATGGGAAAAATTCAAGTGATACAATTGTTCTATAAAATTCTTTTTATAGTTCATAAGTCCCATTAAAAAAAAAGGGTGATTTTTTTAATGGGCAAAAGGTAAGAAGATGGATCTGAGTCTATTTAATGAAAATAAAACTGGACAATTGGTTGAAATATCTGGAATCCCATCTGCAACTCATGCTTTTATTCCTGATACTCTTCCTCCAAACTGGATATGGCAAAATGAACTTTGGCAAACTCTTCTTAAAGCAAAAGAAGAATTAGCTCGACTAGATGGAATTGGACGACATCTACCAAATCCCCAAATATTATTAAAACCATTGCAAAGACGTGAAGCACAAAAGTCATCCAGTCTGGAAGGTACTTTTGCAACCCCCAAACAACTTATGCTATTCGAAATCAATCCAGAAGAGACAGAATATCAAGGGGAATATAATCAACCTGCTAGAGAAGTCTCCAACTATAATCGAGCATTGCGTCTTCGTTATGAAATGAGAGAAAAACTTCC
Organism: uncultured Anaerolineaceae bacterium; assembly: GCA_964547225.1. Classification (GTDB taxonomy): domain Bacteria; phylum Chloroflexota; class Anaerolineae; order Anaerolineales; family UBA4823; genus CAZJMV01. Next base: position 2,302 of record CAZJMV010000058.1, on the reverse strand, counting down.
TCTATCCTTGCGGCTAATTCGTAATCTTCATCAGGTTTTACTTGAGGATGTTCGAGGCGCAAAAGCTGTTCCCGGTGAATTTCGACGTGGTCAAGTACAGATAGGAAATGATGCAAGATATGTACCTCCACCCGCTAATTATCTGCCAGATTGCTTGGATCAATTTGAGAAATATTTACATAAAGAAAAGATCTTTGATCCACTTGTAGAGGCTTTCTTGGTACATTACCAGTTTGAAGCTATTCATCCTTTCAATGATGGTAACGGAAGAGTTGGTAGGTTGCTTCTTTCCATCACGATTGAAGATTGGTGTAATTTATCAGGTCAATGGTTGTATATGAGTGCATATTTCGATGAACACAAAAACGAGTATATTAATCGACTTTTTAAAGTAAGCTCAGAAGGGGATTGGGCAGGTTGGATTTCTTTTTGTTTACGAGGCGTGATAAAACAAACCTTGGATGCTCAGAAACGGTGCTCACAATTATTATCGTTAAAAGAAGAATATCACTGTCGCCTAAAAGAATCGGATAGTTCGGGACGGCTTTATCGAATTGTCGACGAACTATTTATTACGCCATATACTACTGCACCCTGGATAACTGATCTTTACCAAATTACGTACCCTACTGCTAAATCTGATCTAAACAAATTAATTGGATTAGGAATACTAATCGACCTTCAATTAAAAATGAGACGACAAAAAGCTTATTTGTGTCAAGAGATAATCAATATTACCTATGAGGATTCTGATATACAAGAGTAGCTTATGAACACTTATCGCAAAAAATTAATCGAAGTGGCGCTGCCGTTGGAGGCGATCAACAAGGAATCGGCGCGTGAGAAGTCGATCCGGCATGGACACCCCAGCACGCTGCATTTATGGTGGGCGCGCCGTCCCCTGGCAGCCTGCCGGGCGGTGCTCTTCGCGCAGATGGTGGATGATCCCAGCGAGTATATGCCGGATGAGCAGTCAGCAGATAATGAACGGCAGCGCTTGTTCGAGCTGATCGAAGAATTGGTCAAATGGGAGAATATTAATAACGAGGAAGTGTTGGATAAAGCGCGCTTGGAGATCGCGAAGAGTGTGGCGCGCGATCTTGGAGAGGATGTACCGATCGGGAAAGAAGCTATCCGCGAGTTCCTGGCAACCAAAGCGCCGCCGGTATTGGATCCGTTTGCAGGCGGCGGTTCGATACCCTTGGAGGCGCAGCGCCTGGGGCTGCGCGCCTATGCCAGCGATTTGAATCCGGTGGCGGTGCTGATCAATAAAGCGATGATCGAGATCCCGCCTAAGTTCGCGGGTTTGCCGCCGGTGCATCCTGAAGAGGGCTTAACCACGAATGAACACGAATTATCACGAATGAAAAAAGGCGAAGAGGGGCAAACCACGAATAAACACGAATTATCACGAATGAAAGATGACCAAGAAGAGGAAACCACGAATTCACACAAATATACACGAATAAAGAACAAAAAAACAACCAAAGCAAAGCAAGAGGAGATGTGGAAGAAGGATTGGAAGGGAGCGGAAGGGTTGGCGGAGGATGTGTGTTACTATGGCAAATGGATGCGCGATGAAACTAAGAAGCGCATCGGACATCTCTATCCAAAATATAAGATCACGCAGGAACTCTTGGATGAGCGGGTAGATTTACGCGAACAGGGTTTGAAAGCTGGTGACGAACTGACTGTGATCGCCTGGCTGTGGGCGCGCACGGTCAAATGCCCCAACCCAGCTTGCGGGGTAGAAATGCCGCTGGTGCGTTCTTTTTGGCTGTCCAAGAAAAAAGAAAAAGAATCATGGGTTGAACCTATTGCTGCTCAAGCAGAAAATCCTCCTGAAGGAAAATACGGCTTACATATAGAATTCCTAATTAAAACAGGTACCGGTCAACCGTCAGAAGGGACTATGAAAAGAAATGGTGCCCATTGTGCAGTCTGTGACACATCAGTTACCCTAGGTTATATCCGTTCAGAAGGAAAAGCAAATCGGATGGGAGCATTGTTAATGGCGATTGTGGCTGAGGGGAAAAGAGGTCGTGTATATTTTCCACCCAATGAGGAACATGAAATAATCGTTGAAAAAGCAATCCCAAAGTGGAAGCCAGAACAAGAACTGCAAGGAAAATGCAGAGTGAGTGTTCCATTATATGGTATGAATACTTATGGGGATCTATTCACCAACCGTCAGCTTTGTGCGTTGACAACTTTTTCGGATATGGTCAGCGAAGTGCATGATCTAGTTGAAAAAGATATAAAAAGAAAAGGGGATGGAAAGTATCAAAAGTATGCGGATGCT
>CAZJMV010000057.1:0-8827 GCA_964547225.1 uncultured Anaerolineaceae bacterium | reverse complement strand
ATGGAATTAACTGTGATTATCCCCGTTTATAATGAAATTAATACGATTGAGGAAATCCTCAATCGAGTCCAGAATACCGGTTTGGCTGATGAGATCATCATCGTGGATGATGGCTCTCAAGATGGTACGCGCGCTATTCTTAAGGAACTCGATGGACAAGGACCATTTCGCGTGATCCTGCATGAAAAGAACCAGGGCAAAGGCGCCGCGGTGGTGACTGGCATTAATCATGCTAGTAAAGATGTGATCTTAATTCAGGATGCTGATTTGGAATATGATCCGCGTGATTATGAAAAGATCCTTGCCCCGATCCAGGAAGGCGTTGCGGATGTGGTCTACGGCTCGCGCTTTTTGGGCGCCCCCAGGCGCTCTACGATGTTCTGGCATATGGTCGCTAATAAGATGCTGACTTTACTCACCAATATCCTCTACAATAATATCCTTACCGATATGGAGACCGGTTATAAAGTATTTCGTCGCCAGGTTGTTGAAGGGATTACGATCCATGCCAAGCGATTTGATTTCGAACCTGAATTTACGGCTAAGATCCTTAAACTAAAGGTGCGTGTTTTTGAAGTACCGATTAGTTTTAACCCACGCGATTACGACGAAGGCAAGAAGATTAAAATACAGGATGCTTTTCAAGCGCTGTGGACGCTGATTAAATATCGTTTTGTGGATTAGATAACCAAATTACTATTTACTACAAGGTATTATTCTGTATCCGTTAATCAATAACTCTCGGCTGGTTTGATATCGGTTACGTTGAATTGGATCGTTTTCTTACCATTAAATTCGTTGTACTCCAAAATATAGAATAAGTCCACAATGGGGGGTATTTTTTCAAACCACTCGCCTTGTTGAAAAGCGATTGCTTTGTATGTGCAATTAGCGCCTGGGATATCCATTATTAGGTGCTTTCCTTCTTTGCCAAGCAGCTTTTTATCATTAATCTTTACATTGCGTGAAATAAAGCGCGCTGTGGGGTTTTTATGTCCAGTTGGTTGCAGTGTTTCAAGTTCCGCCAATAGCTGTTTGATGCCTTCTTCACTGATCTGGTTAAGGTTGATCTCAGCGTCAGCTTTTAATGTGGGCACAAGGTCCTGACCAGATAATTCGCGCTGAGCGATTTCATTCAATCGGTTTTTTAGTTCTGTTAGATTTTTGTTGTGAATGGTGAAACCAGCCGCAGCGGCATGACCGCCATGTTTTTCAAACAGGTCTGCACATTCGTCTAATGCTTCAATGATATTGAACTCAGGGATACTTCGGCAGGAAGCGCGCGTATATTCTTTGTTTCGATATCCGATAATTGAAGGGCGGTAATACTTCTTCAATAAGTCAGAGGCGGATAAGCCTACGACCCCCATGGCATTCGGTTCGCAATCATCCAGTGCTGCAAAAAAGATCAGCGCCCCTGAATCTTCAGCCAAGATCATTTCTTCTGCCATTCCCTGGATATCTTTAGAAAGCTCTTGGCGCTGTGAATTTAATGAATTCAATTTTTGCGCATCAAATCCACATTTGCTTGGATCATTCTCAAGCAGTAGCGAAAGAGCTAAGGATGCGGAATCAATCCTCCCAGCAGCGTTTAGACGCGGCGCTAAGGTGTAGCCAATATTGCCAGCCGTAATCTTTCTTGGATCTAGATTGGACACACCGATCAATGACCGCAGCCCTTGACGGAGATTCAAGCTGTTGATGATCGCCAATCCTTCTTTGACTAAATTGCGGTTTTCTCCGGTTAGAGGCACGATATCTGCCACGGTGCCAATCGCTACCAAGTCTAATAAATCCGGGCGGCTGAAATAAGCTTGTGAATTCGAGGTTGCTCTTTCAAGATCAAGCGCGCAAGCTAATTTATAAGCCACACCCACCCCAGCTAGATTCTTTTCAGGATAGCGATCGCTTGCTTGTTTGGGATTAATGATTGCCAACGCGGGAGGCAATTCAGAGCCAGGTTGATGGTGATCGGTGATGATCATATCCAAACCGATCTCGTTCGCATGGATAACTTCTTTAATGGCTCGAATCCCGCAATCTACTGTGATGACTAGCGTGAACCCGTTATCATGTAATTTACTCAATGCTTCTTTATTTAAGCCATAGCCTTCTTCGAATCGGCTGGGGATATAGGGTTGCACATCCGCCTCAAGTTCTCTTAATGCTTGCGTTAATAATGCGGTTGCGGTGACGCCATCGGCATCATAATCGCCATACACAGCGATTTTTTCATGATTCTGGATAGCCGTCCATATTCGTTCAACCGCTTTATCCATATCAAGGAGTTGATATGGATTGGAATTCTTTGGAGGTAGCGCTTTGATAAAAGCATAGGCGGATTCTTGATTATCAATACCGCGATTATAAAGGACTTGCCGAAAGATTTCCGAGTATTGGGATAATGCATGTGAACCTGCTGGTGTGATTTTGGGGAAGATTTCCCAATGTTTTTTCAAGAGTTCCATGCATGAAGTATAGCACAAACTATTTATGCGCGTCTCGATTCAGTTTAATCTTTTCTTAAATTTATTGATGACACACCTCAACGCGACTATGATAGAATCGAAGTATGAATCGGAAACGGATAAAGAAGCTTCCAAATATCAAGGAAGTTTATCACCCATTCAAAACCTGGCTGACTCCTGGCATTGGTGTTAAGCGATATATTGTTATAATTTTAATCGGCACAACCTTGATCGGAGTGGGTTTAGGTGTCATCATTTTAGATATTTATCGTAACGCGCCGGATACCTGGTGGTTGCCTGCACTCTCGACTGCTTCGTTGCGTTTCCTACCGCGCCCTTTACGTGCAATCATTTTCGGTGGCTTGGGTTTTTCGATCTTGTTCTTTGGCGTTTGGGCGCTAAACCGCTCCATCATTACTCCTTTTATACGTCCGGGACATAAGGTTGCGGATACATTACGAACCTATCGTCAAAAAGAGCGTGGACCACGGGTGGTTGCTGTAGGCGGGGGACATGGTTTATCTGCTTTGCTACGCGGTATCAAGGACTATACTCATAATATCACCGCTATTGTTACCGTAGCGGATGATGGCGGTTCCTCGGGACGCCTAAGACGTGAGATGGGTATTTTACCGCCAGGGGATATTCGCAATTGTCTGGCAGCCTTATCGAATGATGAGGCATTATTGGGGCAACTCTTTCAATACCGCTTTCCGAATGGTGAAGGAGGTTTAGATGGACATTCATTTGGGAATTTGTTTATCACTGCCCTTTCAGAGATCACAGGTAGTTTTGAGAACGCAGTCGCTGAGTCAGGCAGAGTGCTCTCGGTCAAAGGTCGTGTTTTACCTTCCACATTGCATGATGTAAAATTATTAGCGGACATTGTCTTGCCACATTCCATTAACGAGATGCGAATAGAAGGCGAGAGCCAGATTCCGAAGAGCAATGGACATGTTCGCCGTGTTTGGTTGGAACCCAATAATCCACCCGCTTATCCATTATCTGTCAAAGAGATTTTGGCGGCTGATTTGATTATCATTGGTCCTGGGAGCTTATATACAAGCTTGATCCCAAATCTTTTGGTTGCTGATATTACGGAAGCCGTTAGAGCGAGTCGGGCTTTGAAGATTTTCGTTTGTAATGTTGCTACAGAGCGAGGCGAAACGGATTATTATTCCTGTGGCGACCATCTGCGTGCCTTAGAAATGCATATTGGGGATGGTTTTTTTAATATTGCCGTTGTTAATCACAAGCACGAACTTTCCTTGCCCAAAGATGTGAACTGGGTCAAGGTGGAGCATGATTTGATCGAAGATTATCCGATTTACGAAGCTGATTTAGTCGATGAGATCCAACCATGGCGTCATGATGCGAAGAAATTAGCAAAAGTAATTATGGAATTATATCAAGAACATACTGGACCTTTGGTACAATAAAGGGTTAGAATAACTATCAAAAATTTAATGAATGTAAAAAAAGAAAAAAATCAACTATTTTAAGAAATGGAGGAACAAAAATGACTATAAAAGTTGGAATCAATGGTTTTGGTCGTATCGGACGTCAGGTTTTGAAGGCGATGCAAGATTATCATCCTGATGAATTAGAGGTTGTGGCTTTTAATGATATTGGTGATTTAAAGACCATGGCTCATCTTCTAAAATATGATTCGAACTATGGTAAGTTCGATGGGACTGTTGAAGTTGGCGATGATGGATTAGTGGTCAATGGAAAATCAGTGAAGGCATTCACTGAAAAAGACCCCGGAAATATCCCTTGGAAGGATTTAGGTGTCGAAATTGTGATTGAGAGCACGGGTATTTTCCGAGATAAATTTACCAGCGGAAGCAAGAAGGGAGCTGAATGCCATATCACCGATGGTGGCGCCAAAAAGGTCATTATTTCAGCCCCTGCGAAGAATGAAGATCTCACAATTGTTCTGGGTGTCAATGAAAAAATGTACGATCCAGCGAAGCATCATGTTGTCTCGAACGCCTCTTGCACAACAAATGGTCTTGCGCCAGCCGTGAAGGTTGTGCATGATAAATACAAAGTTGAATATGCTTTTATGACCACGATTCACTCCTATACCAATGATCAACGTATTTTAGATCTTCCCCACAAAGACCTGCGCAGAGCGCGTGCTGCTGCCGTCAATATCATCCCAACCACAACCGGCGCCGCAAAAGCTCTTAAGTTGGTCATTCCGGACTTAGAAGGTAAGGTTGATGGTTATTCACTGCGCGTTCCCACCCCCACTGTCTCCGTGATCGATCTGACCGCCATGCTTGCAACCCCAGTATCCACGGAAGAGTTACAGCAAGCTTTTCGTGAGGCCTCTGATGGTGCGCTAAAGGGTATTCTCTTCGCAGCTGAAGAACCTTTAGTGAGCATTGATTACAAAGGCGATCCGCACAGCTCGATTGTAGATCTGGAATTCACAGTTGCTCTGGGTTCAGGTAAAAGCAATATGGTCAAGATTGTGGCTTGGTATGATAATGAATGGGGTTATTCTGTACGCACCGCTGACCTGGCAGCATTAATGGCAAAGAGCCTTTAAACGTTTTTATCGTATGGATCATACAAAACGTGAAACGGATAAACGTTTCGCGTTTTGTATGCCAGGAGAAAAGCTATGTTCAAGAAAAAGCTTATTACTGATGTAGATGTGGATGGGTTGAAAGTCTTAGCACGCGTCGATTTCAATGTCCCGATTAGTGATGGTGTAGTCACGGATGACACACGTATCAGGGCGGCGCTGCCCACGATCAACTATGTCCTCGATCATGGGGGAGCATTGATTCTCTGTTCTCATCTCGGTCGTCCTAAGGGTGGACCTGATCCGAAGTTTTCCATGCGTCCCACGGCTAATAAACTTTCTGAGTTGCTGGGGAAACCGGTTGCTTTCGCGGAGGATTGCATCGGTCAGAAAGCGGAAGAAGCTGCCAAAAAACTTCAACCAGGAGACGTGCTTGTTTTAGAGAACACCCGTTTCCATGATGGTGAGAAAAAGAATGATCCCGAGATGGCAAAACAATTGGCAGCTTTAGCGGATCTATATATCAATGATGCCTTTGGTTCTGCCCATCGCGCCCATGCTTCAACGGTTGGCGTGACTGAATACTTGCCTGCTGTAGGTGGTTTCTTAATGGAAAAAGAAATCGAGTATCTTGGTAATGCCATCACAGACCCAAAGAAACCCTTTGTCGCCATTCTAGGCGGGGCAAAGGTCAGTGATAAAATTGGGGTCATTAAAAACTTACTCGCAAAAGCTGATCAAGTCCTGATTGGCGGAGGTATGGCAAATACTTTCTTTAAAGCGCAAGGTTATCCCGTTGGAAATTCTCTCGTGGAGGATGATGTCTTGGATACGGCGCGTGAATTACTTGAAATTGGCGGCAGCCGACTCCGATTACCTGTTGATATCGTGATTGCGGATAAATTTGCGGAAGATGCCGATACTCAGGTGATGGATATGTGTCCCGTACCAGACGGCTGGCAGATTTTAGATATTGGACCTAAGACGATCAGCGCTTTTGGAAAAGTAATTCAGACGGCTGCCACAATTGTTTGGAATGGTCCCATGGGTGTGTTTGAATTTCCGCGATTTGCCGAGGGCACTTTTGGGATCGCAATTGCGGTTGCCGAAAGCGATGCGGTATCGATCATTGGTGGCGGTGATTCAGTCGCTGCGATCAATCGCTCCGGGTTGAGTGAGAAGATCACCCATATGTCAACTGGTGGTGGCGCTTCCCTAGAAATGTTAGAAGGCAAAGCGCTCCCTGGTTTGTCGGCATTATTAGATAAAGAGTAGTCTACCTGGAGAGAGAAAAAATGCGAAAACCAATCGTAGCTGGAAATTGGAAAATGAATTTGACGATCGCTGAATCACGACAGCTCGTCGCTGAATTAATACCTGGACTGGAGAGTATTGAGGGTGTCGAGAAAGTTATCTGCCCTCCCGCCACGGATTTATTGGCGGTTGCAGCTTTACTAGAAGGAACGGATATTAAACTCGGGGCACAGAATATGTATTGGGAGACGTCGGGTGCATTTACTGGCGAAATCTCTCCCCCCATGATCGCAGAGTTTTGTCAATATGTGATCATCGGTCACTCAGAACGTCGCAAGTATTTTGGCGAAACGGATGAAACCGTTAATTTAAAGATTCAATCTGCCTTAGCGCATAGTATCACGCCGATTGTTTGTGTTGGCGAGACGCTTGAAGAATATGAAGCAAATCAAACCGCATCGGTCGTTACTAGACAGGTGCGTGAAGGCTTTTCTGGAATTGTTGATCAAGTCGAACCTGGCTTTGTACCCTTTGTGATCGCATATGAACCTGTTTGGGCGATTGGCACAGGACGCGCATCCACTCGCGAAAATGCTTCTGCTGTGATCTCAAAAGTGATCCGGAGGACACTAGCTGAGATGTTTGGACAAGAGATAGCTGAAGAAGTGCGCGTCCTTTATGGCGGCTCAGTAAAAGGAGACAATGCGGCTGAATTCTTTGATGACTCACATATCGACGGTGGTTTGGTGGGTGGCGCCAGTCTAAAAGCAGGAGATTTTGTCGCCATTACCAAAGCTGCAATCCCTTGATTATTTTTTAAGATTAGATTATTGACTGAATTGGATTGTTGTAGCTTGATTTGATGATTGAGCTGCAACAAATCTTTTTTTGAGAATATTGATGATGTTATTTGAATAATATCATCTGGTTTTTAAAAAGCGATAAGAATTTGTTTGCTTGACGTTAATCTTCGAATGTTATAATATATTGCTGATTTTTCGAATCATTAAGGAGTTATTTCTTAATGTTCGAAATCGAAGGTTGAAATTTAGGAGTTGTATGTTCTTATGGCAAGTTTGTGGTACGCCTTGCGCAGTAAGCCAAGAAAAGAAATCGTAGTCTGGCGTCAAATCAAGGCGCAAGGGATTGAGAATTTCTTTCCAGTTATAAAAGTAAATCCGGTTAATCCTCGCTCACATAAGCAGCGCGCCTATTTCCCTGGCTATTTATTTGTGAAAGCGGATATAGATGAGCTAGGGTTTTCGAAATTCAAATATATGCCCCATACACTTGGGCTAGTAAGTTTTGATAGTGAGCCGGCGACGGTTCCCGAGAATCTGATTTTTGAGATTAAAAAACGTGTCGAAGAGATCAATCTCGCAGGTGGAGAAGTCTTTGATGGATTGGAATCCGGCGATCGAGTTCTGATCAAGGACGGTCCGTTTAAGGATTATCCAGCCATTTTCGATATTCGTTTACCTGGGAGTGAGCGAGTACGGGTGTTACTTGAATTGCTCGGTAATCAAAGACAAATCCCGGTTGAATTAAACGCAGGTCAGATTGAGAAATCCAAGCAAGACAAAAACAAACACAAAAGAGAGAAAAAATGAAAAAGGCATTAATCACTGGAATTACGGGTCAGGATGGATCCTACCTGACAGAGTTATTATTATCACAAGATTATGAGGTGCATGGTCTGATTAGACGCGCGAGCACATTCAATACGCACCGTATCGAGCATATATATCGAGATCCACATAATGGACATGATCTTAACTTATTCTTGCACTATGGAGACCTTGCCAACACTGGGAACCTAGTAGATTTGATCTATACGGTAGAACCTGATGAAGTCTATCATCTCGCTGCCCAAAGCCATGTCCGTGTCAGTTTTGATCTACCCGAATACACTGGCGATGTGACTGGACTGGGGACCCTGCGCATTTTGGAAGCCATCCGTAAGAGTGGCAAGAAAACCAAATTCTATCAAGCCTCCTCGAGCGAGATGTTCGGCTCGGCTCAACCGCCTCAAAATGAAAATACCGTTTTCCAACCCCAAAGTCCTTATGCTGCCGCGAAATTATATGCCTATTGGATAACTCGGAATTACCGCGAGGGCTATGGGCTCTATGCTAGCAATGGCATCTTATTCAACCATGAATCGCCACGCCGTGGAGAGACGTTTGTGACCCGAAAAATTACGCGTGCCTTGGCTGCAATCAAAGCTGGCAAGCAAGATACGCTTTACTTGGGTAATTTGGAGGCTAAGCGCGATTGGGGTTACGCGCCCGATTATGTCGCTGCAATGTGGAAGATGCTGCAACATGAATCCCCAGGTGATTTTGTGGTTGGTACCGGTGAAGCTCACTCTGTGCGCGATTTCCTAGACGAGGCATTTGGCTACATGAACATGGATTGGCATGATTATGTCAAGATTGATCCGCGCTATTTCCGTCCTACTGAAGTAGATTATCTGTTAGCTGATATGAGAAAAGTAAACAAGGAAATCGGATGGGAGCCGCGTGTATATTTCAAGGACCTAGTTCGTATTATGGTGGATGCTGAC
>CAZJMV010000056.1:0-11666 GCA_964547225.1 uncultured Anaerolineaceae bacterium | reverse complement strand
GAGAAATATTATGTGCAAGCTGAGCATCTACGTATCATTCCACCAAAAGAATATGCCCCAATATCCATTCATGTTCCGCCCGATAAAAAGCGCATCGAAATTTCACTCGACGAACAAATTTTACGCACATACGAGAATGATAATCTCTTAATGGAGACCAAGATATCATCAGGAATACCGAATAATCGTTTACCCGCTGAAGCCTTACCAACATCTACTCCTAAAGGAAACTTTGTTATTTATTCAAAGATGCCTTCTAAACATATGGGAAGCGTTGCTGGAGGACCAGAAGTCGAAGCCAGCGGAGGATTTGCCTTGCCGGGCGTTCCTTGGACATCTTTCTTTAAAAGCCCTGGGGGATATGCATTACATGGCACTTATTGGCATAATAATTTTGGCATCCAAATGAGCCATGGTTGTATTAATATGCGGAATGAGGATGCAAAATGGTTATTCCGTTGGACAACACCAGTCTTCGATCCCAATAAAATCGAGAGTCCTGCGAACTGGGAAGAAACTGGTAGTGGAACTCAAGTGATCATTACAACCCGTTAAAATATTTAATCCCAAGACAATCGGAATTCTAATCAAATAGTAAGAGTAAGGACAAGGTATCTATCCCCCCAAAAAGAGATGTTTGTAATAAACCAACACATCTATATCTTCTCGGTTTTATATGTTGTATAATTAGTTTACCAAACAATAAAGTGATAATCATGTTAGGATAAATCAGATGATCCGTATAAATAAACCAGTAAGGGAAAAAGGAATCTAGGAATGCTGAAAAAACATCACATCGGTCACTTCGAAATCATCACGATAGAACGACATATATTAAATGAACAACGTCACCATCCCAGCGCGACTGGTGTTCTAACAGCAATTTTGTATGATTTAGCCTTGGCAGGCAAGGTCATTTCCAACCAGACCAATCGAGCTGGGTTGGCTGAGATACTTGGACGCACCGATGAAATTAATATTCAAGGGGAAATCGTACAGAAACTAGATTTGCTCGCAGATCGAACAATTTATCGTTTGAACGAACATACTGGTAGATTAGCCGTAATGGCTTCCGAAGAACACGAATCCATACTTCCAACAGCGCCAAACGCACCTACAGGTAAGTATGTTCTTCTCTTCGACCCACTGGATGGTTCATCGAATATTGACTACAATATTTCCGTTGGGACAATTTTTTCGATCTACCAACGTCGCTCTTTATCTGGACCAGGAACACTCAATGACTGCCTTCAACCAGCAAAAAATATCGTAGCCGCAGGTTATATTTTATTCGGAAGCAGTACGATGTTTGTATATTCTACTGGAACAGGTGTACATGGCTTCACCTTAGACCCGGGCGTCGGCGAGTTTCTCTTATCCCATCCATACATGAAATTGCCTGAAGAACCGCTTTACTTTAGCGCCAACCTAGGTTATCTAAAAAAATGGAGTCCTGGCGTTCAAAAATATACATCTTCATTACAAGGAATTGGGAATTCGGATTCATCATTATCACTTCGCTATGTTGGTTCCCTTGTGGCAGATTTCCACCGCACTTTATTATCCGGAGGAGTATTTTATTATCCTGCTGATCTTAAAAAATCGAATGGAAAACTTCGGTTGCTATATGAAGCTGGACCACTTGGATTTCTAGCTACTCAAGCGGGAGGCTATGCCAGCGATGGTAAACAAGATATTCTTAATATTGAACCTAAATCTCTCCATCAACGTACTCCATTTTTTGTGGGAAATACATCGCTAGTTAAACGTGTTGAGGAATATATATGCGAAGAAGATTAATAATAATTGGAACAATGAAGGTGAAGATTGTTGGCTAAAAAAAGTATAGCTCAGAAATATGAAAGTCAAATATTGAAAGGATCGTGGTTTAATCAGATTAATTCATTGGATATTAGAAAGAAGAGAAGGAGGATGATGTGAACAGGCAAAGTATTTACAGATTTTTATTAATAATCATATTACTGGTTGGTTTGAGTCTAAGTTGTAATTTAGTCACAGATATAAAAGAAACCTTTGAAATGAAAAACACTGCTGAAGCCTTTATAACAGACATCGATATAGAAGGTTTAGCGACAGAATTCGACTTCGAAGCAATTGCTACTGAATTTGATTTTGAAGCTATCGAGACAGAAATCGATGCGTTGGCAACTGAGTTTGACTTCGATGTTATCGAAACTGAATTTGGGATGGGTGAGTTGTTTGAAACATCCGAATTCCAAATCCCAGGGTTCGTTGGTGAGAGACCCGCGGATATACCTGTCATGCCTGAAGCAGCAGATATTATGGAATCGGCTGATTTCGTAGAATATTCCGTTGACGTTGACATAAACCAAGTTAAAAATTTTTACGAACAAGAGATGCCAAAAAACGGTTGGACGAAAACAAAAGAAGACATAGGCGAGGGTTATGCAAGTATTACATATACCAAAGGTGGTCGCACTGCAACCCTTGATATAACGGACCTCTTTGGAATATTAGTTTCGATTAGTATTGAAGGTAATTAAGACCCAATATATTCTAAGATTATTTGATAGGAGATTGTCATATTGAAACAACCATTATCACATCTGATTATCCTTTTTGTCATCTTAATAATCTTTAGTCTAGCGTGTAACTTGACATCCACAGCTAATCTAATCAAAAGTACTGCAGAAGGAGCTGCTACAAAAGTCGAAGAAGGACGAGGATTATTAAGTACTGGAGAAGCGATCGTTACACAAATTGAGGGAAGTGGCATATCAGAAACAGCACAAGCTTGGGCGACGCAGATCGCTGATAGCGGTTTCAAAGAAACCGGACAAGCTTTAGCCACCCAATACGTAGATAGTGGCATCCAAGAAACAGTACAAGCTTATGCAACCGAATTCAAGGATAGCCATATCCTTGAGACCGCCCAAGCTGTCTCCACACAATTTTCACTTTCTCCAGAAAACAAACCCGAAGACATTCCGGTCTTAGAGGGAGAAAAGAACGCATTTATTACTTCACCTTATCTCATTTCTTATTTTATCAAGGTACCCTTTGATGAAGCATTAGCATTTTATCAACGTGAAATGCCTGCCAATGGCTGGAACGTCAAAGAGAATACAACGGTGATATCTAAAGAGAATGCAGAAATAAGTTATGAAAAAGGTAATCTCAGCGCAAAAGTGACCATCAGTGCACTGCCAATCATTAATCAAATCTCGATTATCATCGACATTAAGACCACGGAATGAGATTGTTTTTTAGCAACCAAACTCGAGTGCCCATTCCTAATGGGCACCGCTTTCCAATAGAGAAGTATGACATCCTAAACACAAGATTTAGTTAATAAAATTCGATGTGTATTTGAAGGAACACTCTCTGAAAAAGAAATAATGCGAATCGGTGGTTTGTCCTGGTCAAAAGAGATCGTTCAGCATGCAAGACATTCCTTAGGAGGAAAAATCCAAGTTTGCCAGTAATAATTGCTTTAGGTGATGCATGCGCAATACGAATAGAAGATCCCGTAGATATCCATGACGAAACCATCTGTATTGCAGCAATACTCCACTACCAATCGATTTTTTTAGATCAATCTTACTATGAACAATGACTCAATAAGTAAATATATCAATGATACCTTCATACAAACCGATGTTATCTTAGAAAAAATAATCGCGGAAATCCCTCAAAAAGGATTACCAACCTATAGCATTCAACCTGAAGAGGGACGATTCTTACAATTCATTACACAGGTTTGTAGGGCAAAAAAAGCACTAGAATTTGGCACTTTAGCTGGATACAGCAGCATATGGATCGCACGTGGATTAATAGCAGGAGGTAAACTAATCACAATTGAGAAAAATACAAACCATGCAAAAATCGCCCAAGATAATTTTGATAAAGTGGGATTATCCAACCAGATTGAATTACGAATAGGAGAAGCCCATCATCTGCTTGCCTCACTGTCAGCAGAAGCTCCTTTCGATTTTATTTTTATTGACGCTAACAAAAATAATTACCCAGAACTGATCCCATGGTCAATAGATCATATCCGTGAAGGAGGAGTTTTATGTGCACATAACGCTCTGAGAGGAGGTAAGATAACAAAATCACCAGCGCCGGATGAAGGCACTCGTATCATGCAAGAGATAAACTACCAAATCGCAAATGACTCCCAACTAATTAGCACCATCTTCCCAAGTGGTGAGGGAATGATCATCGCAGTAAAAAGGATATGAATATGCAACCTAATTCCCAAATTCACGTAAATCATATTGAAGGAATTTTCTAAAACACCACTTTCGAAATTCTTCATGTTGGAAATGAATGGAGAGACATAAAGATTTCGAAAATTTGATAAGATGATCAGGAGAACAATATGACAGAAACAAAACAAGCCTTACGAAGATCAAGAAAAAACCGCGTTATAGCTGGCGTATGCGGGGGGTTGGGTGAATTCTTTGGGATCAGCGCTTTCTGGTTTCGACTTGCATTTTTACTGGCTTTACTCCCAGGAGGCATACCAGGATTATTACCCTACTTCATTTTATGGATTATCGTACCCCTTAATAGAAAATAAGTTTACCTTTTGTTTTTTTTGAAAAACATAAATTAATAAAAAAGCATTAGAAGTGACTTGGTTATCAATAGTGTTGCTTTGTTGGAAAAGAGCGATATCGTTATGATTCATAGCATGGATCAAAAAATCCATCATTTATCGGATATAATAAGTTCAAAATATAAATGCTGCCCCTCAAAAAAGAGAGGAAATAATATGTGTAAACATAACAATAATCAAACTCAATTTCATCAGTGAAAATGGGATTTCCTAATGAATTCTTTTGATTTTGGCAAGGAAGTATTAAAAACAATTCTTGAAGAATTAGCAATTGCTGATGAATATATACGTATCGCTGTTTTTCAGATTCACAATCAAGATATTTTTAATTTATTATCTAAGAAAAATAGAGAGGGAATTAAGATAGAGATATTTACCTTGCCATACAATAGCATTAATCCAGAAATTCGGAATAGAGTAAAGAATCAGCTTATTCAATTGGAACAAGAGGGAATCAAGCTACACTTTTGTAAATGGAATATAGGAGACCCTGGAAGAACTACAACTGCAACTGGAAGATGGTATTCATTTCATGGAAAATTTATCGTAACAGATAAATCGGCAATCTCTTTATCAGCAAATCTCACAGAATCAATCGAATTAGATGCTGTTTTAACCTTTAGAAACGATCCTGAAAAGATTTCCAAATACAACGAGAAATTTGAACAACTGTTACGAATGTTTGTTGTTCCAACAGACGGATTTGATGGTACTATCCGCAAATCAATTCTTAATTCTAATTTCAATGATCCATTATCTTTGTTCATACTTCCTAATATCATCGAATCAGAAACTCACGTAAATAATTGGATCAGAGATTATCCATCCGAACTCTGCTTAAAAAATGTAGGATTATCAGAAAATCTATATATTTGTCCTTTTGATATCCGAGGAAGAGATGCGATCATTCAAATTATCAATGACGCTGAAAAATATCTATATATATCAACCGAAAGTTTTACAGATCCAGATATCATAAATACTTTAATAGAAGCAAAACTCGAAGGTATTGATATAAAGATTTTAACAGGTACAACAAGTATGGATTTTAGCGATAGAATACAAAAAACTACTCGCAACTTGCTTGCGGCTGGAATCAATATAAAAACAATTTCTGGTTTAATCCATGCAAAACTTATCATTACAGATAAGTTATTAGCTGTTAGCTCAATTAATTTAAACAAAATAAATCTTGGGTTTTCAAAACGTTCAAATTTATGGAGAGAAAACACAGAGACTATTACAATCAGCAACAATTCTGATTTGATTATTGAAGCTAAAGAGAAATTTGATAATATATTCTTAAGCAGCATCGATATTAAAGAAGTTTTAGCTTCGAAAATCGAGAAAGATGTAAAAGTAATCTTCTTGCAATATTATGGGCTCAAATCAAGGAATGAGGTAAAGAAATTGTTTTCAAAATATATCGTAAATCAAGATATCAATTCAAGAAGAACCGCTATTCAAATTGGAAAAATAACAAAATCTTTGATGACCACTTTTTCAAGAAATATTGTGGAGATCGATGATTTTATTATGGCTATCATTCTTCATCTTCTATCTGATAATAAACTAAAATTTGATCAACTTTATCAAAACCTAACCACGATATACCAACCTAATAACCTAGAAAATCTCTTATCAACACTTACTGCTCATAGTTTGATAGAAAAACAAGATGATTACTATACATTAAAAGTCCTGTCTCTCTTCTAAGGATAATAAATGCTCTCAAAAATATATAATGATGATTGCATTCACTTCCTAAATAAATATTCAGAAAGAAAATTCGACTTAACATTTCTAGATCCTCCCTTTAATCAAGCTAAAAAATATAGAAATCACAATGATAATATGGTTCAGCAAAAATACTGGGATTGGATGAAAAAATTATGTGAATTAACATACAAACATTCATCCAATGGATCTGCCATCTATTTTATGCAAAGGGAAAAGAATACCGAATTCGTCCTTAATGCCCTTGAATCAACCGGTTGGGTTTTCCAAAATTTAATAATCTGGAAGAAAAAAACATCAGCTGTTCCAAGTAATATTAGATACGGAAAGCATTATCAGATTATTGCATATGCAACAAAAGGATCTTCACCTAGAGTATTCAATAAGTTGAGAATCGATCCCCCTTTACTTGAAACCGAGAAGTACCGTAGACCCAATGGAATTTATATAACTGATGTATGGGATGATATTCGTGAAATGACTTCTGGCTATCTTGCTGGAAATGAGCCTTTACGTGACAAGAATGGTAAAAGAATACACAATCAACAATCTCCGGTGCATTTACTCATGAGAATTATTCTCTCATCCACGAATATTAATGATACAGTTTTTGATCCATTCTCTGGAACTGGGACAACACTTGTAGTGGCAAAACAACTCTTGCGAGATTCAATCGGTACTGAAATTGATCCCATTAATGTAGAAAATATCTTAAAAAGAATCAATAAGCTAAGAGCGAGCGATGATATCAATATTCATCGCAATTATTATCGATTTACAGAAAATTTAGACACGATTTGGCCTTCCAGAGATAAAATAGAAGAAGTATTTCAGGAAGTTGATCAACTGAAAATGTTCTAATTCAATTCATACTCCTGAGCCATAGCGATACGCTTGGAAAGCGCTGGATGTGAATGCAACAGGAACTCCTCCCAAGCAGGAGGATCAGCTTGCGCCAAATTTTGATTAGCAAGTCGTGTCAAGGCTGAAGCATAAGCAGACCCATTTTTTGTAATTTCTAAAGCATATCGATCTGCCATACGCTCACGCCAACGAGAATAAGCATTGGTAAGCGGCATGGTAATTAATCCAAAAGCGCCAAGGACAAGTGTAAAGAGTGGAAAACCAGCAATATCCCAAACTCCTTGAAAACCTAATGCTTTCACTCCCCAACTTAAAGCTAGAGAAGCAAGAAACAGTCCAATGAGTGTAACTGTGCTTTCTATAACAATCCCAATCGGGATATCATTATGGACGTGATGTCCTAACTCATGTGCCATAACCGTTTCAATCTCATCAGCAGTAAATTCATTCAGCAATGTATCACCGAGAATTATACGGCGCGTATGACCAAGTCCAGTCAAACCAGCATTGGCTGCTTTAGTACGTCGGCTCATATCAAACCTATACACCCCCTTAACGGTTGTCTGTGATTCCTGAGCTAAAGATAATAATCGCGTCTCTAATTCAGCATATTCATCTTCTAAGGGTTGAAATTTATAAAAAATTGGGAATAACAAAACAGGCGCCAGATTAGCTAAAATTATATTAAATAACAATAAAATGCCAGCAGCCCATAACCACCAGGTTTCTGGAGCAATACGTAAAACAGCATAAATCACTTCTAGGATCACTAATCCCAGGAAGCCACCTAATAACCCAGCTTTAATCTGATCAATAATCCAATCTTTCAAACTTTGATTCGATAATCCGAATTGATGGGGTAATACAAAACCTTCGTAATAACTAAGAGGTAGATTGATCAACAAGAAAATCCCTCCAAAGATAAGAAGGAAGAGGGCTATAAGAATCCATTCAATATTTGCTATATTCACTAAAAATAGTTTTAGATCTCTTGACCAACCAAATATCATCCAGGCAAATAAATATAAGATACCTAACACCAAATTGACTAGCATTAGACGTTTGTTTATTATTGAATACTGTCTCGCTTTTTCTTGTTTTTCAGAGTCAAGCATCGACGCATCAAAAGATTGGTTATTCTCAATTGGATTTGTTTTCATAAAAACTACTCACTTTTATCAGAATTACATAAAAGTGTACTCCCTGAATTATGATGGGTCAAGTTCTCAATATTTATCAAGGATTTTTCTATGGAAAATTAAGCATCCGAATTAAAGAATTTATAATACAATTAAAACAATATCAATATTCAAATCTGAGATAGAAAAATTACGGTATCCCTAATGCTTATTCATGAGAAAAGGAGTAAAGCAATGAATCACTATGAATCAACACGGCAATCCTTCGATGGATTAGATATCTACAACCAAGGATGGCTAACTTATAAACAACCGAAAGGAGTTATTTGTCTAGTACATGGTCTAGGGGAACATAGTGGTCGGTATGAACATGTCGCGCATTTTTTTACTGATCATGAGTTTGCAGTAATAAGCTTTGACCTAAGAGGTCACGGTAAATCAGGCGGCTTACGGGGACATACACCATCAGCGGAAGCTTTCCTTGCTGATATTGATTTACTCATTCAAGAAGCTGATCAAAGGTATCCTACATTACCTCGCTTTCTATATGGGCATAGTCTGGGAGGTATCTTGGTCTTGAACTATACACTTAGTCGAAAACCCAAGCTAAATGGGGTTATTGCCACAAGTTCAGGACTCAAGACCTCTCTCCAAGAACAATCATTGAAGATTGGATTTGCGAAAATTGCGGGAAAGCTGATGCCAACATTGAGCATGAAAACTGGTTTAGATGCTAACCAAATCTCACGGCAAGCCGATGTTGTAGCTGACTACTTAGAAGATCCATTAGTCCACGATCGCGCCACACTGTCAATGGCAAAAAATACAATCGCAGCCATTGATTGGACATTTGAACATGCCAGTGAATTTGAAACACCATTATTATTAGTACATGGCACTGAAGACTTAATCGCCTATGCAAAGGGGAGCGAGGAGTTTGCTAGTCTAGTGAATTGCGATTGTACATTGAAATTATGGAAAGGTCTTTATCACGAAACGCATAATGAACCTGAAGGGGAACAGGTACTTAGTCATATTTTGGATTGGGTCAATAATCATCTTCCCGCAGATTAATCAAAGCTAATCAAAACTTCCTAGACAAATTAACTCACACATGGCAAAATCCAACTCAACTATTATCATATAGGAGTGTGAATGAGCAGCAAAAAGCAATTTAGAAGAAGCAAAGGGTCTAAATCCAATCTAAGTAAACGGCAAACATTACGCGCCGAAAGAAAAAAGAAAGAAGTACAACGACGTATTCTGATTATTGGTTCGATTCTAGTGGTTGTGCTCGTGATTACTGGATTAATTATCATCCCATCAAACCAGAATATAAACGAACAGGTAAATAATATCTTCGAAATAACACCGCAGAATTATCAAACAGCAGATGGTAAAAGCATAGGAAATCCAGATGCAGTTATAAAGATCCAACTATTTGAAGATTTCAAGTGCAGCGCATGCCTAGGCTATCAACAAAATATTGAACCTTTAATCATCGAGGAACTAGCTGAGAAGGGTAGAATTCTATATACTTTCCATCATTTTCCATTTATGGACGACCAGACAGCCTTTAAGGATTCTGACAATGCAGCTTTGGCAAGCGAATGTGCTGCTGAACAGAACCGCTTTTGGGATTATAAAGACATCCTTTTCGCAAATATGAATTTCATACAAGGGGAATTTAGTGACGAGAAAATGTTAGCCATGGCAAAATCTTTAAATCTAGACCAAAAGGAATTCGAGGCTTGCTATATTGAAGGACGATATTTAGATAAAATTAATGCGGACATTCAATTAAGCCGCGATCTAAATATTGCTGGAACTCCAACACTCCTCATTAATGGTGAAAATATCTCACCTGGACGTGTACCCACATTCGATCAAATCCTGGAAAAGGTTGAAGAAATCGAAGCATCTCAGTAAGTTCAAGTATCAAAAATTAAAAAAATCCAAAGTGATTCCTACCCCAAAACTTTATTGAGCATCTTTAGCTCGGGTAGGAATTTTCTTTCCTCCTTGCTTAGTCTCATAGATTTCAAGAATATAACATAACGATGAAAGACGATTGATATAACGCAAGATATCATTATTCTTCATCAAACCGCCATGAAATATTCGTGCGACTTGTCGTTCTGCACGACGAGTAATTGTCCGAGCCAAAGCAAAGGTAGCCCCTGACTGTGTATCGCCTGGAAGAATAAAATCCAAAGGTAAGTCAACTCTTTTCGAAATTTCATCAATTTGCATCTCAAGCCAGTTTACATTTTTAGTGTCAATTTTCTTGAATTGATCTGCATTTTCGGGTGAGGCAGATATTTCTGCCATCATATCATAAAGATCCCGTTGGATTTGAATTAGAATTGGCGAAGAGAGTTGCGTTAATGAGACAGAGCGTGCTAAACCAATGACCGCCATCACCTCATCAAGCATACCCAGGGTTTCTGGAATTAGATCATATTTAGGAACGCGGTTTTTACCCAATAAACCTGTATAACCATCATCCCCATTTCTTGTATAAAATATTGGCATAATTGTTATTAATCCCTTAAAAATAATATAGAATAATGCTTATGATATCAGAAAATAACATCATTCGATTTGAGAATTCAGTTTTCATCTGATAAAATAGGAAAAAGTGGTTATTACAAAAAGGAGATATAGAATGCAGATCAGATGCCAAAATTGTCACAAACCATTTGCACTAGGAAATGAAGAAATCCTAGTTGCGCTTGAACAAGTGACCAGTGAGAACCTAAAACACTACGATGCACACTGCCCGCATTGCAGAAGAGTCAATCGTATATCAAAGCGCCAATTACTGCGCGCCGCTCCTGGATGGACACCACCTAAAGAAAATAAACCATCCTGAATATTTACTATACCCAACGATTGTGTTTATCATCACCGATTGAATTTTATTTATGCTGGTGCCTTTAGGGGGATTTATATATCTAGGAGAAATAATCAAAATAAGCCATTGATATTCTAATCCTACACATTAAATATGTGTTTTTTGTATCAATACAATTGACACTAATTAGCAATTCGCGTATACTTAACAAATAATCTAATTACTAAAGTATTATTTCATGACTAATAAAAAATATTATTTTACGACGCGCGATCTTTTACTTATAGCTTCTCTGGCAGCATTAGGTGGGATCACAAGCGCTTATATTAATGCTATAGGAGACTTGGTTCAATCAGCGCTAGGATTCGCTGGGACAACTCAGTGGGCTGCAGGACTGCATGTTTTATGGATCGTTCTTGCAATGGGGTTTGTTAGGAAACCTGGTACTGGAACAACAACGGGA
>CAZJMV010000055.1:0-2826 GCA_964547225.1 uncultured Anaerolineaceae bacterium | reverse complement strand
TCAAAAACGCTCATAAGCAATGTATTGGTAATAATGACAGCTACGACTAAGATCACAATGCCATACATGATTATATAGAAAGACATGCCAGTTTGAATTGCCTCTAAAATGATGGCATTCATCTCCTCCCAAGTCTCTAATTTGTAATTTGGTGAGCGAAGTATCGCTGCAGTAGAATCGGTTGCCTCATTTTCCTCAGTCAAAACAATCACAGCGCTAATACGATCACCAACCCCAGTAATAGCTTGTGCCTTCGACAATGTCATATAGACTGTACCCTCATCATAATTTAATACACCAGTTGAAAATAAACCAACCACATTGAAAATATCTTCGTCGGTTTTTCCATCCGATGTACCCACCAATAAGTTTATTTTCGAACCAACACCGATACCCAGGCTATCAGCAAGATGTTTTCCTATCATGATCCCATCGCGATCATCTACAGCAAGATACTCACCAACTATGATGCTTTCTCGAATTGGATCATGAAATTTTGAATCTGGATGGATCCCTGTAACCCGTATACCTACAGTCTCATCAACCGTTGTCATAAATCCGCCTGCCCAGAGCACTGGGGCTACAGCGGCGAACCCTTTAGTATCAGTTACCTGTGTAAGCAATTCATCGCTATTGTCCAATAGGTCTTCCCATTTCAGAGAGAGCTTTTCTATTTCATAACCTTCAGAACGAATCTGTATATTCCCGCTATTAAGGCGAATGCTATCATTTATTGAGGAATCAAATATCCCTGCAATATACCCACTCATCATGATCAAAAGCGTCAAGCCTAAAGCAACTGCTAAAATGGTTAACCCTGAACGACGTCGATTTCGCCCTAAGTCTCGATAGGCAATTACCCATAATTTTTTAAATGCAGACATGATTTCTCCGTTTATACATAATGCAAAGTCTTTGCAGGTTCTTTTTGAGAAGCCTGCCAAGCAGGAAACAACGAAGCTAAGGCAGCCATTCCAGCCACAATGACACCATAACGAGCAATACTCTCAAAACTAATACTAGCAAATATCGCATCGCCCATCAATGCGGTAATATCACCCATTCCTTGAGTAAAGGTGAGATCAAACCCGCCAGATCGATTGAATAGGATCAACACAAGCCAGCCCAAAAGACAACCTCCAATAGCAGAAACGACACCAATCATCGTGCCCTCGAGCAAGAATAATCCCATGATTTGACGTCCTTTCATCCCCAGTGCAGCCAATACTCCCATCTCGCGCGTACGTTCAAATACTGCCATCATCATTAAGTTTAATATCCCGATACAAGCAATCATCACGACGATCAACCCGAATATTGTCGTGAATTGGCTTTTAATATCCATTGTTTGACGAATCTCTGGATTGAGTGTCTCCCAAGAATCAACTTCATAATCCAATAAATTTGCCTGTAATTCATTAATTAATTGATCTTCATTACCAACTGAAATTGTTGAGACAGTGACTTCAGTTTCTTGATCGCGTAAGTTGAATAGAGACTGCGCTTCAGAAAGACTAATAAAGACCATGCCTTTTTCAGCTTCTTTCAAGCCAAGATCATATATACCGACAATCGTCATGGTACGCTGACGCATGGACTCATTCTTCCGTTTACCCATTAATGTGACCCGATCATCGATGCTTACATTCAACGAGTCTGCCAATCCCTTTCCAATCACAATCATATCTTTATCATCATCCTGAATAAAACGCCCTTCAGAAATATTTTCAGCAATTAGACTAATCGGCGCTTCTGCAGAAGCTTCAATACCCGTGATCGTGATTGGATAACTTTCACCTCTTTCATTGATCATGCCACCTGTGTTGATCCGTTTTGAGGCTACTAGCACTTCGGGATGAGCCATTACGATCTGTACTACCTGATCTGCATTTTCAACAGGAAGCAACGGGAATCGATCAGCTTTCGCCCTAAAACCAGTTGCATGGATTTGAAGATTACCGCCATATAACCTGACTGCATTTCCATATATTGCTTGGTCAGAACCTTTGATCAAACCATCCATAAAGATCAACAGAATTAAACCCAAAACCATTGCCATAACTGCAATAACAGTACGCCGCCAATTTCGCCACATATTTCGCCAAGCCATTATGGTCAGTTCATGCATCATATTCCTCCAATAATTTAATGGGGTCAATGCCTTATTCTAGTTCTTACCCCTTAGCATTATTATCTACGATATGTCCATCTAATAATTTAACGACTCGATCAGCATATGCAACTACTCGCGGATCATGGGTTGCAAAAATAAAGGCTGTACCTGTTTCTTGATTAAGACGCTGCATAATTCCCATCACTTGAATCCCATTTTCGGTATCCAGGTTCGCGGTTGGTTCATCAGCCAATACAAGCAGGGGGTGAGGAGCGAGAGCGCGTGCAACAGCAACACGCTGTTGTTCTCCACCACTCAATTGATCAGGTCGATGGTTAATTCGATGAGTGAGTCCAACTGCCTCTAATAAATCTAGTGTACGTTCTTTACGTTCCTTCGCCGAGACACCATTCAATAATAATGGCAACTCAACATTTTCGTAAGCATTAAGTACCGGTACCAAAGCAAAGAACTGAAAGATAAAACCGATCTTCTCTCGACGCAAGTCTGCACGCTGACCATTTTTCAAATGAACAACATCCTGTCCACCTATTTTCAACACCCCGCGATCGGGTCTATCAAGACAACCAATCAGTTGCAATAGTGTCGTTTTACCCGAGCCTGAAGGACCTACCAATGTCATGAATTCTCCCTCGTCGATATTAAGGTCTATACCATCCAAAGCACGTGTTTCAATTTCACCGATCCGATAC
>CAZJMV010000054.1:0-4689 GCA_964547225.1 uncultured Anaerolineaceae bacterium | reverse complement strand
GCCAAGAAGATCACACCATCATGCATTTTCACGCTGCGGGCGTAAATGCGGGCGCGAAAGAAGATATTGATCGTATTGATCAGAATGAAGTAGATACCCAAGACAAGTACAGCAAACCACAAGTTGGAAAGGTGTAGGAAATTGGAGCCCTCGATAGCTGCCACGATGATCGCTAATACGGCTGCGATGGCTGGACCTACATCGGGGATGATCGTCAGTAATCCCGAAAGGAACCCCAGGATGATTGCGCCAGGCAAACCAATCGCTAGCCATGCCAAAGTGAATGTCACACCAACGATCGCCATTAAGGTCAGGTTGCCTTGCAGATAACCGCTCCAGATGAGTTTGATTTCATCATAGACGATCAACACCGTAGGTTGATGGGTCTCTGCAAATAGGTTGAAAAGCCAATCACGCAGGCTTTTATAATCTCTCAGCAGGTAAAATGCGGCGGCTAGGATGATCATCAGTTTGATAAATTGGTCGCCTGTCGAACCGACCATCTGGAATATGTCTTTGGATAAGGTCTCAGCGCCTTCCGAGGTGATTTTCTCTAGGTTGGGGATCAGATCGCCTATATGGAACGACCATTTTGAGATCACGACGGTTTTACTGAAGAGATCTTGGATATGATCAGCGCTGTGGCTGAGCACGGAAGAAAGTGTTTGCGCCTCAGCTACTAGGGTTGGCATGAGTAGGCTGGGCAAGGCGATCAGCGCAGCTAAGATGATTAAATAGGTCAGTATCACAGCTGTGCCGCGTGATATCCGCCGAGGTTTGGCAAGTAAATTAACCAGTGGGTTCAGCAGATAGGCGAACAGCGCGGCGATCACGAGTGGTTTGAAGACTGCGCGGATAGACCAGATCAGGAATAACCCCAAGATGATAAATAAAAAGAGCCCCCAGTTGCGTAGGTTTGGCGTTTCTTCGTTGTTCATGCGTGGTTCCTTTCATAAGAAAAGCTGCTGATTAATTCTTGCGATCGATGACAGGCAGTATTCCAAGGCGATGATGGTTGTTATAATCAATTATAGGCTATTTCTTGGTTCTGGATTGATGATAATCTCTGAATCTGATCATGAATTGAGACTGGTTTGGTTCTGTTTTTAATGGTATTCTCAAGGTAGAGGCAGGATATGTGTGAAGGTTGGATTTATGTTGAACGGAAATTTGGGAATTAGGTCTTGCAAATTTAGAAAATATGTGGTTAAATTGTATCATTAACAAATAAAGTGTGGAAATATTTATGGAGGAATTTCTGGTGTTAAGTATTAGAAATGGAAGAAATCGGATATTCAATTCAATAACTATGGGACCAGGTATTTATTAATTAAAGGTCTGTTTTTTTTTATTAAACAAAAGTAGGGAAACATGGAACAGGGATTAAGGGAAGCCATTTTATTGATTCGGAAAGGGAATATTACCCAAGGTCGTCATCTGCTGGTTGAGATCCTTCAAGGCGATCCAAAGAATGAAGAAGCTTGGATGTTGATGTCGAAATGTGTAATCGATCCAGAGCTGAAACAGTATTGTTATGAGAGGGTTTTGACGATCAATCCAGCTAATCAGGAAGCGATCTCAGCCATTCATTAGCCAGGTTGCGATCTTACTACTGACTTTTACAAATTTGTAATAAGCAGAGAAATTTGACTCTGTGTGATTTAGTCTGGCTATGATTTTTATGCTAGGAGTCCGCATATCTCAGTTTTCACACGCAGACTCTTCGTCGCTTTTCAATTGTTCGTTGTAATCCATATTCCGTGAGCGCTCCTCAGAGTGACAGGTGGGGAGTTGAGACTCTTCGTCGCTTTTCAATTGTTCGTGGTAATCCATATTCCGTGAGCGCGCCTAAGAAACAACAATGAAATTTCTTAGCAGCAGGAGCGTCGCCAGTGGCTTAACGCCACTCACATCTAAAGCATAGAGATGAAACTGATCTAGGGGCAGGATAGGACATCAGAAAGTGGTATAATGAGGGCATAACCGGAACGATTTGCTCGTCATTAGGTAGGTTATACAATAAAAAATGGAGTGATCACTCGATAGAAAGAAGATCGTACTCCATCAACACGCCTTGATCAATATAATTGAGCTAACGTTTTTCAAATCAAAATAATCTTGGGATTCGGGAGGGAACGAAAAATATTAATGGGAGATATATCCATGAACAAAGAACGGTTGCTCGTGGAACTTGAGATCTTATCCGCGCGACTTACTGAGCTTGAGAATGCTGAAGAAGAGTTAGCACGACAAAAGCTTTTGGCTGAGTTAGGTAAATTGGCGGGTGGGATCAGTCATGAACTACGCAATCCGTTGGCTTCGATTGCCAATTCGGTCTATTTCCTAAAAATGGAGTTGGAAGACAGTAATCAGGATGTACAGGATAGTCTTGCCATTATTGAAAAGGAATGCCAAGCTGCCACTCGCATCATAAAGGATCTGCTTGATTTTGCGCGCAGCCCTAGCTGTCATGCGCAGCCCATCTCGATACGTCCTTTGGTTTTAGATGTTCTAGGTGATCAGGAGATGCAACAGAACATCTTGATTGAGGTCGACATTCCAATAGATATGCCATCCATTTTTGTTGATGCACAGCAAATGAGCATCGTACTGACCAATTTTATCTCGAATGCTTATGAAGCGATGCCAGAGGGCGGTAAGTTGACAATCAAAGCAGAACTCGACCATCAGGAAGGCGATTGGGTGTGGCTGTCTGTTAGCGATACGGGTACAGGGATCAAACCGGAAGATAGACAGAAGATCTTTGAGCCGCTATTTACGACCAAACGCAAGGGGATTGGTTTGGGATTGCCGATCTGTAAGATGATGGTCGATGTGAATGGGGGTGAGATCAAGGTGGATAGTAAGGTGGGGGAGGGAACGATTTTTAGCTTGAAGTTGCCAATAGGGAAGGAGTAGCATGAGTTTTTTTTATCAACATCAGCCAATCCAATCAAGAACATACTATCCAAGCCGGTTCTAATTATCCAAATGTAAGAGTGATTCAATTTGATCGTGTTATGTATGATGACATTAATTATTGCGTAGAACTGAAAAAGAAAATTATTAATTTGCAAATAATAATGCTATAGTAAATTATATGCACGTTGTGCATATAATTTCAAGTTTTATTAGTTTTATTTCTTCAGAAGATAAATCCTTTTATGAAGTAATGCCTAGGAGGTGAAATAAAGAATTTTTAGTGAGTTAAATAGGTCATTAAATTTTTATAAATAGATGCACCATCTGGGGGGTAAGAATAAGCGCTAATATGGAATTTGTGGTAATAAACCTTATATTATCTTTTCGATATCGATTGATATTTTTTACATCTAGGTGAAATATTTCAGTCTTAATAAATAAACTCGCCCAGCCAGCATCAACGAATATACAGTCTCTAACTAGTCAATTTCCACTTTTATCGCTTCTTCTAAATAATTATCATGTCTTTGCGAAATATCATGATTTTCAAAAGAGAGCGTTCCTATCAAAGGTGAAATCGGATCTTGTTCAACCAAATGTGAAGACTTGGTTTGCTCAGACAACCTTTCAACAATGAACTCTTCAATAGTAATATTTCTATCAGCAGCCCGTGTTTTCAATCTATCTTCCAAATCTTCTGAAATTTCAATCTTTATCGTTTTACACATCTTCAATTTTCCAAAGGTTAAGGACCATAGGTTATAGAACCATAATATTATTTTAAAAGTAATTATATCATTTTTCCGTATAACGACACCCTATGAATTGGATTGGGTGACGCCGCTAGCATTGAACTGGATTTATGCGGAGTTGTTTTTTAAGACCACGACTCTGACATTCACTTCACAGACTGAGATCGTTTTTGCCGACCAAGCGCATTTGAACCACGAATGCACCGAATAGACACGAAAAAATTCGGTAGTTCTCTGTATTCGCTGTACTGTGTGTGCTTGCTTCTTTGTGTGAAATAAATTCAGTGCGTCTCCGTGAAAAACTCTATGGCGCTCTGGGTAGAAAGACAGCGCCAGCGGGGACGCTGGCTGGAGCGGGGAGGAATGTTGGCTGGAGCGGAGAGGGACGCTCTATGCTATCAAAAACAGTTTTGACTCTGCATACGCTGGCAACCATTCCCAAATAGATGAACCCTCTGAAACCTATTCCATCTCAGGAGTGATCACAGACTTGTACGGGCAACCAGTTAGGCGTATGTCGATCTACCTGAATGGACAGGATTTGGGGGTTGATACGATGGATGTGAATTGGTATGTTGTCCCTACCTTTTTAGATTTCAGCTAGACTGATATGATCAATATGTTCGACGCGAATGCGGTATGTATAAATGGCGATATTTCACCTTTCACCGATACCTACACAATCACTGTAGATGGCGGTGTGTTGATGGAAACCTGTAGCGCAAGTTTGATTCAGTTTATACCAGGATTTTCTGCAGGTTTGGAAGAAATCGTACTGGAACCTGGTCAGACGGGCAGCTTACAGATCTTGCAAGATGGCAAAGGCTTGAGCTGCCGTTCTGCTGATGGAAGTTCTGCTAACCTCATGCTCAATTGGGAAGAACTGGAAAACAGTCGTTCGATCCGGGTGGTAATGGTACGATTGATGAAACCATCTCGTTTGAAAACCAATTAGCATTGGTTTTTCTACCGTTTGTGGATCGTTAGTTATTCTTTCCCTAACGGTTAGCAATTA
>CAZJMV010000053.1:0-7393 GCA_964547225.1 uncultured Anaerolineaceae bacterium | reverse complement strand
AGATAGGTTTTTATCCGCAGATGACGCAAATGGGAGCTGTGTTATTCCTCGTCAGATGGCAGCAGCCAATCATCGACCGGATCATCGGACTTGAGTTTTTCCTGCTGGCGTAGGTCGTCGATCTTTTCGAAGCTTTTATCAAGTTGATTTTGGCGGGTGCTGGTTAGGTATTGGTATTCCTTTTGAGCTGACTCGAGCTTTTTGCCTAAGCTGTCGAAGGAATCAATGAACATTCCCCACTGCTTTTTGAATTCTGCCAGCAGGTTCAGAATTTGCGAGGCGCGCTCTTCGATGTAAAAATTATCTACAGCTTGACGGATGACGGCTAAGACGGCAAAGAGCGTCAGGGGGGAGCAGAGAACTACTTTTTGCGCCAATGCCTGATCGCCAAGTGATTCATCATTCTCGGTGATGAAGGCGAATATCTGCTCATTGGGGATGAAAACGAGTACATAATCAACAGTGTTGTCAGCGCGGTTGATATAAGCGCGGTTGGTGACTTCATTGATGCGCAGTTTGACATCTTTTAAGAAGCGGTTCTTGTAGTGCTGCTGTTCATCTGGATTATCGGTTTCGATATATTTGAGGTAATTATCGAGGGGAAACTTGACATCCATGTTCAGCTTGAGACCTTTTGGAAGCAGAAAAGTAAAGTCTGGACGCGAACGCGAGGCAGAGGTCTCTTGTTTGAGGTAGTTGATGCCTTCGATGAAACCCGCCATGCGCAGGACGTCCTCTGCCATGCGTTCACCCCACTGCCCGCGCGTCTGTGAGCTGGCTAAGGCGCTGTGCAGTTGGTTGGTCGTCTCCTGCAGTTTACCGGTTTGTTCGGCGGCGATCTTGAGCTGCTGACTGAGCTGGCTGAATTTTTTCACGCGATCCTTCTCTAGTTCGATGACTATTTTATTGACGCCATCTAGTTCGCTGTGCATCACTTGTAAGGTCTGATCGATGAGCGCCTTCTTGCCTTCCAATTCCTGGGCATTATGTTCAGTCTGTTTGGAGAGCGTTTCGTTGGCAAGTTTTAGAAATTGGGTCGAGGCTTGTTCGAGGGCTTGCATTGATAAAGCGGCAAACTCAGATTGGTTTCGCGAAGCGAGATGTTTGGTGAATTGTTCGACTTGATGCTGCTGATAGCGATTGATCAAAAACATGATCAATACACCAATCAGAAAGCCAAGCAGGAATACAGAGATGATCGCAAGGATGTCAGTTAGGTTCACGTTTCTGATACGCCTGAGGAATGCTGAGCTGATGTTGCTAGAATATCTTCGGGGATGCTTAAGGCGCCCGAAAGGCTGGCAAGATGAAGGTTAGCTTTTTCGAAGAGCGCATGATTAAGATTGGCGCGTTGCAAGATAGCGCCGCGCAAATTTGCATGTCTGAGATCAGCAAATTCTAGGTTGGCTTCGCATAGGTTGGCATAGCGTAGATCTGCACCGATCAAACAAGCGCTGTTCAGGTTAGCTTTTTCTAAAGAGGCATCGCTAAGATCGGCATAATCCAGGTTTGCTCGTTCCAAAATGGCGTGAGATAAATCTGTATTGCGCAGGTTCGCGCGACTTAAATTTGCATAGG
This sequence comes from uncultured Anaerolineaceae bacterium, assembly GCA_964547225.1. GTDB lineage: Bacteria > Chloroflexota > Anaerolineae > Anaerolineales > UBA4823 > CAZJMV01. The sequence continues at coordinate 5,815 of CAZJMV010000053.1, read as the reverse complement.
CAAGGATCACATGGCTCAGACATAGGTCTCTCAAGTCGACGGAACGCAGGTCAACGCCGCGCAAGAGCAATCCTTTATTTTGGTTTTGAGCGATGAGTAAGATGATTTGGTTTCTAGTTAGATCAGCCATTGAAAACCTCCTGAGAATTTTTTAATATCCATTCGAGTTGGTTCGACTATTTCAATTTGTCTCAGCAAATTGAATCGTCAATTGGTCGTCTTTATTATAGCTGTATTTTGCAAAAAATGGTGAATCGCCTGTTTTATATTTCAACACTCTCGGGATGATCCGGGGGAGGTCTTCCACGAGAGGTAGGTTGTGTAGGTCTGCGATGGAGAGCCAGTGTAATTCGCCTTCTGGAGATTGGAGCGCTTGATGCAGTTCAATTTCCGCGTGGAAGATAAACAAGACGATACCAGGTTTGGCGCCGGTGTCAATGGTCACAATGCCGCATAGATCGAGTGGGACATGGGATAAAGCGCTCTCTTCTTCCAGTTCACGCTGCGCGGCGCTGTAAACATCTTCGTCTTGTTCGACATGACCGCCGATGCCGTTGTATTGATTCGCCCAGATCTTTTTTTGGGGTGCGCCTTTGAGCAGCAGGATCTTGTCGCCGCTGGTCAGGAAGATCAGCGTGCGCGGGATGAGTTGATAGCGCTGGTTGGATACGCCTTGGTCGGATATAGGCATAGATGATATTTCCTTTCGGTGGAGGAATTATAACAGGGAAGGGAGTTGGAACACGAAGGTCGCGAAAGCAAGCATCGATTGTGAACTGCTTTCTTTGATATTGTCAAGGAATTTTTTATGAATTTGTGATCTATCTACATGTTGAAACTTTGGTATAATTAAATTGGATTTGTAAACAGTCAGGAGAAAAAACATGTCCCAACGGGTTCTTATTCAACTTGAAGTTCCGTCTGATTTAGATCGGTTTCGATTACCGGAAGGAGTAGATCAGCGATTACAATATTTACTAGAACGCCAGGATCGAGGAGAGAATATCACATATGCAGAACGATTGGAGGCAGAAGGACTCGTAAACTTAAGTGAATTGCTTTCTTTGCTTCGTCTTCGGGCAGAACGAGCGCAAAGAGAATCGTAATTAATGAGTTCTATCTCTCGAAAATTACGAAATTGTGTAATTAGAAGAGCAAAAAACCGTTGCGAATACTGCGGGTTATCACAGGATGGTCAGGAAGCTACTTTTCATATAGATCATATTATTCCTGTTTCAGTTGGTGGTGAAAGTGTCTTGGACAATCTAGCATTAGCATGTGTCTCATGTTCCTTAAGAAAAGCGGCGCGTGAAAAGGCAGTTGATCCGGTGAGTGGAGATGAAGTCCCTATCTATAACCCTGTGAAAGATATTTGGGATGATCATTTTTATTGGGATGGCTTTTATCTTGTAGGATTGACGGCGATTGGTAGAGCTACAGTAGATGCATTGCAGATGAACCGAAGTCTAATTATCGCGATAAGAAGAGAAGAGTTTAGATTAGGAAGGCATCCTTAGTACTTTGGTCTTTGGACATCCTGACAGGCGTCGATTACACACATGGCGGAGTTATAGCATTATAAGACGGGGTTTTAATATCTTAACGTTGACATACAATAAATTTATTGGTATATTAGCTAATATAGCTATATTATATATTTGCAATGGAGTTCAAAAACCTATGGCAACCAAAGCAATTTCATCAACCAAAGCACAGAACAATTTTGGAAGAATTCTTGATGATGTCGTTCAAAATAATACACGCTATATTTTGAAACGTCGTTCCTCGCCACAAGCACTTCTCATAAGTTTATCCGATTTTCAAAATTTACTATCCAACCAAAGCGAACAAGTTAAAGTAGAAAATCTAATTAGAGAAATGAGTCCTGCTTATGAACTTGGTGAACCAGTACGAGAAGAATAAATATGGACGACAGAATTCAAACATGGCAAAATAAAATCCTAGAGGGCAACGCCGAAGATGTCCTTTTGGAGATACCCGATTCTTCCATAGATTGTATTATCACAAGCCCTCCATACTACCAGCAAAGAGATTACAGCACTGATGTACAAATAGGCAATGAACAATCTCCTGAAGATTATATTCAAAGGTTACAAGCTGTTTTTCGTGAGTGCTTTCGTGTACTTCGTGATGATGGAACATTTTGGTTAAATCTTGGGGACAAATATCAAAATAGTGAATTGATTGGCTTGCCCTGGCAAGTTGCATTAGCGCTCAAAGAGTTGGGTTGGTTGCTTCGTTCGGATATTATTTGGCATAAACCTAATGCTATGCCGTCTTCTGTAAAAAACCGACCAACCACAGACCACGAATACATTTTTTTGTTTACCAAGTCAAAAAGATATTATTATGATATTGACGCTATCCGTGAACCTCATGTAACTTTCACAGAAAAAAGCAGAATGAAGGGGGGTAGAAATCATTTCGGTAAAATTGATGGTACGCCAGAGCAAGGCAAAAACAACGGAAATTCCAACCTGCATGATGGTCGTTGGGACCAAGCTTTTCATCCCAAGGGACGAAATCGGCGGACCGTATGGGAAATACCCTTATCCAAATTTAGAGATGCTCATTTTGCTGTATTTCCAGAAAGATTAGTCGAACTGTGTTTATTGGCGGGCTGCCCAGAAAGTGGTCTAGTACTAGATCCTTTTATTGGAAGCGGCACAACAGCCATTGTTGCACAACGACTTGGGAGAAATTATATTGGTATAGATAGTAATCCAAAATACTGCAATATGGCAAGAGAACGTCTTGTCCAGGTTTCTTTGTTTTAGGTTAGACTTTTGAGCAATGGTATCAACTCGTGCAATTTCTTGAACAATAGAGGTTCAATAACTGAAACCTGATTTGGGTTTGCTCGAATGTAGATATACAATTCCGATTTAAGGGTATCTAAATCACCCGACCAAGACTCCGCAATAACAACTGGTACACATTTATATCCCGCCTCAATAGCAACCATGATTGATTTATAAATATCCCTGGTAAATAGGAGAGCATGTCCGCCGCCCATCGTTTCTCTCGTTTTCACAGGAATAAGCAATGTGCCATTTGCTCCAACAATTTCCACATCATAAGTCTCTTCATTAATTTTTGCTTGAGTTTTACTTACATTGAGTGAGAGATGGGAATCCTTAATTATCTCTCGAAGATTTCTTCTAACCAATTCTTCAAAAATAGTTCCTTTTAGCGCTCTTCTACTTCCTTCAAGCCTTGAAAGCATTACTTCAGAAATAGCAGGCCATTCCCAACTTTCCGGACAAGGAAATAATGGTTCAATAAATTTCCTAATTTCATTTATCAGGTAAGATTTTCTCTCAGTATCCGTATTGCCTGGAACGCTTTTCAATAGAGGTTGAAGTCTTTGAGTCGCTGCATCTCGGAGAAGCCATACAAGGAAAAACCATTTGGCTTTAGAATTCGTATAAGGACGTAATAATCCATCATACAACTTAACATCGCTTTTTCGATTCAAAAATTTTGATATTGTCGACGTAGCCCTTAAATCAGATGATTCTTGAATGAATTCAAGAATAGACCCATATCCATCTTCAGCGAGAAGAGCAATGAAATCATCGAAAAATTGTTTGTTGGCTTGAACAATTGCCACCAATTCTTTCAACCTGAGATTGTAAAGCACAAAATCCATATCATCCTCACTGTTGGAACTTTTTTGACTTTAGAGCGTGCCAAACAACTCATGAGGAATTTATTCTGCCAATCCGGCTAATCAATGCTAAGCCTTTAACCCAACTTCCTACCGAATTGACGCCAACAGAAGCTCATAACCTCGCTACGTACTCTTTCTCAACTTCGGTTAGTAGCGCATCAAGACGACCTGATTCCAAATCGTCTTCGATTTGTTTATCCCACAACTGCTCTTGGTAATCCTCAAGCCAGTTCATCAACATTGCCAAATCTTTGGCTGATAGTTGGGTGATGGCTGTTTGTATCTCCTTAAAACCCATTGTTAGATCCCATGCCTTTCTTGGTCTTTCAAACATCCTACATTGCCACCCAACGGTAAATCTTGGTCGTTAGGTTTCACGTTCCCATTATATACCAAAGCGTGCCTGATGACAAGAACGCTTTGTTCTCAATAGCTAACCCAACCATCGGATGCTTATAGCACACAAGAACTTTTGGGAAATTGCTTTTTTACTTTATCTTTGTGCAGAACGAGCAGATTGGGACTCTTGATTTATTAGCTATCACCTAGCGTCAATATTCGAACATCTTCTAAATCAATCTCGCGTCCAGAAGCCAATTTTGAAGCAATTAGATCATTCTTAGATAATAGGTAAATATGCTGATTTTGGTACTGCAAAATTTCTCGATTTTCCCAAGCCTCTAAGAATTCTATCCCAGGCGTTGAGGTTTGGACATCGATTCTGATCCGATCTCTGAAAATAGTAATTTCATGTGAAAGTAATGTTTCAGCAGAAGTTAAAGAAGCAGTTCCTAGTCCAGCTTCACTCAATGCATTCAATAAGTTTTGGGCATTTTCAATGGTGGGATCAATCAGGATGTCAAGATCGAAAGTCGCACGAGGTACACCATATAATACAGATGCGATGCCTCCAATGACCAAATAACGCACTTCATTCTTTTGAAAGTACTTGAATACGTCCTGGAATTGGTTTAACATCTTTTTGCTCGATAATTTTTGGGTTAACCGATAAGATCAGATCAGTAAATTGACACAGGATTTCTGCACGCTGTTCAATCGTCAGCGATTGAAACCAACGTGCTTTGGCTTCAATGCTTTCTTCCTGGCGATCATGTGATATCGTACCTTGGATAGTCATGAGGATATTATAGTTGATTTTTGTTCTCTCTGGGATTTCTTATTCTTAAAAATCAATATTAAATACACTTATGATAAAATGATTATCGGATAATTGAAAATGAATATTGAAATGAAACCATTAATCGAGATCAATCAACGTGCTATAAAGATTTTATATCGCGAATTGGGTGTTGTGGACACTATACGGTTTATTAGACAATATTCAACTGGTTTTGGGGATTACACAAAAGAGAGAGAATCCATTTTCGCAGATAAAAGTTTGGATGATATAGTGGCTGAAATTGAATCAACCCGGAACACTGAGTGAACATTTAAAATTATACAACTTTATTCATTGGATGTCTTATTCCTGCTTTTTCTAATCTTTACCAATACTCAGGCTTGTTTAATGCTTTGACACAAGATGGCTGATCTGCTATTGGTTCAAATGTATCGCTAATAAGTGATTGCCCCAGCCAGCCTTCCGGATATGTAAGTTTTACAGGCGCCTTTACTATTTCTTCACTGATTGGATCGAAGCCAACTTTCGAATAGAAATTAATATCTCCATAGGTCAAAACTAATTCGACCCCTTTGGCTTTCAATTCTCTAAGCCCATAATTAATCAATTGTTGTCCAATGCCTTTGCCTTGATAATCACTGTGAACAGCGACTGGGGATAATATAAAAGCATTAATACCGCTCTCAAAAATTAAACGGCTGAAAAATATACAACCAATAATTATTCCATGATCAATAGCAACAAATCCGTAAAGATCTTTCTTATCCGTTTCTGTCATTAGTTCATAAGCAAGGTTCCCAATCAAAATGCCTTCAGATTCACCTTCTGAATCAGAAAATACGATTGTAAAAAGTCTTTTTATTTCTTCGGTATAATCTGGTTTGACCATTTGTAGATTCATTCTTTTTCCTTTATCAGTCACAAAATGCTTTCGTAGACGAGCAGAACCACCACTCTGGACAAGCCTATCAACAAATTCG
>CAZJMV010000052.1:0-99568 GCA_964547225.1 uncultured Anaerolineaceae bacterium | reverse complement strand
TTATCCGGATTTGATGAATCTGTTTTCGCAGACGAAAATGGTTATTTTTTATTGAAAAACCTTCCACCTGGGGATTTCACTTTACTAGTTGGATATGATTTCGTTGCTCAAGGATATCCAGTTACTATTAAATCCGGTAAGAATGTAGATTTGGGTTATTTAGAAGTTCCACCTCCCCACAAACCATCAGACTTTTAAAAATTCACTAATAATAAAAACCAAAAGTCCAAATAGCTAATTATTTGGTATGATTTTGGCTGTCTGCATGGTAAAATAACGCGTTGAAAAAGTAATAAAAGGATTATTTTCTTTAGGAATATTTTTTATCTTTTGAGGTGTTTATGTATATCGATCCGAATACCGGTGGGATGTTATTTCAAATTCTTGCAGCATCACTTGCTGTTTTTTCGGGTTTTATCTTATTATTATCAGGTAAAATCCGTTCCTTTTTTGCACGTTTTCGGCGTTCAATAAAGGAGAATAGAGAAAAAACTGAAAATACTAATGATGAGAATTCGAATTCTAATTCTTAAAATTTAAGTGACTAATCGATAGTGAATGATTTATTTTAATAGATGATCGTTTATTGTTAGATTTCCCAAATATTATCTATATGCATACTTTATTAATAGGCTTCGACTCATTTGATCCGATCACTTTTGAACATCTTGCCTCGCAAGGGAAAATGCCATTTCTCAATAAATATACCGATAAAGGTAATTACTCACGATTTACAGTAAGCGATCCTCCGCAAACAGAGGTTTCTTGGAGTAGTATTGCTACAGGTTTAGATGCTGGTTGGCATGGTGTATTCGATTTTGTACATCGCAATCCAAGAACATACACACCCTATGCTTCATTATTACCAACAAAAACGACTTCTCTTGGTACTCAATTTATTCCTCCAGTAAAAGCGAAAACGATATTTGAACAAGCTGCACAAGATGGTTATCCAGCAACCACCCTCTGGTATCCAGCAACTTTCCCTGCTCAGCCTAGCTCGCCAGTCAGAACTATCCCTGGTCTAGGGACTCCTGACATTTTGGGACGTCTTGGCGTTGGGACTTATTTTTCAAATAGTGCTAATGATAATGAGAATAAACTAAAAACACCTATTAAAGAATTGATTAAAAAAAATGATGGTATTTATGGTGGGTCATTAGATGGGCCTGCACAAAAGAAAAAAGGAACCATTCAAAACTCGATAGTTGATTTCGCTCTCGAAATTGATTCACAAAATAATACTGCAAAACTGAATATTGGGAAACAGTCAATCCCTCTTATTCAAGGGCAATGGAGTCAAATAATTGAAATCACTTTCAAGATGGGTCTTTTCTTTTCCATTCGCGCTTTGACGCAGACTATTCTTAATATTTCTGACAACAAAATCGGATTATACTTTCTACCTCTACAAATTCACCCAATGTCCACTGTTTGGCGTTATGCTACACCACCATCATTTGTCAAGCAGACCTGGAAGAATAATCACCCATTTCTTACTTTAGGCTGGCCACAAGACACGACTGCATTAGAGGAAGGATTTATTACTGACGAACAATTTTTGAGTCTCTGTAAATCTATTTTTGCCAGTCGCGAAAGAATTTTCATGCATAACCTAGATGATTTCTCAGAAGGAATTTTTGGAGTAGTATTCGATAGCTTAGACCGGATACAACATATGTTCCGAAAAGACCATCAAGATATTGTTGAAGATTGGTATATCCAGTTGGACAGTTTTGTTGGAAGAGTAGAGAACAGATTAGCATCCCTGGGTAAAGATGATATTAAACTTTTCTTTCTTTCAGATCATGGTTTTTCTGAATTTAATTATAAGGTCAATCTCAATTATTGGTTGATGCAAAATGGTTATCTCAGCGTTCATAACACTGCAGAAGAAAGCTCTATCAAAGATATCGATTGGTCACAAAGTAGTGCTTATGCAGTTGGTTTGAACAGCATCTATTTCAATCTCAAGAATAGAGAAGGGCAAGGGATCATTACTTCTGAAGCTACACAGAATCTATCAGAAGAGTTAATTAATAAATTACTTGCATGGGAAGGTCCGGATGGACGAAATGTTATTCATCGCATAATCCCTAAAGCTGATATCTATACTGGACCTCGGAAGGAATTTGGACCTGATCTGTTGGTTGGGTACGCCTCTGGTTATCGTGCCTCTTCTGAAACAGGGCTTGGGGGTTTTAAAAGAAATCAAATCGAAACTAATTCTGATCATTGGGGGGCAGATCATTGTATTGATTCTCAATTAGTTCCTGGAGTTCTATTTTCAAATCAATCATTGAAGGAATTTCCATCACCCTCATTTCGCGATATCCCTTATCTGACCATTGGTAAAGAAGTCAAACAGGATAATTCGCGTCCTCCAAAAGAATCGATATCATCTGAAGAAGATGATCAGATCATCGAAGAAAGACTAAAAAGCCTTGGCTATCTATAACAGGCACATTAAGCCAAAACTTCCAACTAAAAAAGAAATCCTTCCTGTATTCTCATTAGGACTAGTAATAATCTTCAGTTGGGTACTATATCGCTTGTTCTGGCATATCCCTAGTTGGCTGTATTATTTAAATATCTATGATGTTTTGATCATTTGTGCCTATTCACTATCTTTTGCATTTCTTGAAAGTGTTTTAATTTCTGCACTTCCTGTCTTGTTATCGATAATCTATCCAAAACGATTATATAAATCTTACTTTACAGAACAGGGTTTTTTAACTATCCTATTTATAAGCATAATCGCGATACTAATTCAAAGGAAAATGCGTATTGTCTATTCCCTCAATACGCGTGAGTTACTATTATATTCGGCTATATTCCTTTTCAGTATAATAATTGAAGCGATCATTTTTCCGATAATATTTAAACAGTTTCCACGAATCGCGGTTTTTATAAAAGCAATTGCTGATAAATGCACAGTATTTTTAATAATTTATATTCCAATTAGTATCATCAGTTTTATTATTGTTTTAATTCGTAATTTGTGAGCAAAGGTTCGGAGTAATTTTATTGGCTAATCCTATGAAAGATCACTCGAATTATAGATTTACAAGAAGAGATTTCCTTAATCTCGCCACTGCATTTCCAATAAGTATATATCTCAACAAGCGTTTCGAACATATTAAGAATTTTTCGAATAAAAATTCAAAACCAAACTTCATCATAATTTTATGTGATACGCTATCAGCAAAAAATCTCTCTTTATATGGATATCAACGCGATACAAGTCCGAATTTATCCAGATTTGCTAAGCGCGCAACTGTTTATCATGCTCATCGTACTGCTGGAAATTATACGACTCCCAGCACAGCCTCATTATTTACCAGTTCTTATCCCTGGACACATCGTGCTTTTAGCCTGTCTGGACTAATTCATTCATCAGTTGTACATCATAATATCTTTGAGCAGTTAGCGTCAGATTACCAACAAATTGTCTATACGCAGAATGTATATGCCGATATGTTGCTCTATCAATTCAATCAATACTTTCAGCAACACCTAAATATAGACAGTTTCTCTTTGGCGGGTAAGACTTATTACGATAAATTGTTTCCTCATGATGCAATTTTTGGGCTAAAAAGTTATGATCAATTTTTATTTATAAGAGAAGAAGCACATGGATCTCTTTTCTTATCCATTTTAAATGATGTAGTTGAACGCATTAATTATTTGCAAAAAGCCCGCAAACTTTCTGATATACACCCAGGTGAATTACCCCGATTATCTAATACTGATATTTATTTTCTTCTGGGAGATGTGTTCAATGGAGTACAAGATTTGTTAGAAGAATCGGCAACCCCGTATTTTAAATACATACACCTTATGCCTCCGCATGAACCGTATGTACCCACTCGAGAATTTATTGGGCTATTTGATGATGGTTGGTCTCCTGAAGAAATCAAACCGCATCGCCTTGCTCCAAATATTCCCCAAAAACGTCTTAATGAGCGCAGACAATCTTACGATGAGTTCATTGCCAATCTCGATGATGAATTCGGTAAACTTTTGGATTTTTTGGATACTTCAGGTTTGATGGAGTCAGCATATATAATTTTCACTTCGGATCATGGTGAATTGTTTGAACGAGGTGTCCATGGGCATTCGACTCCATTGATGTTTGAGCCAGTGATAAACGTGCCACTACTCATTTCTGCGCCAGATCAAAGTGAACGTTATGATATCTATGCGAATACTTCTAATGTTGATATCCTGCCAACATTAATACACCTAGCGGGTAAATCAATACCTGAGTGGTGTGAAGGAACTGTTTTACCTGGACTGGGAGGTATGATGAACGCGGAAAGAGATATCTTTGTTGTTGAAGCAAAGAAGAATCCTGCAAATTTACCTTTAAGAAAAGCAACTACAGTGCTGATAAAGGATAATTTTAAACTCATTCATTACTTTGGTTATAAACATTACAATGATGAATATGAATTATATGATCTTAAGAATGATCCAAATGAGATCAATGATATCTTCCCTTCCTATCCATATTCACTTGATTTAAAATCTATTCTTACTTCTCAAGAAAAACTATCGGATCAGCCTTTCTTGAAAAATTCAAATTGATCATCATCGGCAAGATTAATTTCTATTATTCGTTAGAAGAAAAATTAGGATAACTGAACAATTTAACCATCAATATTTGCTTCACTCAAATATCCAATTTCAGCTAAAGCTTCGATTACTTTTTCCTGAGCTCCATTTTTTACGATGATCGCTGTGGTGCTAAGTGGATCACCGAGGAAGCGGCTGGCATTTGTCTTCTGTAATTGTCGAAGGATATCGGGATTCCTAACACGCAATATAATGCTTCTTTCAAGGCGAGCTTGACTACCATTATTTTCCCATTCTCTTAATGCTCTCAGTAAACTTGGCGGCACTATCTCCACATTTTCGTTTATCAACCATATAAGATGCTTAACCATAAGTCCTTGTTTTCTGGCATTCTCAAGGGAAGAAGGACTTATTCGATATGAATAAATATCTTTCTTATAGGCTATCCATTCACAGAATCTAGAAAATTGATATCTATTCCGCATAAAGGATCTTACAGGTATATGTATAGAACCATTTGAATTGATTACTATTTTTTGTTCATTTTCCTTTGGAATATGTGGTGCTTTCTGTTTTAACATAGATTTTCCCCAGCTTGATAATCGAAACCCTTCAACATCTAAAGAACTGTTATGGTCATTTTTGTCTTTTGCGAAAAGTAAATCTACCAATCCGAGCCAATACATATGAACGGTTATCATGTAGCGAATTAATTGACCTTCAACAGCATCCCAACTTTCAAAACCCCTTAAATAATTCCCACTTAGCTTTTCCTTGATAAACCAGGAATCGTAGTCTGCTGTTGGTCTCAGAAATTCAGGGTTTTCGTTTTTGATCCAATTAACAAAATCGTCCAAGCTGATATAACCTTCTGATCCTTCACTAGTTATGTTAAAATTAATGTATTCAATTCTGGATAAAAGATATTTCCTGGTCTTCTCGGGATAATTATTCCATTCCCCTTCAAACTCGTAGTTCGGGAGTAGTTTTAATTCATTATAATCTTGGCTTCTTATCCATCCATCTACTAGTCTTAAAAGCAACTCCGAACGGCTTTCTTCTAAGAACTCTCCAACAAAATGTGTGTTAAATTCCTCATCAGTTATGTCGAAGCCAATTCCTGAAAGAAGTAATTTAATCTCAGATAACCGTATTGTTGGAATATTCAGATGATTTGAAATCACTTTTTCATCAATAATAAACATCTTCTCGATTTCTTTATCAGAAAAAAAATTGCGTATCCCTGCCAAATAAGTACAAATATTTTCTAAAATATTATCATTAGCAAATAATTGCAAACCACTCTTATCAACGATTATTGGATGGAAAGAGCTAATTTTATTTTGAAAACTAGGTTTTTCAATTTGATGAATTATATCTTCCGGTATATACACATATTCCATAAGTCCAACATCAGGATCAGTAATAAAAAAATCGATATTAATTAAACAACGATACCAGAGATATTCAGAGGTAGTTGCATGACCGATTTCGTAAGGGCGTTCTCGTTCTCTTTTTGCTTCTCCCATTTCTCTCATTTCACCATATTTCCGAGAGAAATTTGCCCACGACATTTTTCCTCCATTGCTCATCAGATCATCAATTGCATTTCTTTCTTCATTCTGCAAAGATTTGATCATTGTGGTAATTTTTTCTTCATCAACAAATTGCTCAAATTTTTCGATAAAATTTGATTTTTCTACAGGAATTCCAGTTTCAATCCCCCATGTCTCGAAGAATATTCGTAATAATCCCGAATCTCTGTTTACTAGGATTTGCTTAAGCGTGGTCATTTTACTTCTAATAGAATCTTGAAGAATATTAAAAAAATAATAACATGTTGGTTTAGTTAGCTCATAAAACTGCTTGATGATACTGGTCACGCATTTTTGGCACGGGAAGAACGATCTGACCTTCTTTATGATCTCCAACAAAAGTGATTTCTTCACTTCTGTTGATGACTTTCCAGGCGGTATAGGCTGCGATTAACGCGTCTAATTCATTCATTGTATAAAGATTTTCAAGAGGCAATATCCCACTTAATAAACGATGTCGAGTGATTTCTTCAAAAATCCTCATTGGATCTGGAATATTAACACCACTTTCAAATAAAACTAGTTGCCTTTGTAAACGTCCTTCTATAGTTCTTTTTTTGAATGGAAGAAAGTTCAATAAAACAGTGTAGCTTGCATGTGGATATACTTCTAAATAAGTTTTTTCGCTTTGATTATTAATATAATTACGGTATCCAATAGAGTACAACCGCTTATAAACTAAGAAACCCATTTTCATCCAACCGGGACAATTTTCTTCAACTGAACAAGTTTGAGGAATGAGTATATTATGCTGACGCAATATATATTCCGCGAATCGGAAATCTTCCCATCTCCCTGGGCTTGGTCTTGGAGAAATAGATTCACGGAATTTATGATCAGCCATAATCCCACTATTTGTTTTTTCTGGAGAACACACAGCAATAACAGCTTGTCTTTGACCAGCCGCGAATGCTATCGTATCATCAATGCTTCCAGCGCTTAATACTTGAACATCGAGATCGTGATTTAATACCGCATAAACAAATGGATTTTCTCCAGCGGTTGGATCAATCCCAATATATGTAGCATTAGAATAAAACATTTCACCTTTGAGTTTAGCTTAATTTTGATAAGTTTGCAATATACTATGAATAAATTCAGCTTTTCGTTTACAATAGTCTAAGATAATTTTGACGAGAACTATCGCCTAAGATATACTATAGATAGTTTTTTCGGTGGTAAGTAACAATTCAAATAAAGGAGTATATAAATGGCTGAAAAATTTAAATTGACGTATTCAACAATGTTTAATCCTCCCGAAGAATTACATACAAAATATGAAGAAGCTACAGCTTCTTTAAAAGAGAATCTCGGTCAAGAGTACGCGATGATCATTGATGGGAAGGATGTCTATACGGATGAGAAATTTGTTGACCATAGTCCTATCAATACTGATTGGGAACTCGCAGTACTGCAGAAAGGAAATCAAGATCATGCTTATATGGCTCTTGATGCAGCCAGGAAAGCCTTTCCAATCTGGAGCCGAACACCTTGGGAAGAACGCGTAAGACTATTAAGAAAAGCAGCAGATAATATTGATGAACGTATTTATACTCTCGGCGCTGCTATGACTCTCGAAGTTGGAAAAAACAGGATGGAATCCTTGGGCGATGTAGCTGAAACTGCCGACCTTATTCGCTATGCTTGTCAACAAATGGAGGACAATGAAGGATTTATTGTCCCTATGGAAAAGGATCCTTTACCTGGTTTTGATGTTTCTAATACTTCTATCCTAAAACCTTATGGTGTTTGGCTTGTGATCAGCCCGTTCAATTTTCCTACAGCATTGACTGGAGGTCCATTAGGAGCTGCATTAGTAACTGGGAATACAGCCGTAGTTAAACCAGCAACTGATACTCCCTGGATTGTTCGATTGCTTATTGAATGTTTCCGAGATGCAGGTCTCCCAAATGGTGTCGTAAACTATGTCACAGGTCCTGGGCGCACTTTGGGAAAAGCTCTAGTTGATAACCCTGGAGTCGATGGTGTAACGTTTACAGGTTCTTATGATGTGGGTATGGGAATATATCGAGACTTTGGCAAAGGACGCTATGTTCGACCTGCCATTCTTGAACTTGGTGGTAAAAATCCAACCATAGTCTCAAAAAAAGCTGACCTTGAGTATGCTGCTGCTGGTATCATTCGCTCGTCCTTTGGTTTACAGGGGCAGAAATGTTCTGCATGTTCACGGGTCTTTGTTGAAAAAGAAGTATATGATGAATTAGTATCTCGCATGGTTGAGTTGACTGATAAAATCGCTGTCGGTGATCCTACTGAAAAACAAAATTGGATGGGTCCAGTGATTAATAAAAGCTCCTATCAGGACTACATCGATTTCACCGATCAACTTAAAAAAGCTGGCACTATTCTAACTGGTGCTAAAGTGCTAACTAACGATGAGATGGATAAAGGGTATTTCTGTGCACCGACATTGGTCGCTGATCTCCCATTAGACCATCCACTTTGGAAACGTGAGATGTTTGTTCCGATCACCACTATCGCAAAAGTTAAAAATCTTGAAGAAGCCATGACTTTAGCAAATGATGTTGACTATGGTTTGACTGCTGGATTTTACGGTTCTGAAGAGGAATGCAAATGGTTCTTTGATAATATTCAAGCTGGCGTCGTCTATGCTAATCGACCGCAAGGTTCGACTACTGGTGCTTGGCCTGGTTTTCAACCTTTTGGTGGCTGGAAAGGTTCTGGATCAAGTGGCAAGAATGCTGGTGGACATTACTACATTCAATTGTATATGCATGAACAGATCCAAACCTTTGTAAAGTAATCCTCTTCGTTAATTTGACAGGCAATCAAAGTATATGGATATGGTTATTCATCACACAATATTATCTTATTCGTATCATGATTGCCTGACTACATTAATCTTATACTTTTTGATAGGTCTTTTATGTATCTATTCTCTCTTATTTGAGAATTTGATGTTTTATTTAGTTTGTCATACAAAAAATATAGGTACATTTAATTATTATTCTATCTTTTACGACAAGACTTGTTTTTATCGACATATTCAAGTTTTGGTATGAGGCTATCAATGGAAAAACTCGTTACACTCTCGTCTGCAATAGAAAAGAATATCAAAAATGGAGATCTGATTTATGGAGCAGGATTTACACATCTAATTCCCTTTGCTGCTGGACACGAGATTATTCGTCAAGGCTTTAATGATTTAATCCTTGCAAGAGCTACTCCAGACTTGATCTATGATCAAATCGTTGCTGCTGGATGTGCAAAAAAAATTATTTTCTCCTATATTGGAAATCCAGGTGTTGGCTCATTGAGAATTGTACGCAAAGCAATTGAAAGAGGCGAGATTGAATGGGAGGAGTATTCACACTTTGGAATGATTTCAAGACTTCAAGCTGGTGCAAGTGGTTTACCTTTTATACCGATGAATAACACATCAGCGCCGGATCTGGAATCTGTGAACCCAAATTATAAACATATTCAAGATCCATATTCAGGAAAAGATGTCACCCTCTTACCCCCCCTTAATCCTGATGTTGCTATCATTCATGTCCAACGTGCTGATGTAAATGGAAATTCTCATATATGGGGAATTATCGGTGAACAAAAAGAAGCTGCCTTCGCAGCGAATAAAGTGATTATCACTGCCGAAGAGATTGTTGATGAAGAAATCATCAGATCAGATCCCAACAGGACTTTGATCCCTGGTTTCATCGTTGATTCTGTATGTCATGTTCCTTATGCTAGTCATCCATCATATACACAAGGTTATTACGATCGTGATAATGCCTTCTACCTTGAATGGGATAAGATCAGTCAAGATCAAGATATGGTTGAGCGTTATTTGGATGAATGGGTTTATGGAGTAAAGGATCGCCAAGAGTATTGGGAAAAGCTTGGTGGGGAAGTCCACAAGCGATTATCTGTAGACGATCTTTATAGCGAACGCATCAATTACGGTAATTATTAGATAATCCTATTTCTTCCACCAACACACAATGATCAACAATGGCGACTATTAATCCTATAAAATTTTTAGAATTTGGTAACTCTAGTAAAACTATCGTTTTTTCACACGCTAATGGTTATCCTCCAGGTACCTATCGTCAATTGCTTGATTCAATATCTCAAGGATATCATCTCTATGCGATGGAGATGAGACCATTATGGCAGAAGTATTCTCGGAATGTAATTAAGAATTGGCAACCTTTATCAACTGATCTGATTCGATTTATCGAACAAATAAAAACAAATTCGGTAATAGGAATAGGACACTCAATGGGTGGAACGGCAACCTTATTAGCTGCACTTCAATTTCCATCATACTTCCGTTCGATTATTTTAATCGATCCTGTTTTCTTCTTACCCGCTTTTAATAGCTTGTGGAATATCATTTCCTTATTAAAATTGGATTATCAACTTCACCCATTAATTAAAGGTACTTTACGACGGAAAACAATCTTTAAATCGAAGCAAGAGATGTTCGATAACTATCGTACTAAAAAAGTTTTTGAGAAGATTTCTGACACCGTGTTATGGGATTATGTGAATAGTCTTGCGAAAATGAATGAAGATGGAAGTTATCACTTAATTTACCCACCTGAGTGGGAAGCATGGATATATGCCACCGGTTCAAAATCAGATAGATTGATCTGGAGCAATATCGCTTCTTTAAAAATTCGTTCTCTTATCATTAGAGGAGAGAAGTCAAACACTTTCTTGAACAGTACGGCTGATAGAGTTTATAAGAAAAATCCTAAAGTAAAAATTATAACCATCCCTGACGCTGGACATCTTGTACCACTAGAATATCCTGATAAAGTATCGACTCTGATTAAGGAATTTCTTTCAGAATACAATGATATGGAATAGTATTAAAATTAAACAATCGATGTAGAATAAATTATCTAAACACATACGAAGAGGAACTTATGAATAATCCTTCATCATATACACAATCGGAACTATTAACTATCAATGCAGCGCGTTTATTAAGAGATGGAGATGTTGTTTTTGTTGGAGTCGGTTTACCAAATTTAGCCTGCAATCTAGCCAGACGGACGCATGCACCTAATTTACTGATGATCTACGAAGCAGGTGTGATCGGTGCAAAGCCCAATAGATTACCGCTTTCGATAGGGGATCCTACACTAGTGAGTGGAGCAACTTCTGTGTGTAGTATGTATGATATCTTTTCGCTTTATCTACAAAGAGGAAATGTGGATGTAGGTTTCTTAGGTGGTGCTCAAATTGATCAGTTTGGGAATATTAACGCAACTGTTGTTGGAGATTACTTTGAACCAAAAGTAAGACTTCCGGGATCTGGTGGATCGAAGGAAATTGCTGCTTGGGCAAATCGATGTTATGTCATGACATTCCATCAAAAAAGAAGATTTCCAAAGAAAGTTGACTTCATGACATCCGCAGGTTTTTTAGGGAGTCGACTTGAACGCAATGATGCAGGATTACGGGGAAAAGGTCCACAAGCCATTATCACTGATATTGGTATTATGGAACCAGATGAGAAAGGCGAATTAATCCTTACAAAACTTCATCCTACTAAAACTGCTGTAGAAGCGAAGGAAAATACAGGATGGGATTTAAAAGTTTCAGAAAAAATTGTCTTTACAGATTTACCATCAAAAATTGAGCTTGATATTTTACGATATGAGTTAGATCCAACAGGCATTTATATCTAAGATTAGTTGAAAATTGAAAATCTAATTAACCTTTTTTTTGTATAGTTCCATAAGCTTATTGGAAAGATACTTGGCTTCGAAGTCACCTTTTACTAAAAAATCTTTGGCGCCAATTTTTAAAGCTTCTTGGGTTATTTCTTCGTCGCCTAAACCTGTCATGATAATCACCGGTATATTTGGCGCTTTGTTTATTACTTTTTTTATTGTGTCAATACCTTGACTGTCTGGTAAATTTAAATCCAATAAAATAACATCTACGTCTTTTTCACCAATGATCTTTAAAGCGTCGCTGATATAAGAAACCTGTGTGATTTCGAATTCTGGGTTTTCTTTTTTTAAAATTAATTGTATTAAACGTGCTGTCCCTAAATGGTCCTCAACACATAGAATATTTATCATAAAATTTTAATATTTTCCTTTTTTGGTGTATCAGATCACCCAAATTCGTAGACGAATAGATTATATATTTGTCAAATTTACTGATAATGTACGAACATATTCTATCATTAATATTGCAAATTTGTGATAATTTTATTATTATTTTAATGATGTATTAGTAATAAAAATCTGATTTACTTTAATCTATTAATAAAGGTCCAATTTGAATATTTTCTGATCCGACGAGAGCTGTGAGTGTCTCAATTAGCTCAGTACAAATACCAACGGATAGATTTGGAAATTTTACTAAATGCTTTTGCTTTTTTTCATGGATTTGAATTGAGAATTGATCATCTCCAGGATACGACGCGATTATGCCATGGATCCTTCGCATTCGTAAGATATCACGTGTCTTGTCATCTGTGGTGCGTATTATTACTGTGAGCATCTTAGGCTTCTCTGTTTTTCTTGTTTCAGAAGGGGAAAACGACATTTTTGAAAGTATAGTACCAAGTTCATCTTCTATCTGATTTGATTCCTCTTCAATGGCTTGTTCATCCCCACTTGATTCTTCTGGTAATATTTGTTTTATGACCTCACCTTCATTCTCACCTTTATCGTTACTAATTTTCAAAGATGGTGAATTCTGCCCATAATAATAACTAACATCATCTTCGAAATATTCGAGTTCTTCCATAACTTGAGGTTCTTCATCATTCAACCAATTCCCAGGCGGAGCAGGTATTCCAGTGAATTCTTCTTTCAAAACTCCTTCCTCGTCAATTTCATCTTCGCTTTCATCATTTGTATCAATATCATACTCTTGGTCAAAACTTTCTTGTTCTAAATATTGAGATTGATATGTTAGATGTGGATTTTTATGTGGTACTACTTGTGAGAATTCTTTTGATATTTGGTCGACAAGAATTTTTGGAGTAGCTCCATCTGTGTCAACCTTTCCCTCCACCAAAATTATTTGATCGATATTCATTATTTCTTGAAATCTTACCCAAACACGCGGAAAAACTACAAGCTCTATAGTACCTTGTAAGTCTTCAATGCTTACAAAACCCATCGGTTTTCCATTTTTCGTCTGATGATGACGTATATTAGTGATAATTCCGATAACCCTAACCTTTTCATCACCTATTACACTCCCAAGCTGCGATGAAAAATGGGTAACAACATTTTCAATTGTTGATATCACAGGGGATAATGGATGATCAGATACGTACAAACCAAGTAATTCTCGTTCCCAATTTAATATTTCTCGATTACTAATTTCTTCTGTATCATTAGGTAAATTGATCGTATCCTCTACTCCGGTATGTGATCCGAATAAACTCATCTGACCACTTGCTGCTGCTTTAAAGTGCGCCCCACTGAGCGCTATGCTATTATCCAGTACCTCCAATAATGCTGATTGTTTTCCGAAATCGTTAAGCGCGCCTACTTTTATCAGACTTTCAAGCGCTCTTTTTCCAACTTGTCTCAAATCAACTCGGTGGGAAAAATCATTTAGGTCTTTGAAGGAATGATTACTTCTACCTTCTAGTATTAATTCAACAGGATTGTGTCCTACATTTTTTATAGCGCCAAGTCCAAACCTAATTACAGGTGTACAATCTTCGCAATCTTCGATAGTAAAATCCCAACCACTTACATTAACATTAGGTGGTTCGACATTAATACCCATTCTACGGCAATCAGCTGCATAAAAAGACACCTTAGCCGTGTCATTTTTTGTAACAGATAATAAAGCTGTCATATATTCCAAAGGATAATGGGTTTTTAGATATGCAGTTTGAACAGCAAGTATGCCATAGTCAACAGCGTGCGATTTATTGAATCCATATCTTGCAAATTCTTGCCATTCATCAAATATCTCAGTCGCTATCTTAGAATCGACTCCTTTTTTTACAGCCCCATTTACAAATTTCTCTTGGTGTTTTTCCAGCTTTCCTTTAATCTTTTTTGCAATTGCCTTCCTCAAATCATCTGCATCTGAAGGGGAATAACCAGCAATCTCCATTGCTGCGAACATTAATTGCTCTTGATATACAGGGTAGCCATAGGTCTCTTTGAAAATATTTTCCATTTTTGGATGACGAAATTCTACACCTTCTTCACCATGCATCCGTCGAATATAACCCGGAATAAATTCCATAGGGCCTGGGCGAAATAGCGCTACCATAGCAATCACATTCGCGAGACTTTCTGGTTTCATTTCAATTAACCAGCGTCTCATTCCCGAACCTTCAAGTTGAAATACGCCTGCAGTTTCACCCCTGCCTAACATCTCATATGTTTTTCTATCATCCGTGGGAATATTCCCAAGATTTAATTGGTTCCCATGACGTTGATAGATCAAGTCACAAGCAATTGCCATAATTGTCAAAGTTGATAATCCAAGAAAATCTACTTTTAATAACCCCAGTGCATCGACTACCTTCATTTCAAATTGTGTCAAGGTCTTAATAGGGATTTCAATTTGAGAACTACCGGTAGGTCTATGTAAAGGGATATACTCAATAATTGGCTTGTCTGTAATGATCACACCTGCTGCATGAGTCCCAACAGATCGTACAACTCCCTCCATGTGACTAGCGGTGTCTATTAACTCCTTTAAATAGGCTGCTTCATTGTACAACTGTTTGAATTCAGTTATCTCATCTAATGTTTCTTGAATGGTGACTGGTTTTCCGGGAATATTCGGGATTAACTTAGCAACTCTATCGACTTCATTAAGTGGTATATCAAGCACACGTCCCACATCCCGAATTGCGGCACGTGCACCCATTGTACCAAAAGTAATAATTTGGGCAACTTTATCGTCACCATATTTATTGGCAGTGTATGCCATCATTTCTGCACGTCGATCATCTCTGAAATCTAAATCGATATCTGGCATAGAGACCCTTCCGGGATTCAAGAAGCGCTCAAATATCAAACCATGTTCTAAAGGATCTACAATGGTGATTCCCAATGTATAAGCAACGATTGATCCTGCTGCTGACCCACGGGCGTTGTACCAAATATCTCGTTTGCGCGCATATTGGCAAAGATCCCAGACGATTAAAAAATAGGCATCAAATCCCATTCTATGAATAACTTTAAGTTCGTGATCCAATCTTTCCTGTATGTGTTGGTCTTGAGCATGCTCTCTATATAATTTGTTTAAACCTTGCTCACATAATTCTCTCAAATAACTTTGAGCATCATGTCCATCAGGAACTTGGAATTCTGGTAATTTGTAACCTTGAAATCCCAAATTGAGTTGGCATCGCTCTGCAATAGCTAATGTATTGGATATTGCGGAAGGTATCTCTGGAAAGATTGATGCCATCTCGATTGGTGTGCGTAAATAATAAGTACTGCCATGCATACGCATTCGCTTTGGGTCACTAAGCAAGCTCTTTGTTTGCATAGCTAGTAGAATATCTTGGTAGCGTGCATCTTCTTTCTCAATATAGTGCACATCATTTGTGGCAATGAATTCACTTTGATATCGCTTGCCAAGTTCGATTAGCTTTTTATTGATGAGTTCTAGCTCTTCAATGTCATGTGATTGTAATTCTAGAAAAAAATTTTCTTTACCAAACACTTCGTAGTACCATTCTATTCGTTTTTGAGCTTCTTCGATTCTTCCATCTAGGATCAGCCGAGGTATTTCCGCTGACATACAACCTGACGTACTGATCAAACCCTCTGCATGGTCTGCAAGAAATTCGTGATCGATTCTTGGTACATAATAAAAGCCCTCGAGTTGTGCAGCACTAGATATTTTTAGAAGGTTTTGATAACCCACCGGATTCTCTGCAATTAATAATAGGTGAGTCGACTTTTTATCGTATTGTGCATCCTTCTGTGTCATACTTCGCGCTGCTAAGTATGCTTCAATGCCAATGATTGGTTTTATTCCAATTTCATCGGCAGCATTATAAAAATCGATCACCCCATACATTGAACCATGATCAGTTAATGCAATTGCTGGCATCTCAAGTTGTTTAGCTTTTTTAACCAATTTTCGAATATTGCAATAACCGTCTAATAGAGAATATTCTGAGTGGACATGCAAATGAACAAATGACATTTTTCGCCCTAATAATAATGGTTTTTAAAAATATCTATTAATTAGATTATAGCACGCAGACTTCCAATAATGATAAGAATTCAACTAAAAAAAATTTATTAATACAGATTGTTATCAATCATAGATACACATCATGATTTGGAAAAATTAAATTTTTTATATAACTCTAATGTCCCTATGCTATAATCGAAATTCATGAGGAATATAAATCTATGTTAAAAAAATTTATTCGTATTGTTGGTGGAGATCCACAGAAAAAAGAAATTGAAAAAAATTCTGAGATTGTGAAACAAATCAATGCAATTGAACCAGAATTTGAACAACTAACCAATCAAGAATTGTCATCCAAAACTACACAATTCATAGAGCGATTGAATCAAGGTGAAACATTGGATGATCTGTTAATTGAAGCTTTTGCTGTTGTTCGCGAAGCAAGCAAACGTACAATTGGACTACGACATTATGATGTCCAATTAATTGGAGGGATAACCCTTCACCAAGGAAAAATTGCAGAAATGCGAACGGGTGAGGGAAAAACGCTTGTTGCTACACTTGCTCTGTATTTAAATGCACTATCCAAAAAGGGAACCCATCTAATTACAGTCAACGATTATTTAGCTCGACGAGATGCCCGATGGATGGCTCCTATTTTTAATTTATTAGGGTTATCCGTAGGCGTTCTTCAAATGGCAGCTAGAACGGAAAGTGGTAAAAAAGCATTTATCGTTGACCTTCAACGTGAATCCCCACATGAAGATCAAAATCAATTGGTCATGGTTACACGTAGACAGGCTTATCAAGCTGATATTTTATATGGAACAAATAGCGAGTTCGGTTTTGATTATCTTCGCGATAATATGACCATGTCATTATACGATCGTGTTCAAAGAGGTCATAATTTCGCAATAATCGATGAGGTTGATAACGTATTGATTGATGAAGCACGTACTCCATTGATCATATCTGGTCCAGCTCATGATGAAGCTGAATGGTATATTCGGATGGCGGAAATTGTTAAAAAATTACGTGTAGAGGATTATGAAATCGATGAAAAGGGAAAAAGTATTACTCTCACTGAGCTTGGTGAGGTACATGTCGAAGAACTTTTAGACATGTCGTTACGTGATCCTGAACGACCAGAAGATGTAACACCCGAGCAAGCAAGGATTCTAGGATATCTAGAACAAGCTCTTAGAGCACAATACATATTCAAACGAAATAAGGATTACCTAGTTCAATCTGGAAAAGTTGTCATCGTTGATGAATTTACTGGTAGATTAATGCCTGGTAGAAGGTGGTCAGATGGACTGCATCAAGCTATAGAAGCAAAAGAAAATGTTAGAGTTCAAAGTGAATCCGTTACTTACGCCACGATTACTATCCAAAATTACTTCCGTATGTACGATAAATTATCCGGTATGACTGGTACTGCAGTAACAGAATCTGAAGAATTCCACAAAATCTACAATCTGGACGTTTTAGCAATTCCTACTAATCTTGAATACCTAGCACAGTTACCTGATTCAGACTTATTGGAGCTTGAAGATCGCGATCCTGATGGATATAAATATACCTACTATGCCAGAAGTGATGATGGTAATGCTCCTGTTTATTGGAAGAGGAAAGATTATCCCGATGTTGTCTATCGAACACAGGAAGCTAAACTGCGTTCAATAGCAAAAGAAATACTAACTTACCATATCATGGGACGCCCTATTTTGGTTGGCACAACTTCAGTTGAGTTGTCCGAATTAGTATCATCTAGATTGGAAACTGAATTAATAAAACGTTTGATTTTTGTTCTTTTACTACGTAAGGTTTGGATTGATAAGAACAACATCATTGAGGATGGCAGATCGATTGAAGAATTGAAATTTCTTAACCAACCGCTTGATAAGCTGAAAGTTAATGATTTACGTCCACTCGCAAAACAATTAGAAATCACGACCAATCTTAAGGACGATAAAACAGTTGATTTGATCCTCAATATGCTCAAACTTGACCAAAGTCATCGCGATCGTTTGTTGAAAGTATTAGATGGTGGAATAAGACATGAAGTTCTAAATGCCAAAAAACATACTGAAGAAAGTCAGATAATAGCGGGTGCAGGTGCGTTTGGATCTGTAACGATAGCGACAAATATGGCTGGACGCGGTGTCGATATTAAATTGGGAGGCGAGATTGCAGAGGAGATTTTATCAACTGTAAATCGAATTCTTAGTCGAGCAGGTTATGAAGATCCTTTTAGTATGACACTGCAAGAACGTAGAGAAGCATTGCTTGAACTTGATCCCTCAGAATTCGGAATTTATGAATCTGAGATCAAATACTTTCTAAACTATATGAAAGAGGCGGAACTCGTTAGAGAGTTAGGTGGTTTACATGTGATTGGTTCTGAGCGACATGAAGCCCGTCGAATCGACAATCAGTTACGTGGTCGTGCTGCCCGACAAGGAGATCCAGGTTCATCTCGTTTTTATTTATCTATGGAAGACGAATTGATGAGACTCTTTGGGGGACAGCAAGCTGACGCATTAATGCAAAGGTTAAAAATAGATGATGCACTACCTCTTGAGCTTGGGCTTGTTGGGAGATTGGTTGAACAATCTCAATCGCGTGTGGAAGGTGCTAATTTCGATGTTCGTAAACACCTACTAGAATATGACGATGTCTTGAACACGCAACGCGCTAGTATATATAACCAAAGGGATAGAATTTTTACCAAGGATGACCTTACAGAAGATGTTATAGATATACTGCGAACAGAAATAACTCGAAGAGTACCCGAAGCTTTGGTAGATGATAGTGGTCCATGGAAATTACTCGCCTGGCTTGAGCAAATACAACCAACTTTTTCCTTTGAAGACACCATTTTCCCATCCTATCCCCTTGAATTATTGATCGATGAGGTTAAGCAGCGTTTACCTGATAAACTTGATGTTCAAGCATATATTCAAGCCTTGATTAGTATCGCTGAAGATGCATTTGAAGCTGAAAAAGAGCATCAATTAATCGTAATCTCTAATCAGTTGGATTCAACTTATGATACGACGGAAGACCTTATTCTTGAACGATATGAAAAATTAGATATATATCTTGATAATTTAAGTAACGAAAAAGATTATGATGAAGTAGATAGAGTAAATACTTCAGAATTGTTAAATGAATTAATGAGTTTATTACAAGTTCAAATTCGTTTATCTGCGAGTGAAATAGGATTACTAAAAGATGATCCTTATTCTATCGAGGCTGAGATCAAAGACCAAATCAAGAACAATATTACTCAGAGGGTGGTAAAGCGTGTTATTGGAGCAATTGAAAGAAAATTTGGAGAATCGTTGGCTATTAAAAGTGCATTAATAGAAGCTTCAGATTGGTTTGGTATTCGTAAAGAAATTTTGATTTCATCTCGAAGGATCTATGACAATCGAGCAGCTCGTCTTTTTGGTGCAAATGGACTCATTACGAAAGATTTAACCAATGCAATCAATCGTTTTAATGATGCCCTGGATGATCAATCCATAATTCGATTTCTAAGTATAATTCCACAAGGGTCGGTTACAACATTTGATAAGAAAACACATAAACGAGTTGTCAGACATACTACTCGTTTATCATACAATTACTTGGTAGCAAAACTAATTGATCAAAATGAACCAGATATTATTTCTGAGAGAGTCTTATCTCATTTAGAAAGAGCCCAAAAAACAATGAGTCAATTCCTAGGTGATTTACGGTTCTCTCAATTTTCGAACTTTAAGCTAGATGATCTTGACGAAATAACTAAAAAATCCATCCTGAGAATATTTACCGAGAATAGAATTGAACCTCAACAAGAAATAGGTTTATGTGATTATTCTAAAGATGTTCAATCTCTGTTGACAGAAAAATTAGGCAAAATCGAGCAAACGAAGGTCTATCGAAGGCTTTTACTTAGTGTAATTACTGAACAATGGGTTGAATATCTAACTCGCATGGAAGCACTTAGGGTATCAATAGGACTAGAGGCATACGCTCAAAGAGATCCTCTTGTGCAGTATAAGAATCGCGCTTATGAATTATTTCAAGAATTCTTAGATAATATGCGAACAGGTATTGTCTATCGGATGTTTACTATTCGACCGACTCAATCGCAAGATTCACAAACTCCCCCAAGTGTTAGTAATCAATCAAAAACTACTGCGCAAGAACAATCGCTTGAATCGAGTTATCCAGTATCTGAAGATAGACAAAAAGAAAAAGAACAACCAAAATCTGAAGAGGTTAAAACTTCTAAGAGAAGACGTCATCGCCGAAGGAAGTAACGCGGTTGAGATCATATGATTAAAAGGGATAAGAATATTGGATCATTTTCCTTATTCTAGATCTTCATATCAATTTTTTAGAGCTATACCAAAAGTAGATCTTCATAGACATCTGGAAGGTTCTATTCGTTTAAGCACTTTAATGGATATTGGAAGATCTCTTGATATAGATATCCCAGAAACTGGAAAGCTTCGTGAATTGGTTCAGATAAGCGAAGATGAAGTTTTCTCATACCAAAATTTTCTTTCAAAATTTAAAATCTTGCGTTACTTTTTTAAGTCACAAGAGATAATTGAACGAATTACTATTGAAGCTATTGAAGATGCATCCAAAGATAATGTTCGATATCTTGAACTTCGCTTCACTCCAGCAGCTCTAAGCCAAACTGAGGGATTTTTAATTGATGATATTATTAGATGGGTCTCTGATGCATCCAAAAAAGCAGAACATCTATTCTCTGTTATAACACGGCTAATAGTTAGTGTTAATCGGCATGAATCTCAAAAATTGGCTGAATATATCATCCGATCAGCGCTTGATCATAAGAAGGATGGAGTACTTGCAGTAGATTTGGCAGGTGATGAAGCTAATTTTCCAGGGCTTGATTTTGCTGAGATATTTCGAGAAGCAAAAAAATCTGGTTTGAAAGTATCTATCCACGCAGGCGAGTGGTCAGGTGCTGAAAATGTACGTAATGCAATCATTGTAATGGAAGCTGATCGAATTGGTCATGGGGTAAGAATATTGGAAGACCCATCGACCGTGATGATTGCAAAAGAAAGTCAAATACCTTTTGAAGTCTGTATCACCAGTAACTATCAATCAGGTGTAATAGACTTGCATTCAATTCATCCATTCTCGAGAATGGTAGAACTTGGGTTAAATGCTACTATTAATACCGATGATCCAAGTATTTCTGGTATCAATCTTAGTGATGAATATCAATTTGCTAACAGCACACTAGGGATAGATATAACCTCTCTATTCCAACGAATCGAAGCTGCTGCAGAGGCAGCATTCTTAAGCAAATTTAAAAAAGATATCCTAATACAATCATTATCTATGGAACTAGATAGGATATCTGCTTTGTACCCTTGGGATTACTTATAACGATCCAGCCTTTTTTTCCCACTCTGCCACACATTCTCGAATAAAGTCTCGAATAACTTCTTCTTCTACTTCATTAACCGTTTCATATTTTATTCCATCGATTACAACTTCAACACCACTAACAGGGTTTTCCTTCAATCGTATGCTTCGATCTTTAAATATTGAGTTAGTGATCTTTTCTTGAATGATCTGATCTATCTGTGCAGCGATGCTCTTTGTTGAATCCCCTTCAGGCTCAAGAGTAACTTGATCTTCTTGAACTTGAATTGGAATGGTTTGTGACTGAATTGATTTAGTTCCAATGTTCGATTCATTTGATTTTGGCTCACTGTCACTTGCAGATTTATTTTCTTTTCTATCAGAAATAGATCTTAGAGGATGGTTTCCAGGTTCAGGTAAATTGCTTCTCTTTGTATTTATGCTGATCCAATTACCGAATTCAATATTCAATTGTTCTAAAGTCCTAACTGCTTTAACTGGTAAATCTTCGATACTTCGGAAAAAATTATTTCTTATACCAATTACTATTCTAGAATTTCTCCGATCACGAAAGAGGATTACTAATTCTTGAAGATCTTTTGGTATCTTTCTTTTTTCATGCTTGTCTTCGTTGAAAAGATTAGATATCAAAAAACCGATAATACCCCCAATTATTAAAGCAATCACTCCAACTAATAATAATGGTATCAATGAAGAAAAATCCACTCCCATCAAATCTTCCTTTTAATTGATTAAAAAAAAATTGCATAGCTATGTATTATTTTATTGGTTGACAGGTTGGGCAATAGTGTGTTCCTCGTTGACCGACAACGATTCTCTTGATCTCGTCTCCACAATTATAACATTTTTTTCCTTTACGGTGATATACCATAAATGAGTTCTGAAAATTGCCGCCTCGATAAACCCAATCGATACTAGCGCCATTTAAAGCTATCCCTTTTTGTAATACAGATCGTATCGATATGAAGAGTTGGTTAGCTTGTGATCGCGAAATCTCGTTTGATTTAGTTAATGGGTGAATCTTAGCCTGGAATAATGCCTCATCGGTGTAGATATTGCCTAAACCAGCAATAAAGGATTGGTCGAGTAGCAGTGGTTTTATTTGCCGGTGATACCTATGCAAATCCGTGAAAAATATCTCACTCGTATAATCGTTCGATAACGGTTCAGGTCCTAATGAACCAAGTATTTTCTCTAGTTCAGACGATAACCACACCCTACCGAACTTCCTT
Organism: uncultured Anaerolineaceae bacterium; assembly: GCA_964547225.1. Taxonomy (GTDB): domain Bacteria; phylum Chloroflexota; class Anaerolineae; order Anaerolineales; family UBA4823; genus CAZJMV01. The sequence goes on along the minus strand of CAZJMV010000052.1, from coordinate 76,593 downwards.
GCATCAATAAAAACTAGATGGTAGCCATTATCCAAATTGAATACAATTCGAGTGTATTTCGAAATTGCTCTAAGATCAGGCGTCAGGAGAAGATCACCACTCATTCGAAGATGCATGACTAGATATTGCTCAGATAATTCAAATATAAAATATTTTCCGCGTCGGTGAATATCTTGAATATCAGTATTTGAAATTTTTTTTAAGAATTCAAAAGCGTTTGGTTCTGCTAATGAGCCTTCCCAAAGAATTTCAGCCTTAAGAATTTTTGCACCAATAATCGATGGTATTGATCTATCCCCATAAACTAATCTCCGACGAATAGTCTCAACTTCAGGTAACTCGGGCATGATAACTATAATATTTCTTTACGTGGATTTACTCAACCACTCATCAAAAAGTATACTCATCAAGATCTCATCCTTGTAGGAGCCATTACTAAAAACGGCTTGTCGCAGTCTGCCTTCATGTACAAAACCGCATTTTTCATAGACGTGGATCGCTCGTGGATTATCAGAGAAAACTCGCAGCATGATCCGGTTTAAGTTTAATGTTTTGAATCCATGTCGTAACATTAAATTCATGGCTTTGGTGCCATAACCACAATCCCAATACTTAGTCTCTCCAATGAAGATTCCTACTTCAGCAGAACGAACCCGATAGTTTAAGGAATTAAACCCAATATTGCCAATCATTTCCCAGTCATTTTTTATTTGAACTTCAATAACAAATGGATGCTCTTCAAGAGGAGCTTTCAACATGTTGTCAAACCAATTCCCTTCAGTTTCACGAGAAATCGGTAAATATATCGTTAAACCGGTAAGTACTTTGGGTTTATTTAACCATTCAACAAATCTAGGTATGTCTTCCCTTTCTGGTGCTCGAAATCGAATCTCATCACCACATATCATCTTTGCTCTCCATCAACTAATTGATCTACAGCGCTCCATGGTGAAATTTCTCTAGATAGCGTTTTTTGAAAAATTTCATCATATAGGTCTTTATTTGAATTTCTTTGCCAATTTGATAGTAATTTATCTCTCAATAAAACATCGAATTCAAAAGTTAAGCGTTTCTTTTCTTTTCGTCTCAATTCACTTGAATTTCTTAAAAAAATGAAATGTTCTTCGATAATTCTAATTAACGTATCAATTCCTTCGCCGGTAGTTGCGACAGTCTTGATTACACTAGGGTTCCAAATATCATCGTATTCACTACTACTTTGAGCTTCTTTCAACCTATTATTTATATTGTGATACTGGTTGGGTTCGATTTGATTTCTAAGGTTGACTTGTAATGAACTGAGTAAAGCTCTTTCGGTGATATCTGCGCCAGGTTTATCAGCTTTGTTTATTACGATGATGTCAGCAATCTCTAATATCCCAGCTTTTATTGCTTGGATTTCATCACCCATACCAGGAGATTCAACAACAACAGTGGTATGAACTAAATTCGCAATATCAACTTCGGCTTGACCAGCTCCCACGGTTTCAATAATTATGCGATCATATCCGGCAGCATCGAGTGCCAATACAACCGCTGATGTTGTTGCTGCAATTCCTCCAAGCGATCCACGTGATGCCATCGAACGAATAAATACACCCGGATCTCCAGAAAGGCTTTGCATTCTCACACGATCACCCAAGATTGCTCCCCCACTAAAGGGGCTCGTCGGATCAACAGCAACGATTGCTACACTTTTTGACTTGCCATCTTCTGGTTTCCGATAATAAGCTGTAAGTTGATTAACTAAGGTGGATTTGCCAGTACCCGGCGCACCTGTAATTCCTATTAATTGAGCTTTCCCTGTTTGGCTATAAATCTCTTCCAAAACAGCGAATCCCAGCGGTGTCTCATTTTCGATCTGTGTAATTGTCTTGGCTAATGTTTTTCTATCACCATTAATAACTTTATCAGAAAATCTTGATGCTTCTGTTTTATCGATGCTATTATTATCTTTAGACTGCATAATTAAACTAGTCAAACTATTGCTGTTCTTGAAGGAATTTATTTAAATCCGAAACAATCTGAGTTGTGAGTGTGCCTGGTCCATAAACTCCAGCAACACCTAGATTCTTTAATTTTTCGATATCCTCGTTTGGAATGATTCCTCCAACAAATACTTTTACATTCTCCTGTTGGTTTTCTTTAAGCAAGTCTAATATACGCGGAACTAATGCCATATGAGCGCCGGAGAGAATAGAAATCCCCACTATATCAACATCTTCTTGTAAAGCACTTTCTGCAATCATCTCAGGCGTCTGTCTTAAACCAGTATAAACCACTTCCATACCTGCGTCCCGTAAAGCTCTAGCAACAACTTTAGCGCCGCGATCATGACCATCAAGCCCAGGTTTGGCTATTAGAACACGAATTTTCCTGCTTTTCATCTGAAATTCTTCTCCCATATCTGTATTAATATTGGATTATACCGCGAACCACTTGCTATTTTTTATTCTGTTTGAGAAAAAGACAATTGAGCTTCCTCGATCATTGGAATTGCAAAATTTATTGGGCGTAAAGCATTAAAAAAACCACCAACTGGTATACATGTATCCTCTCTATCAATATCACCGTCCCCATTTGTGTCAGCAATGACGCGACAATCTACAACTTCATTCCCTTCTCCAGGACCTAATTGTGTAGGAATAGCAATAAAAAAACCATTCTCGTCAAGTGCCAATCCCCCACTTGTCCCGGCAGCAATTGCTGCAGATGTTTTAATAAAAGCTCGATCTCCATATTCATATTCAGCGGTGAAGCCACTCACATCTCCACGGACTAATGTAATCGTATCACCACCGATTGTTGGATAGCCTAAAATTGTAATGTTATCCCCCAATTTTAAAGTATTTACATCACCTAATGGCACAGATGGTAAATTAAGAGTTTTTTGATTGATTGGTTTTTGGTCAATATCCATAACAATTCTTAATAAGGCTAAATCAAGGTCATTATCAACGGACACAGGTTCTGCATAATATGTCTCTTCTGGAGATTTATCTTCTGAGGAACTTATTGAAATAATATATGCATCAGCAAAGAAATCTTTTGAAGGAGAAACAAGATGAGCATTGGTGAGGATTAAACCATCCGCTGAAATGATTGTACCCGAACCACCCCATGCAGATTTTAAATAGCTTGAGTGTTTAATTTTAGCAGTTATCTTCACAACAGATTGATATGGGATATTTACATTTGTTGGCGAAGGAAGAAAGGAAGTAACAGTAACTTCTGGCGTGTTTGTTTTTATTGGAATAGGTGTTGTTGTCGGTTCTAAGACAACTTTTTCTTGAATAGCAATTTTCAAACTGGTTCTAGTACTAGAATTTTCTGTAATTACTGTCACATACCCGGAAACAACTGCTTTTTGCCATGGGTTTATAGTAACTTCAAATAATGCTACTTCATTAGGTTCTACTAGATAGTCTATTTCGAAACCTGTCGAATATGGATCATATCCAGTTTGATTTAATGTTCCAGGAAAGATATTCTCTACGATAGCTACTTCTAATAGTTCTTGAGGTAAACGTATTTCTTTGACCTGGATATAATCGTTGCTAACATTTTCGACAGACACAATCAAGAAAAAAGTATCTCCAATGATAGTCGAGGGAGGGGACTGAACATATAATTGGATTTCATCTGTATTCTTTGAAAACGGATTCTTAAACGATAACAGAAAATACCATCCAGAAAGAAACAAGATTAATATTGTAAAAACAGTTAGTATAACAATAATTATTTTACTTCGCTTATCCATGGCACCATTGTCCTTTACTGCTATAGAGGTTGCATAAATTATACCGGCTAGAAGTGAATCTGATGAAGTTATACAATGGATATGGTAATAAGAAAAATACTGAAAGGATATCTTTTTGTTCCTTTCAGTATGAAAAAAAACCTGAGTTCAAGTTAGATTGATAGTGGTATAAGTAATTATTAGATTTCTTATACCTATGCGAATAAATCCTATCCTTTGACAGATCCAGCCAGCAAACCACGGATAAAATACCTTCCTAGTAATAAATATACTAACAAAGTCGGTAAAGCAGCAAGGATAGAACCTGCCATTGGTAAATTCCAATTCACAGCTTCTCCTCCAGCTAAATTAGAGATCGCTACTGTGATTGGTTCTTTGCCGGTGCCACTAGTCAGTGTGATCGCAAAAAGAAATTCATTCCATATTTGAGTAAACTGCCAAATGATCACAACAACGAATCCTGGTAAAGAAATTGGAAACACGATATGTCTATAGACGCCAAAGAATCCCGCACCATCAATGGAACCAGCTTCGATCATTTCTGTAGGTACTTCCGTGTAATAATTCCTGAATATTAATGTTGTTATGGGAATACCATATACGATATGAACTAAAATTAATCCAGGAATATTTCCATATAGTCCAATTTTATGCAAAAATTGAAATAAGGGGATCAGAATACTCTGATAAGGAATGAACATACCAAATAGCATCAGTTGAAATAATATATTTGATCCTTTAAATTTCCATTTAGACAGGACATAACCATTTAATGATCCTAACAATGAGGAAAGCAAAGTTGCTGGTATTACAAGATAAACACTGTTCAGTAAGAATGGGGCAAACGCCTTCCACGCGACTTCAAAGCTCTCAAAATTCCAAGGATTTGGTAAGTCCCATGCTGTAGCGAGTGAAATCTGTGCTGGAGATTTCAAGCTAGTTATAATGACCATATAGGCTGGAACAAGAAATATTGCCATGAGTAAGATCAAAAGTGTATAGGTAAATAATCGATTGATATATCTATTCTTGTTCATAATTTATGCTCCGATCGCAGAGTATTTACCAGGTAAGGGACTATCACCATGGCAACCATAATAAGCATAACCGTTGCGATTGCTGCACCTTTTGCAAATTCATTACCACGGAAGGAAGTAACGAACATTAAAGTGCCAGGTACATCAGTTGAACTATTGTCAGGACCTGTCATTACGAAGATCAAGTCAAATATTTTTAGAGAAATGTGACCTAAGACAATCATAGCGCTAAGAGTGATGGGTTTTAACATTGGTAAAATGATTTGTCTGTAAATTTCTATCTCACCAGCTCCATCAACTCGTGCTGCTTCTCTTAATTCTTCTGGAATACCTCGAATTCCTGCAAGGTACATCGCCATTACATATCCTGCCATCTGCCAGGTAGCTGCTATAATTATTCCCACCATCGCTAAGTTAAAGCCGTGTTTCTCTGGATAGGATAAGATTTGAATTCTATCAGCGCCACCTGTGACTATCCAGATGGCGGTCATAGCACCAATTCCAGCTAATAACCACGCTTTCCATTGTTTGTCTTGATTCCTATATCGGAGAGCTAGTATTACCATCACAATGATCAAGATCAACCCAAAAATTTTTGGAAGTTCCAACCAAGAAAATTGCCAAACTTGCGAGCGATCAGTTAGCCACTTGATAGTTATAGGTTCAAGGTTTATTAAAGTCGGTAATCGATTGATACCACCCATAGGATTGAAAAGCCATCGCCATACTGTTCCCGACACGATAAATGATAACGACATAGGATAAAGGAAGATCAATCGAAAAAATCCTTCAAATCGGATATTTTGATCTAGCAATACGGCAAAAAGTAATCCTAAAGAAATACATCCAGTAATAAAAAATAAAGTGAAGAAGAATGTATTGACAAGGCTTTGTCGAAAACGAACATCCAGCAAACCAGTGAAAAGTTGTTTATAGTTTTCTAAACCAATAAAATTTTTAACTTGATTTTCTGCAATACCTTGCCAGTCTGTCAATGAGCTATAAGATGTTTGAAAAATAAATCCATAAACAAATATCGCTAATAAAATCACCGAAGGTAATAATGTTAGTATTGCTGCAAGCCTGTCTTTGTTATATTTGAATCCGACCATATAAGGCTCCTATATTATTTAGAATCTACTTGAGGTTTAATAATCACCTCCGTGAAATTAATAAACATTCTAACCACCCTGAAAGCAAAATATTAGTTTTACATTATTAACCAATTAATTATGATATTGTACAGAAAAACATGTCAATTAAATCTATTTTGTGAACACTACAATCATACTATTACATATTATAACTGTCCAGAGAGAATTTATGACGATTGAGTCATTAATTAAACCAAGATTTATCGGTTATTGATTACTAATGCTGCTATCACACCAGGCACCCATCCCACTAAGGTCAATATGACGGTGATCAATATAGACCCACATCCTTTATCAAAAACAGCCAGTGGTGGAAAAATGACACATAGAATAACTCGCCAAATACTCATTCCTAACCTTCCTTTCAAGAAAAAGCTTAATAAATTATCAGCAATTCATATACGTAATTATAACCACATAGTTTCATAAATACTAATTTAAGTTAGTATTCTATTATTTGTGAAAGCAATACTTCTTTGATTTTGGTTTATAATTTTATTTAGACATTATTCAAACAAGTAATTTGTCAGTGGCATGAAAAAGTATTTATTAATTATATTATTGCTACTATATATATTATTGGGCTGTACATCACCAAAGGAAAAAACTACCCAGCCGATGGTGAAAGATCCATACACAGCACAACCGTTGGATTTAACGCCTACATCTGTGATAACAATTCCACCACCAGCAAAAACTAACTCTGATGTCTCAAATTCTTTACATTTAAGTGGATTAGCTTCTAATCCGACATTAACTCCTTCATTAGAGTATTCTCCGATAAAGACATCATCTCCAACAACTACGCCTTCTTCAACTCCTTATCCTGAAGATCTCCTTTTGATAGACAAATCTGATTATTGGCAAATTATATCTGTTGAAATACTCAAAGAAATTGATGTACTTGGATATACAATTTCACCCGTTTGGCATAATTATCCAATTACATACAATTTTCTTCTAATAAAATTTGAACCTTTGTCAAGTAAATCATTAATTGAACTATACACAGGCAAGGATATGGGTTTAACATTTATCCATAACGGGAATGGATATGTAGACATCTATGTCATCGATCATGAAGGTCAAAAATTCTCAGCTACGTTGATTGGTGAGAGTTGGCTCGCTTTCCCAATTCCTCCTAAGAAACATGGTTTTACACTTGTATATAAAAATTCCCCTCCCATTTTATTATCTGAAGTTCAACCATTAGCGTGGAGGCTTGATCAAATTTATTTTGTAAGTGAACGAAATGGAAATCCAGATATTTTTTCCATGAATCCAGATGGAAGTTCACAAACTCCAATTATTAATAGCCTTTCAATTGACAAAGAACCATCCATATCCCCAGACGGAGGTACGATTTTATTCACAAGCGACCAAGAAGGAGATTTTGATATATTTCAATTTAGACTTTCCGGGAGTATATTGAAGAATATAACAAATCATCCAGCGGAAGATGGAGCGCCATCATGGTCTCCAGATGGAAATCAAATCGCTTTTCATAGTACTCGGAATGGGAATTGGGATATTTTTCTAATGAATAAAGATGGAAATAATGTCAAAGCTTTAAGTCAAGATCTGTCTTCAGAGAAATATCCATCTTTCTCAAACAATGGCAGAGAGATTGCGTTTCAATCAGACCGTGACGGAAATTGGGACATCTTTGTATATGATACAGTTGAAGAAAAATTAAAACAAATCTCCAATCATCCTGCACAAGATATTCGTCCATCTTGGTCACCAATCTTATCTAGAATAATTTTCTGGTCGGATAGAGATGGACACTGGAGATTATTTACTTTAGATCTAGAGACAATGGAAATTTCCCCGATCACTCAATATGCAAATCCTGGTTCTTATATTAGCAAGCCGGGTTGGTCTCCGGATGGTAAATATCTATTATTTTCAATTATTAGAGATGGTAATCTAGAGATATTTCTTACTAATCATGATGGGAGTGATCCTCGTAGATTAACCAAAGATTATCATAATGATTATGATCCCAATTGGTAATAGCTGAACAATGAATATTCCTAAACATATTCTCGTAATCGTGCCTGGCTTCATGGGCAGCAAACTCAAGAACCAAAGTTCGGGAGAGCTTGTCTGGCTAAATCTCTACAAGCTTCTTAACGATCCAACTCGTATTGGATCTGGAATAAATAAGTTTTTAAAAGAACTTGAATATCCCAATAACGATCTCGTACCAGACGGAATTATAGATCAAATGGTATTCATACCGCCATTATTCAAACAGGAACATTATGGACGGCTTACAGATACATTGGAGAAATTGGGTTATCTGAAACCAGGCAATCATAACTCACAAGAATCAAATTATTATTATTCTTTTCCTTATGATTGGCGTCAGGATAATCGCATCTCTGCCAAACAGCTGGATACTTTTATTAAAAAAATCCATTTACAACACGAAAACTCTCAAATTTGGATCATTGCCCACAGCAATGGTGGCATCGTAGCACGTTGGTATATAGAAAAAGAGGGCGGTAAAGAATGGGTAAATAAGTTGTTTTTATTCGGTTCTCCTTGGGATGGCGCGCCAAAAACATTGGAGATTCTATTCAATGGTCCCGATATTTTTTTACTCAATTTATTCAATCAATTTGATATTAAAGAACTTACAAGGGAATGTGTGCTTTCTTTTCCATCATTTTATCAACTGATACCATATTACGAATCTTTTTTAGTAGATCATAACGATCAAATAGTAAATCCCTTCAAAGAAACAAATTGGTTAAAAAGCAAACATCATATAGAATTACTTAAGAACGCGGAATCTTTTTACACGGAACTAGGGACAAATCTTAGTGTTGAAACGTATTGTTTTTTTGGAATTAAGAATCCCACCACTACATTAGGAAGGATTTATTCAGAACCTTCGGGCGAATGGAAAAAAATTAAGTGGATCAAGAATAAACCAGGTGATGGTACTGTACCAGTTCATAGTGCTGTTCACTCACAAGCAATTGAAAAGTTACCCTTCACTGTTGCGCATGGAGATATCTATGCCAATAAGTCAGTCTTAGATAAGTTGGAGTGGGAGCTTCAAGGACGTTACACAGAAGCTATGGCTCCTCAAACGATTGAACAAATTGAAAACCTGTATGTTAATTTTTTCGTAAGCTCGGATCATTATATCCCGAATGAAACAATGGAATTAACAGTTACTATCATTGACCAAAAAACTAATGAAAACATTAATAAAGCAGATTTAAGTGTTCGGATAGAATGGATACAAGGTATTCCCTCTATAAGCGAACTGCCACCAAAAGATCTTCCTTTTGTGATTTTTCCTTCAAAGAGTGATACAGAAGGAATCTTCCGATCATACCTGCCTGCTCCAGAGATTGCTGGTTATTATAGACTTGTTCTCATGGTCGAAACAGTACAACAGAGATGGTTTACTATAGACGAAACAATCCTTGTTGAACCAATAATGAATAATAAAAGATAAAGTATTATCAAGTTAGGGATTGTTTCTTTAAAATGATCGCTGTCTTTTCGTCCTTGGTTAAAAATGCGATCTTTAATGCATTTCTTTGTGCTTTCCTTATTTGTTCACAATCTAATCCTGCAAGAGGAGCAGCGTGATTATATTCATAGTGTAAATCTACACCGCTAATTCCCGGATCATCTGTGTTGATGGTTGCTAATAAACCGTAATCCAAAAAGGTACTGATAGGGTGATCTGCATATGATCCAACTACGCTTGTTTGTATGTTGCTTGTTATACTACACTCAATACCGATAGCATTTTCATGCATATATTCCATCAATCTCTGATCCTGCGTAGCAGAAATGGCATGACCGATTCTCATTGCGCCAAGTAATTCGATTGAATCCCAAATGCTTTTTGACCCGTCACTCTCGCCAGCATGGATGGTAATACTCCAACCTAGATTACGTGCGATTTTAAAATGTTCAACGAATAACCTTGCGGGAAAATTTAATTCATCACCAGCCAGATCTAAAGCAACAATACAATCGCGCTTGGTTTTTAATGCCTCCAATTCGAGCATTGTCTTTTCGGTTCCATAGGTTCGGCTGAGAATACCAATCAATTTCACAGGAAGATCAAAATCTTTACTGCCAGCTTCCACTCCATCGCAAACAGCCTCAACAACTCCAATCGGATCGATTTGATTCTTCTCAGCCATAAACCAAGGACTAAATCTTAACTCAAGGTAATCAATTCCCTCCCTATGAGCATCTTCTACATTCTCGTAGGCAACTCTCTGACATGCCTCATAATCTACCAATACAGTTCTCATTAATTCAAACTTGTTAATAAATGCCATCACACCTGGTTGTGGTTCGGTGACTTGGACATAAGGTCGTAATTCCTCGATATCCCAGGCAGGTAATTTGATATTATGCGATCTTGCTAAATCGATAATCGTATTAAGGCGAACATTACCATCTAGATGTCTATGTAAATCAATCAAAGGAAATGATTGATCGACCATATGAAGGCAATTCTCTGTCATATATCCTCCAAAAAACCAATAAAGCAATGATAAGAACATTAAGAATTATACACTGATATGCTCACTTGTATTGACAAGGAGAACGAAGCAAGTTAACATTGTTAACGTTACCGTTAGCGCTAACAGGTGTTGTGGAGTATGATGAAACTAATCCTTCCCGAAAATCGTTTCTTTTCCCCTAACCAATCTCAAAAGAATTTAGCGATTCAATATTACAATTTAATCAAAGATCTACCGATTATTAGTCCACATGGACATGTTAATCCAGCTTTATTTGCTGATCCAAGGGCAAAATTTGGATCTCCTACAGAATTATTGATCACTCCAGATCATTATATTTATCGAATGCTTTACTCCCAAGGTATAGACTTACAGAAATTGGGTATTACAAGTAGCGATGCTATCTCAAGTACAAGTGATCCTCGTGAAATTTGGCAACTTTTTGCTGATCACTATTATCTTTTCCATGGTACACCAACCAGTATTTGGTTTAATCACGAACTATCTACCGTATTCGGTGTGTATGAAAAACTTTGCAGCGATACTGCTCAAGATATTTTCACCCAAATAGAAAACAAACTAGTTTTAGAAGAATTCTTACCCAGAAATTTGTTTGATCAATTTAATATTGAAGTACTCTGTACAACTGATGCAGCATGGGATCGCTTAGAATATCATCAATCAATTCGAAATAGTCAATGGAATAGAGATATTAGACCCACATTTCGCCCTGATGGTGTTGTCAATCTTACCGTAAATGGTTGGTACGATAACATCATAAAGCTTAGTGAAGTGACAAAAGTCGATATTCATTCATATAATCAGTTTATTGAAGCGTTGGAGATTCAAAGGAAGCATTTTAAAGAATTTGGAGCAACCGCAACTGATCATGCAGTACTTATACCTTTCACACAAAGAATATCTATCTCAGAGGCTGAGAATATCTTTCAACGTGCTTTATTCAATAATTTAGAATCCAGAGACGCTTATCGTTTCTCTGCGCATATGCTTATGGAAATGGCACGGATGAGCATTGAAGATGGCTTGGTCATGCAAATCCATCCTGGTTCTTTTCGTAATCATAACCAAATTATTTATAATCGCAATGGTCCAGATAGAGGCGCTGATATCCCTATTCAAACCGAGTATACACGCAATCTATATGAACTACTCAACGAATATGGAAATGACCCAAAATTCAATCTGATATTATTTACTCTCGATGAAGCAACCTATGGAAGAGAGTTAGCGCCTTTAGCTGGTCACTACCCTGCTCTAAAAATCGGTCCACCATGGTGGTTCTTTGATAGTATCAATGGTATGCGTAGATATTTTGACCAAGTTATAGAAACCGCGGGATTGTACAATACAGTTGGTTTTAATGATGACACTCGCGCTTTTCCATCAATTCCAGCCAGACATGATCTCTGGCGTCGTGTTAGTGCTAATTGGGTAGCGGGATTAACTATTAGAGGGGTCATCGATGAAGATGATGGAGAGCAGATGATTGTCAATCTAGCATACAATCTGGCTAAGCAATCTTATAATCTAGAAAAATCAATCTAGATTGGTTCTCAGAATTTTATTTGAGATTCACGGAGGAGGTTATCCATGCCCAATTTATTCCCCCAAGAAAACTATAATCTTACTGGTAAAACTGCTATCATCACTGGTGCAGCAGGTGTTTTGTGTAGCGAAATGGCACGAAACCTGGCTAAAGTTGGTGTAAAAACAGCGATTCTTGATATAAACCTTTCGTCTGCTCAAGAAATCGCTCAAGAAATCACTGAGATCGGAGGTTCTGCTCTAGCTGTTCAAGTTGATGTACTCGACAAGGCTTCGCTTATTAAGGCTCGAGAGCTAATAAAAAAGGAATACCAAACTATTGACTTACTAATATGTGGAGCTGGAGGAAACAATCCTCAAGCCACCACCAGCGAAAACCTGGATTTCTTTGCCTTACCTGAAGATGCTCTCACGTGGGTTTTCAATCTGAATTTCTTGGGAACTGTATTGACTTCACAAGTATTTGGAGAAGTTATGGCTAAACAGGGATATGGGACAATTTTGAATATTTCTTCGATGAATGCATTTCGTCCACTTACCAGAATTCCAGCCTATTCTGCTGCGAAAGCAGCCGTTAGTAATTTTACCCAATGGCTTGCAGTTCATATGGCGCAAGAATACTCTACAAAAATTCGTGTTAATGCGATCGCACCAGGTTTTTTTATTGGTGAACAAAACCGTGGACTACTACTAAATGATGATGATACATTGACACCACGTGGTCAGAATATTATCAATCATACACCCATGAGGCGTTTTGGAACGAAAGATGAATTGATAGGTACGATGTTCTACTTACTTTCTTCTGCTTCAGCATTTGTTACTGGCATTGTTATTCCTGTAGATGGGGGTTTTTCCGCCTATAGTGGTGTTTAAATCTTTAAAAAATATTATTGACTATCACCATAATTTGCTATACTTAGATCATAATGAAGTTAGAAGAATTAGTTTGTAAAAGGCAAAAATGATGAATACTGTTGGATTTGGTTATTCAAATAGGCAATTATCAAATAGTGAAGTCGAAGCAATCATTGCTACAGGATTGTCGAATATTAGTCTTGATGACAAGAAAGTACTAGTACTGATTCCAGATTTTACTCGAACAATGCCCATTCCTTTATTCTTCAAAATACTAACGAAATATTTATCAGGGAAGACGAGTGCACTTGATTTTATGGTTGCCCTTGGTACTCATCCTCCTCTTTCAGATGACAACTTATATAAACTGGTTGGCATCTCTCGAGAACAAAAACAATCCACTTTCTCAAATATCAATATATACAACCACGCATTTGATGATTTCGATTCATTGACCACTTTAGGAACAATTTTAGCTAAGGATATCTATCAAACAACTGAAGGTCGCCTAAATATTGATATTCCAGTACGATTGAATCGAAGAATCCTTGACTACGATATCTTGCTCATATGTGGTCCCGTTTTCCCGCATGAAGTTGTTGGATTTTCGGGTGGAAATAAATATTTCTTTCCTGGTATTGCGGGAGAGGAAATCATTCATATTACTCACTGGTTAGGAGCTCTGATAACATCTTATGAGATGATAGGCACTAAAGATACACCAGTGCGTACAATTATCGATCAAGCAGCATCTATGATTCCTGTTGAGCGCTTCGCATTGTGTTCAGTGATTTCCGATCAAGGGATTAACGGTTTATTTATTGGGTCTCCTGAAAACGCATTTTCCGAAGCTGCAGACCTTTCAGCAAATGTTCATATTCGCTGGGTAGATAGTACTTATCGGAGAGTTCTTTCCGTTCTTCCAGAGATGTATGATGAGATATGGACAGGAGCAAAAGGGATGTACAAAGTTGAACCAGTAATTAGTGATGGCGGTGAAGTTATCATTTATGCTCCCCATATCAAAGAATTTAGTTCTGTTCACGGAAAAGTCATTCAAGAGATTGGATACCATGTTAGAGATTATTTCGTTGACCAATGGGACAAATTCTCTAAATATCCATGGGGAATATTAGCACATTCGACTCATTTACGAGGTAAAGGGACTTATAAGAATGGTATTGAGAAACCTCGCATTCAAGTGACACTTTCTTCAGGAATTTCAGAATCAGTATGTAATTCAGTAAACCTAAATTACATGAACCCTGATTCTATCAATCTGGATGAATGGAAGGATAGAGAAAAGGATGGTATTCTATTCGTACCCAAAGCTGGGGAATATCTCTATAGGTTGAAAACAAACTAATTATTTGGGTTATTCATATGAAATATGTTATTGGATTAGATCTAGGGACAACAAATTGTAAAGCGATCGTATTAACAGAAGGTGGAAAAATCCTACGCACTTCGTCTTCTTCGTATTCATTCTACTATCCTCGTCCTGGATGGGTCGAACAAAATCCCGATGAGGTATGGATAGGAGTTCAAACAGCGCTTCAATCTTTAAATGTTAAGTCTATCCCAGGTGATTTACTAAATATTTGCATTAGTGGCGCGATGCATAGTGTTATTCCTGTTGATGAACGTAATCAAGCTTTGGCACCAGCTATGACTTGGGCTGATCAACGTGCTTCAAAACAAGCAGAAATGATGAAAAAGTCCGTTGATTCCCCCTCCCTATATCGTCGCAGTGGATGTCCATTAAACTATATCTATCATGCCCCCAAAATTCGCTGGTGGTTTGACGAAGTCCCTCAAATATCAGCAAGAACTTCCAAATATGTTGCTATCAAGGACTATATTATTTTCAAGTTAACTGGCAGATGGATAACAGATCGTGGATTAGGTTCGACAACTGGATTGCTTGATATTCATAATGGGAAATGGATTCCAGAACTACTTGATTTAGCTAATATTAATGAAAATTACCTCCCGGAGTTGGTTTGGGCATCTGATGAAGTTGGCGGGGTAACTCATGGAGCTGCAAAAGCGACACACATTCCTGAAAAAACGATTGTTATTGCTGGAACACATGACGGAGGTTTAGCAAATATAGGCGCGGGTGCTAATTCTTTTGATCAAACTGTGATTACTGTTGGAACAAGTGGCGCCGTTCGTCGTTTTGTGGAGAAACCTATTTATGATTCATTACAGAGAACTTGGTGTTATCTTATGCAAAAAGATATATGGCTTGTAGGAGGAGCAATTAATAATGGAGGTGTTGTGGTTGATTGGATGAATAAAGTAATGTATAATATTGAGGGGGTTAATGGCTATGCGCAATTAATGGAAGAAGCACGATTGGTTCCGCCCGGCTCAGACGGTCTCCTTATTTTGCCTTATTTCTCAGGAGAGCGTAGTCCTCACTGGAATCCTAATCTGCGTGCATCATTCCTGGGTGTAGATATCCACCACAATCGTTCCCACTTTGCGCGTGCTATTCTTGAGGGAGTTTCTTTTTGCATTAAAGACGTATACTTAGCATTGATCTCTTCACTACATGATTTCCCTAATGATACTGATACAATTTTTTTAACTGGTGGAATAACTAAATCCCCGGTTTGGGCACAAATCCTTTCTGATGTCCTAGGAACAAATCTTAGAAGTGTGGATATCGCAGATGCTTCAGCCGTCGGTGCAGCTTTTCTCGGACTTCAAGCTGCTGGTATTATTCCTATTAATGAACAACCCATGAACAATTATTTCGGAAATATTTACAGACCAAATCTCGAAAACCATTCTCTTTACAATAATATTTTCCAAATCTTCGTTAACAAGTTTTCTTCCACAACTTAATATCTCCTTTTTTGGGACGAATATTTTTAAGTAAAAAATATAATTCCATATCTGAAACCTTGTGGTAAAATTCCTTTTATGTGTTCTAATCGTAAAAACGATGAAGATATCGAGGCAATATTATCGTTCAAACTCTCCATTTTGGATTTTTTCAACTTGCAATGCAGGAAATATCATCAGGTACCACACTCATTACAAAAATCTGAGTGTTAATTTTTCTAACAACACAACCAATAATTAAAGGAGCGAAGAGAATCAATGAATTTATTAGGACTTGCTCGACACGGGCTAAACAATTTTGAACAAATTGCGGTTATAGCTGTTGTCGTCACCGCCTTCATTAGTCTTGCATATGCCTGGTTCTTACGTGGACTGGTACTTAAAAAAGACAAAGGCGAGGATGAAATGCAACGCGTTTGGAATGCTATTCGCGTCGGTGCAGATAGCTATTTATCCAAACAGCTACACACCATCTTTCCAGTAATTGGCTTGCTCACGGTTGTATTATTTTTCAGCGTTTATGTGGTACCACCTACCCCTGAAGCAAGCGAAGAATTTCCCAAAAACACACAGATCATTATTGCACTTGGTAGAACCATTGCTTTTATCATGGGGGCTACATTCTCATTAATGGTCGGTCAATTAGGTATGCGTATGGCGATCCAAGCTAATGTACGTGTAGCTTCAGCAGCTCGAAGAAGTTTTAACGAAGCTTTATCCATTGCCTATTACTCTGGAACCGTAACAGGAATGCTTACTGACGGATTGGGCTTATTAGGAGGTACGATCATATTCATAATTTTCGGTCGTGCTGCTCCTGATGCGCTACTAGGTTTTGGATTTGGTGGAACCTTAATTGCATTATTTATGCGTGTTGGTGGTGGTATCTATACAAAAGCTGCAGATGTAGGTGCAGATCTTGTCGGTAAAGTCGAGCAGGATATCCCCGAGGACGATCCCAGAAATGCCGCCGTTGTTGCAGACCTCGTTGGTGATAATGTTGGCGACTGTGCAGGCATGGCAGCAGATATTTTTGAAAGTTATGAAGTTACTATTGTATCAGCTCTTATTCTCGGACTTGCCCTTGTCGCAATTGACCCAACACACGATTTGAAATGGATCGTTTACCCTCTCATCATACGAGGTATTGGTGTCATCAGTTCTATCATCGGTACCTTCACTGTTCCGATTTGGGAAAGCTTCCCAATTCGCTTCCTTCGGGCGCGCGATGCAGAAGAAGCTATGTTTCGATCTTATGAAGTCTCCAGCTTCATTACCGTAGGCGTTTCTTTCATCATCGCCCTAGCCTATGCAAACGACTGGCGTCTCGCAATGCTTACCGCCATTGGCGTTGGTTTAGCTGTTGCCTTCAATCCACTCACATCTTACTTTACTTCCACAAGACATAAACCTGTTCGTGAAATCGTGGATTCAACCGATACTGGTCCCGCCACGACCATACTTTCTGGTTTGTCAGTGGGAATGGAATCAACAGTGTGGGCGCTTTTTGTTATCGCCATCAGTTTCGTACTAGCGACTATGCTTTATAGTGGTGATGGAACGACATACGTCCTTTATGCAGTAGCCATGATCGGCATTGGTATGTTAAGTCATACAGGAAATAATGTCGCGATGGATTCTTACGGTCCAATTTCGGATAATGCAAACGGAATTGGAGAAATGGCATGGCACGACAAAGAGGATAAATTATCGCTAAATGCTCGTCAAATTATGGCAGATCTAGATGCGGTAGGAAATACGACCAAAGCAATCACCAAAGGAGTTGCAATCGCTTCTGCAGTTATCGCCGCTGTTAGTCTATTCGCATCTTACATCACCGATGTGGGGCGAGCTCAAGCAGCTCTTGGTCTCGATCAAATTCAAGCCATACGCGTCTCCGATGTACCGGTTTTTGTCGGACTATTGCTTGGTGGCGCGCTCCCCTGGCTATTTGGTTCACTTAGTATTCGTGCAGTATCGCGGGCAGCAGCGGAAATCGTTCAAGAAGTTCGTTCACAATTCCGTATTCCCGGTTTGATGGAAGGAAAAGTAACCCCCGATTACGCAAAAGTTGTCTCGATCTCAACAACATCTGCACAAAAAGAATTAATCCCCCTCGCCACAATTTCAATTGTTTTACCAATTTTAGTTGGCTTAGTATTGGGTGTCGAAGCTCTCGGTGGGTTCCTGGCTGGTGTTATTCTCAGTGGACAATTACTAGCAGTCTTTATGTCAAACTCAGGTGGAGCATGGGATAATGCCAAAAAATCTATCGAAGACGAAGAAAGAGATTTGGCAAAGAACACAGGTAAAGGTTCAGAACGCCATAAAGCTGGTGTTGTGGGTGATACAGTTGGTGATCCACTTAAGGACACAGCAGGTCCAGCGCTTAATCCAATGATTAAAGTAGTTAACCTGGTATCCTTAATCGCTGCACCTATTCTCGTTCAGTACCATGAACTTGGAATTGTAGGGTGGGCTGTTGTCTTGTTGCTCTTTGCTGCGATAATCTGGAGTATTGGTCGTAGCAAGAAACCAACCCAAATGGTTGAAGCAGAACCTTTACCAACAACTGATTGACATTTCCACATTACAAACATTCATAAAACCCCTGCAGTTTCGCGGGGGTTTTCTCTCTTAGTTTTGTTAATTTAAATCTAAGAATTATTAGAAAATTTCAACGATATTGAATCAATAATTACATTAGTGATTTGTATACTTCAACTCGCTATGTGTGGGTTTAATGGATCCTCCATTTCTGAATATCCAGATAGGACGATCAAAATATTTCCCACATTATTCCCAATATTCTTCCACCGATGCGCCAAATTCGCACGAAATAATAAACTATCGCCTGCCTTCAAATGATATACTTCTTCATCAACTTGATACTCAATTATTCCTCGAAGGCATAGCACAAATTCATCTCCACTATGCTCCATAGTGTATGGACCACTGCTTCCCCCACTCTCCAATGTCAATATAAAAGGTTCAACATAACCAGAGAATAATTCCCCTCCTAGCCCTTCCCAAAGACCTCGTGGAAAAGACAACCTAGTCCTCTGTGTCTCTTTTTGATATACAATACTCATTCCATCCTGTTTTTTTTCAAAGAACTCAGTAACTGAAATGTTTAATGCCTTAGCTAATTTATATAAAGTACTCACATTCGGAGAAGTTTGACTTCTCTCAATATTGCTTAAAGCATTAGCTGATATTCCGCATTTATTTGCCAATTGGCGTATAGAGTGATCTCGTTCGATCCTCAATTCCTTTAGTCTGTCACCTATATTAACGGAACGAGCATCACCGCTATAGATATCCATAAACAATCTCCTATATCATCACGGAAGTCATTGCTGAAGATAATATGTACACTGATATTGTATCATCTCACCGAATAAGAATAAATGTTCCCAAACTTCTTCATTTATTTTGATAAAATCTTTTCTAGGGGCGCTCTTTTAAAAAAACTCCTATAGGCATCAATTTCTTTAAAAGCTACTTCATATTGTTTTAATAGTTTGAAATAATTATCCGAACGTTCTTTTCTTATCTTCTCGATCCTAAAATATTCCTGGTCAATTTCAATTATCTTAACTACACCACTCGCAGCCATAACCCTTATTCCCGCTATTACAGTTTTCCGATCACTTGCCAATGATGCCGCAAATATATTAAGTGGTATGACTCCTTCTCGATGATTAATGCTGAATTTAGCTAAACTAGACAACCTATTAAAATAAGTTTTGAGATCATTTTCTTCAGGATTCTTTCCAATGAACACAACTTCTTCAGGAGAAACTGCATCCATAGCTTCATTGAAAACATCGTGACTAGGTGGTGTGGTGTATATTATTAACCGCTTACTAGGTTCTAAATCGATACGATTATTCACATGGTATCCACTTTTACTCAAACGTTCTTTATCTGATCCCTCTGCCCATATAGTTAATTCATTAATTTCAATAAGTTCAGACAGAACATCCAATGGATCAGGTTCGCCTCGCAAATCAATAGAATTTTTTTTCTTTTCAATTAAAACAACAGATCCAAATTCTGGATGAAAATCGACAAACTGGATTCCGACCTCTTCCCTACCTAAATAATTGCTTCGTCTAGCGATAAAGGCTAAACTCCCTTTCCCTTGTCCAATTTCAGATTCTTTAAATTCGTCCGCGCCATGCCACCAAACAACCCGCTTTTCATGATTGTCCTGATCTGTAAACTGCAACAATAAGTGCTCACCTTCTGCCCCCATGGTTTTTTTATTTAATAAAGTAAGACCATCAGACACAAAAACAAGTGGAGGATTGCCAGCGCCAAATGGAGCTAGCCTTTCAACTTGTTCGATCAAATTCATATCCAACTTACCCCAATCTATAACCTGATCAATTACCAAGGAAGGGTCTTCAGGAATACCCATTTTTTCAATTGCTCTTGACAAGCCGACTTGAAATCGTGGGATATCGTCCACATCGATAGCAAACCCAGCCGCCATTGGGTGCCCGCCAAAATGATCTAACATTTTTTTTTGCGTAGCTATAGCAGTGGTAATATCCAAACCCTCAACAGAGCGAGCTGATGCACGACCTTTTCCATTTGATTGAGTAGAAATTAATATCGTAGGCTTTCTATATCGTTCAACAATTCGACTAGCCACAATTCCAATAATCCCTGCCGGCCAACCATTTTGTGCTAGTATAATAACTGGCATGTGCTTTATTTCTTGTTGTTTTTCAATTTTTGTAATTGCAGCTCGATAGACTTGCCCCATTAATAATCTTCGTCTACGATTTAATTCTTCTAATTTACATACAAATTCTCTAGCTACTTTTTGATCATTTGTTGAAAGCAGTTCCACAATCGGATTCGCATCCCCTAGGCGACCCACAGCATTCAGCCTAGGAGCAATCACGTATCCAATATGTTCTTCAGTGATTCTCTCGGTTTCTATTTGTGCTTTATTGTACAGTTCTTGCAAACCTATCCTTTTGGTATCACTCAGAATTTCCAGACCTTTTTGCGCCAGGTATCGCGTATCACCGTTCAACTTCGCTACATCTGCAATAATACCCAATGCTACTAAATCCAATAAATCCCCACCCGATTCATCTGCATCACTGAATTCAAACAATGCTTTCGCCAATTCAAATGCGACTCCTACTCCAGGTAAACTTCTCATGGGATGATTAGAATCAAGAAAATTTGGGTTTACCAATGCAATAGCATCAGGTAAAACTTCTGGAATTTCATGGTGATCTGACACGATGAAATCTACATTCTTGGTCTTAGCGTAAGATACTGCTTCAACTGCCGCGATCCCTGTGTCACATGTCAATATTATGGATGGAGATTTTTGCCGAGCAAGGATTTTTTTTAATTTTGGCAAATTTACACCATGCGACTCTCTCTCGCGGTTTGGAATATAGTACTCGACATTAGCATGCACTTTATTCAAAGCATTAACAAGTAATGTGGTTGAAGTCTGTCCATCGACATCGAAATCACCCCATACTAAAATCCTTTCACCATTATTGATGCCTTTAAATAACCTTCGAACGGCTTGTTCCATTCCAGGTAACTCATAAGGAGAAGAGGGGTGATAGTTTTCAGGATTAATAAAAGCAAGCATACTAGAAGGTTCTCGAATACCTCTCCTTATTAGAGTTTCAGCAACTAATGGATTTCCCCCAATCTGTTTTATAATATCATCAGAAATTGATAGTGCATCTGGTCGAATCCATCGTTTCATATGTTTAACTTGGTTATATTATCATTATAAATATAGAATAGGATCGTAGTCACTCTTTCGGATTTATATGGAGAACAATTATGTACGAAGAATTTGAAACTGATTCTAATATCGTTCTTACTGTTATGATGGGAATAATTTTACTAGCATTCTTTATCGTCGTAGGTTTTGTTCTATTATTTCCTAGACCTGTTTTTCCTTACGCTGAATATTTATATCCTTTTAGTGCCGTTACTATACTCAGTTTTTTTGGTGCGAGGGGAAAATTTGAATCCCCAACCATCATCCAATTTCTCATAATCTTCGCAATATCATTAGTTCCCATTTTTGGTACTTTATACGTTGCTTTCTATGCCGGAATCTGTATATCTAAATCCCATAAATTAATATATACGATAATTTCATTATTTGTCCTTATTATAATCGTATTCCTTTTACGAGAAGTCAATTTAAATACCTTATCATCTTTATTCACGTCGAAAGTCGTTTCAACAAGCGCTCCTACCCCATCAATGAAAACCGCAACATCTACTAGTGTCATCTTAAATACAGCTACCAGTGAGTCTATAACACAGACCCAACAAGCTACTCCAACAGCGGAAGATATCCGAACCGATTGTGTCTTATGGTCAGAAGTCACACTAAACCAAGTTGGTGAAATTATATGTGTCTATGGTGACTATCTGGAGATAATTGAAAGAGATGATGGTACACATGTGATGACATTCAGCATTGAAGCGGGGTCATTCAATATCTGGTCTAATCCAAAACCAATGTGGTGGTATCTTGAGAATATTCAAGGCGCCTGTATTATAGTACAAGGTGAAATAATCAGCTCAGGTGTTCGACCTGTAATATTACTAGGCTCACAAGATACCATGGAAGCATGTCCATAATGATGTATTCATTAATCTTTTATGAATTTCCATAATCGTTCACTTTTTTTATTCCTAATTGCGTTGATCTCTATCTTCACCTTCGGGACATGTCTGCTTTCTATTTTCTTTTTCTATTTTGGCATTTACTCACCATCCACTAGCACCCAACAGATATCTCCCATTTCTACCTCAACAAGACCTAATCAAACGTCAATCACAATTCAAGATACACCAACCAGTTATGCAATCTCTCCGACAATATCCCCTACAAGTGTTCGTATTGATGAGTCCACATCAACCCAAGGAGCAGTCATTCAAGACGGCTGGTGCGTTCCATGGAATTCAGAGTCAACATATGCCAAAGTAATTGAAGTAATCGATGGCATTACTATTAAAGTAAAAATCGATGACATGAACCATATTGTCAGATATATCGGGATAGCAATACCAGAAGAAGATCTCGCTTTTAATGCTGGTGAACGGTCAAAAAACAAAAACAAAAGCCTTGTTTTAGGGAAAAAAATACTTCTGATCAGGGATAAAGAAGATAAAGATTCTGAGGGGAACCTATTGCGGTATGTAATCGTCGATGCGATATTTGTAAATCATACTATGATTGAATCTGGCTTTGCACTAGTAGATAGCCAACCTCCAAATATTAGTTGCGATACTTTGTTTGCTTATTCCGAGATTAATGCGATCAACCGCCAAATAGGTCTCTGGTTGCCTGAAAGTACAGCAACAAGAACTATACCAACAAAAACCCCATTATCGTTGAGCTCTGGGAATGTAGCGATTACTTATATATCTCCTGAAGGAAAAGGATGGAAACAACCTGACGAGTTTGTCGAGATCAAAAATCAAGATGATCAGATTATTCAATTAAAGAATTGGACTTTAAAGGATTCAGATAACCATATATACCACTTTCCACCATACACGATTATACCGGGTCAATATTGTCGGATTTACACAAATATATATGATCCTTCTACGTGTGGTTTCTCATGGAACAAATATTCAGGTATTTGGTCTGATGATGGTGAGTGCGCATATCTTTATGATAGCTTCGGTTCTTTGATAAGCACTCTTTGTAACGAATAAGCGAATCTTATCCAACCTATCTGGTCAATCGCTCTACTTCGTCAACTATGTTTTTAATATTATCTACTTCGATAAACTGACTACGATCAAGCTCTTCATCTAAATTGTATTCGTGAGACCAAGTGGTTGGATAGGGTACATATATAGCGTGCGCGCCTAATTGAATAAGTGGTTGAATATCTGAACGCAAAGAATTTCCAACCATCAAGAATTGATTTGGATCGATCCTATAACGAATTAATAAATCACGATATACATTAACTGTTTTTTCTGCAACAACTTCTATATATGTAAAGTAGTCTGCGATTCCAGATCGCTGGACTTTTCTATACTGTTCAAATAAATCCCCTTTCGTGATGATCATTAGTTGAAAATCTTCCGACAACTGTCTTAAAGTCTCTTCAATACCATCCATTAAATGCAAATCTTCGTCAAGCATCTCTTTTGAATACTCCAATATCATTCGAATATCTTCACCTGATATATTGTTTTGAGATACTTCAATGGCAGCTTCAACCATCGATAACGTGAAGCTCTTAATACCATATCCATAATAAGCAATATTTTTCTCTTCTAATTGTTCAAGTAGCTCTCCTGCATGATCGCTACCTGGATATTTCGATAGTAATCCCTCAAATTTCTTCTTAGTATTCGAGTAGAAATGTTCATTATGCCATAAGGTATCATCAGCATCAAATGCTATTACTTCAATCATTTACACCTCTATAACTGGTTTAGATTAACCTATTTTACTTTATTCATTGATCTCGCACATAGGCAATTTGAATCTTAAAACCTTTAGTTACTATTTATCTATCCTAATGTAATTCTCCAATCCAAAAATATGGTAAAGTTGAAAATGATTATCAAATTGGAGTTAAGGTTAAATCATGTCATTTATATCTTCGCAACAAAAAGTCTCAAATGAAATTGCACAATTACCAGCATTTCACATTATGACGAAAGTTACAGGCTCTAAATGTAATCTAAATTGTAAATATTGTTATTATCTCTCCAAAGAGAACTTGTATCATGATTCATCGTTTATGATGTCTGATGATTTGCTTGAATCTTTTACCCAACAATATATCTTATCCCAAAATTTACCCGAAATTACATTCGCCTGGCAGGGCGGAGAACCTACATTAGCTGGCATCAATTTTTTCATCAAAGCGCTTAAATTCCAGAAAAATTTTTCCAAACCTGGTATGCGAATTTTCAATACCATTCAAACTAACGGTACCCTTATTAACGATGAATGGGGTAAATTCTTCCACGAAAATCAGTTTTTGGTTGGGATCAGCTTAGATGGCCCTCGTAGGTTACACGACGTTTATCGATTGGACAAAGCCGGAAAACCCACATTCGATAGAGTTATAAAAGGGTTAGAAATATTAAAAAAGTATAATGTCGAATACAATATTCTTGCATGCGTACATTCAGCCAATGAAGATTACCCATTAGAAGTTTATCAATTTTTTCGAGACAGATTGCAAGCAAAGTATATTCAATTTATCCCAATTGTTGAGCGCAAAAATAATACTGGTTTTCAAGAGGGCAACAAGGTAACTAGTCGGTCTATAAATGCTAAGAAATATGGCGAATTTCTTATTGCCATATTCGATGAGTGGATTCAAAAAGATGTCGGGGATATATTTATTCAAATTTTTGATGTCGCTTTGGGAGCTTGGCTTCATAAACCGGGTAGTTTATGCATCTTCGCTCCAACTTGTGGCACAGCAATGGCGCTGGAACACAATGGAGATATGTACTGTTGCGATCATTTTGTTGAACCAAGGTTTTACCTTGGAAATATCAAAAATGAAAATATCTCCACATTAGCAAACTCAGACAAGCAAACCGCATTTGGCAAATCAAAGTTAATCGATCTCCCAAAAGATTGTATCAATTGCAACTATCGGTTTGCATGTCACGGAGGATGTATAAAAAATAGGTTTATCCAAGATAGTCACGGAGAAATGGGTCTTAATTATCTATGCGATGGATATAAATCCTTTTTCACTCATATCGATCGACCAATGCAAATTATGGCTAATTTGATCCGCATGAACAGACCTGCTAGCGACATTATGCATTTATCAAACCACCTCCATCAAGAACACAAATCAAAAAGCAAACAAAGACATAACAGGTGAAAATCACGCCTTTCCAATGAAGGCATGGCACATTGACATATAAATTAGGTAATCAAATAATTCGTAATCTTTGACAAATCGGTTACGATGGCATAATTTCTATATGGATTTTTTATTTTCTGGGGTTAATATAGATCCATTACCCCCCATATATTTCATTACCCATCTCTGGTACTGAATCAATTTCAATTTGTGTAATTATTGGACTTGGTATTCTAACAGGTATCCTAGCAGGTTCGCTAGGTGTTGTATGAGACCAGACCGCGAATTCGTTTACTTTTTTCCTTCCTTCAACTCATTGGTGCAGTTTTAGTAATCTTAAGATTGCTTGAACTGAGTATGTAATTAATCGTCGATCTCATTCTCAATAACAGATTTATTATTTCTCAATTATCTCAAAAAACTGAAAATCTATACCTCTTTTCTTTGCTTGATACATTGCATAATCTGCTTGCTTCATCAAACCATCGATTGTCTGTGAATGATCAGGAAAGATACTAATTCCAATACTAACTGAGACAAAGAATGTACTCTTTCCAATCACAATAGGTTGATTAATTACATTATTTATTTTCTTTGCAACAATCTCGCATTCTTTATATCCGTTTATATTTTCTAGCATTATTGTAAACTCATCACCACCCAATCTGCTGACAGTATCACTCTTGCGCATGCAATCAGTTAATCGTTTCCCGATAGTTTGAAGGACTTTGTCTCCAATAGCATGACCAAAATCATCATTGATGGCTTTAAATTCATTCAAATCTAAAAACATCAATGCTATCTTTTCACCATTTCGTTTACTGCGCTCTAGAGCATGCTTTAATCGATCACTAAATACACCTCGGTTTGGCAATTCTGTAAGTGAGTCATGGGAAGCTAGAAACCTCAATTGTTCTTCTACTTGTTTGCGGTGTGAAATATCAGAAAAAACAGCTACATAATTTAATACATTCCCAGTTTCATCCTTTATTGTATTGATGCTAGTCGACTGTGGATATATTACGCCATCCTTTCTTCGATTCCAGATCTCTCCTGTCCAGCTACCATTTTTAAAAATTTCTTCCCAAATTTCCTCATAAAATTTATTGTCATGCCTACCTGATTTCAAGAAACTTGGTGTCTTTCCTAGAGATTCTTCACAAGAATAACCAGTAATATTTGTAAATGCAGTATTGATTTGAATTATTTTAGAATTCAAGTCGGTTACCATTATTCCTTCAGCAGTACTTTCAAACACCTTTGCAGATAATCTAGAATTTTGCTCAGCGATGATCCTGCTTGTAACATCCCTTAAAGAGACTAAGATAACTTTTTCTTCATCCCAATTTGTCTCTGATATTCGCATCTCGATATAAATTGGACGACCACCTTTTCCAACAATCTCGATTTCACCATATTTCTTATTCATTGGCAGATAATCAAAATGTTCTCCAATTAATTCATTCGCATTTCGATCGAAAATCTTTTCAGCAGAAGGGTTTGCATAAGCAATTTTACTTCCATCATCTAATATCAAGATACCATCGGCATTTTGTTCTATCATACGTTTAAAGCGGCTTTCACTTCTCTCTAATCTACTTCTTAAACGGTGGCGTTCAATGGAATGCAATACTGCTTTTTGCAAATAATTACTATCTAAGCTGCCTTTGATCAGATAATCTTGTGCTCCTATGGAGACAGCTTGCAAAGCAAGCTCAGAATCATTATGACCAGTCAATACAATTATGGGAATGGATTGGTAATTCTCCGAAATCCGATCATAAGTATCCAATCCATCTCCATCTGGAAGTGATAAATCAAGTAAGATCAAGTCAACTGATTTAGATTCTAAAAATATTAATGCCTCATTGATAGATCCGACAGAATCGATATTAAAATCCAAATATACATTTGAATTCAACATAGTCTGAATTAAGCGGACATCTCCCTTATTATCTTCTACCAATAATATCGAAATATCCATTTTCACTAATAACCCCTTTCTTTTTAATCATAAAAAATTCTATTATGAATTTGGCGGCAATTTTACAATCGTCAGCCAAAAATCCTCTATAGCTCCTATAATTTTGATAAACTGATCTAAATCTACTGGCTTTGTAATATAACAATTAGCATATAACTCATAGGTTTTAAGGATATCTTCTTCCGCTTTTGATGTTGTTAGCACTACAACTGGTATTCTTCTCAGATTTTTATCTTTCTTAATATCAGATAATAATTCTCTTCCATCTTTCCGCGGTAAATTAAGATCCAGTAAAATTAAATCGGGTTGAGGTACATCCGAATACTCATTTTCGCGTTTTAAGAATTCGAAAGCCACTACACCATCCTTTGCAATATGTAAATTGTTTTTAATTTTCGCTTCATTTAAAGCTTCTAATGTTAAACGCACATCACCTGGATTATCTTCAACTAACAATATTTCTATAGGGCGACCAAAGTCATAATGCATCATTTATTAACCTCTCCATCAATCAATACTCTTTATTGTATCACGATAAAATATCTTCTATTGTACTTCCCTCACTATCTTTAGATTTATTTCTTAAATCACAATACAGTTTATCCAATTTTTGAACAAATCGATCTGAAAAATCCATTTTCGACAAAAATGCATCAGCGCCAGATTCCTTTGCAGCTTGTATGTAAACAAGTTCATCGTGCATACTAAACATGATGATAACAGGTTCGTTATCAATGGACTTCAAATATTTAGCTACCTTACATCCATCAAGGTCCGGCATAACAAAATCCAATAATACTAAATCCGGTTTAATTTTAGGGATATTTTTTACTGCATGATGACCAGTATGCGAGTATCCTACGACTAGAAAATCTTTTTCTACAGTTAAATACAAGATAACTGCATCAATAAATTCAGGGTTATCGTCAACAATATATATGCGTATTGGCTTCATTGCTTCCCATCCTAACGTCATCTCTGAAAATTGATCTATTGTATAAACGAATTAATAAACACTCCTCCAACTTACTATAATAAATATAATCTTACTTTACAATGAGGAATTAATCTCACATTTATTGGGAATAATCCTCATTATTATAAATAATCAAAATCATATCTCAACGAATTATCCCTTTTTCCACCGCATATCTCACTAAACCCGCAATATTATGAATATCTAAACGTTCCATAATTTGATAACGATGTTTTTCAACTGTCTTTACACTAATAAATAATCTCTCTGCGATTTCCTGTGAAGTAAATCCTTCCGCTATTAATTGCAAAACTTCTCTTTGTCGAGTTGTTAGGCTATCCATACTAGAAAATTTCCCATCAATCTTAGAAATATCTCCCGTTCTATTCAAATAATTTTGGATTACATGCTTCGATACAGCAGGACTTAAGAACAATTCGTTACGCGCTACAGACCTTAAGGCTAATTCTAATTCATTTATTGAGGCATCTTTTAATATATATCCATGCGCACCAACTTCCAATGCCTGTAGAACATATTCTTCTGATGTATGCATCGAGAGAATAATTACTTTGATGTCAGGATAGTCACGGACTATTTGAGCAGTGGCATCTAATCCATTTAATTCTGGCATCGAAATATCCATTAGAACTATATCAGGATTGATTTCTTGGATAATTCTTAATGCTCTCCTTCCATCCTCTGCTTCTGCAATTACACTTACATCAGCAAGGTTTTCTAGTAAAACGCGAAATCCCGCTCTAACCAATGCATGATCGTCTGCAATAAGAACCCGTAAATTATTCATTTCGCTATCTTATGTTTCTTCGCTCTAAAGTAACTGAGTTATTACAAGGGAATCTAGCCTTACAAATAGAACCATTTCCAATCTCTGAGAAGATATCTAATTCCCCTCCCACAATTTCAACTCTTTCATACATTCCTAATAAACCAAGACTTTTTCCAGTCGCGACTTCTCCCATAACTTTCGGCAAATTAAACCCTTTTCCATTATCTTGAATTATTATTGTAAGAAAATCGTCATCTTGACTCAAGGACATTTTCAACTCAGTAGCTTGAGAATGTCTTAATACATTGGTAAGCGCTTCTTGAGCTACACGAAAGCAAGCTGTTTCTATAGCTTCACTTGGTCTTTTATCAGACATATCATATTTAAAATCAACGTGAATTCCAGAACATTTCGTTTGCCGATCAACCAACCAGCGTAAGGCAGCATCTAATCCTAGATCATCTAACATAGAAGGTCTTAAATTCAAAGCCATATTCCTTACGTCTTGAAGAATTTGATCAACAGAATTAATACTCTGTTTAATATGTTTATTAAGAGAATTTGGTTCTTTTAAGCGTGTTACACCCAACAAATTGATCTTTACCGCAGTCAACATTTGACCAATTTGATCATGTAATTCTAATGCCAAAGACCTTCTTTCCGCTTCCTGAACATCCAGCAATTGTTTTGATAATTGTTGTAGTCTTTTACGCCCCATATATACTTGTTTCATCAAGTTTGTTTGATGGATAGCAATTGATAACGGTTGAGCTATTTCTTTTATAAGAGAAATACTCTGCTTTGAGAATATTCGTTTATTCTCACGCCCTAAATTGATAATCCCCATCATTGTGTCTTGTGCAATCAATGGCACAATAATTATTGAATCAATTTTTTGTATTTGCAAATAGCTAATCAATTCTTCATTTAGGGTTTCATTATTCCTTATATCTTTGATTTTCAATATTTGCCCAGAAGTTAATCTCTGTAACTCTTCTGAAGCTTCTATATAAAAAGGTTTTCTCATTAATTCATGATAATCTTTTTGGGGATATACCGCTGAGATAGTCCATTGATCAATATCTTTATCATATAAAACAATATTACCCAGTTTGTAATCAATTAATTGCGCTAAATACTCTAATCCCGCTTGTGCGATTTCCTCACCTGATTGAAGGGATAATATCGCAAAATCAAGTTCGTGCAATACTTTTAAACGTTTTTCGCTCTCTCTTAACGATATTTCAGCTTTCTTTTTTTGTTCTTCGATTTTTTGCTTTTCGAACACTTTACGTATAGTGGCAAGAACGATATTGATATTGAAAGGTTTTATAAGATAAGCTTCGGCTCCCGCATTTAGAGCTTGAACGGATGTTTCTATAGACCCATATCCAGTGACAACGATAATGGCAATATGTGGTTGTTTTTCCTTAAGCGGTTCAAGCAATGATATTCCACTCATATCAGGTAAGCGTATATCAACAATTGCCAAATTATATTGGTTTTTTCTTCTTACCATTTCTAAGGCTTCTTTGCCAGAATTAGCTATATCAACCTGGAAAAGAAACTTTTTAAAAATTAATTCTAGGCTTTTACTTGTACTTTCATGATCTTCAACAATAAGAATTCTAGCGCTTGACACGCATTAATCCTTTCACAATCAATTGGATTTAATTCATTCAGAGAATATCATCGAGAATTCGCTTCCTATTCCAACTTTACTACTAACCGTTATCTTACCGCCATTATTTTTTATGTACATCTCGGCTAATGGCAAACCTAAACCAATACCTTTTGGTCGAGTTGTAAATAGGGGTTCAAATATCTTTTCAATATTCCGTTCATCAATACCAACTCCATTATCAATAATCGTTATACCGATCTTATTTTTTGATAGTCCATGGGTTTTAATTATGATCTCACCACCTTCTGGCATTGCTTGATAAGCATTTTTTATTAGATTTCTTAAAATACGCTGGAATTGTTCAGGGTCTATAAAAATTTCACGATGTCTTTCATCTACATCCATGACAACTCTAACATTTTCCGGGATATTTAAAACCCCAACAACACTTTCCAAAATATCACTAATTTCTACTTTTCTTTTTACCGGTTCATTAGGATAAGCATACTCCAACAAACTATCAATTATCTGGACGGATGTTCCTACCTCTTTATTTAGGATTTGTATCGCTTCATTCACATCCTCATCTTGGTCTTCCATAACCATATCCAGAAAATAAGCTGCATTCTTGATTGCCCCTAAGGGTGTACGCATCTCGTGAGCCATTCCTCGTGCCAATTGTCCTAACGTTGACATCCGTTCTTGATGTAATAGCATTTTTTGAGCATCTTTCAGCTCTCTAGTACGATCTTCTACCATCTCCTCCAAACGTTCTGAATAAGCCTTTAATTTTTCTTCTGCATTTTTTCTTTCTGTTATATCCCGAATGATTACTTGAATATAATCATAGTCATCAATGATGACTTCAGTTCCAATACATTCAGTCGGAATTTTCAAATTATCAGTTCGAATGAAATAGCGTTCGGTTGGCTCCCTAAACCTAAAGTCGTTTAAATCATACTTGTGTAATTGCCCCCGATAGCTTTTTCTATCCATATTTAAGCCACTAATATTCATTCCAATTAATTGTTGTTTTGAACAATTTATCAATTTTTCAAACTCAAGATTGCAATCCACGATAGTGCCATTTTTTTTATTGAACAAAACAATACCGTCTCTTGCTGAATTAAATAACGCTCGATATTTTTCTTCATTTTTTTGAATCATTTCTTGCGCTTTTAAACGATCTTCTTCGAGTTTTTGATTCTCAAGAACTAGACGTATTGTATGATACAATCGTCTAATATGCTCAGGTGATTTAATGACGTAGTCTGCAGCACCCTTCTTCAAAGATAAAACAGCAACTTCTTCTGATCCGGTCCCCGTAACTATAATGACAGGTAACTTAGGATTTATCTGATGAACTACATCAATAACCTGCAAACCCTCGAAACCAGCAATATTAAAATCACTCAAAACGATATCATATTCATTATCATAAATTTTTTCGTTAAATTCAGATTGCGTTTTAGCAAAAGTAATCCGAAACCCAGTTTGTTCTTTCTCTAATGCATCCCTAACCAATTCTCGGTCAAATGAATTATCATCAATATATAAAATCTTAATCGAATTTTCTAGCTTCTCATCTATCATAATATTTTTTCTTTCACTCAAGACCTAATCACTTCATAGATTCATTTTTTCCTAACAATAACAATCGACTTATTTATATTTTGCCATCCATCACAAGAATTTTTCATTGATCCACGATCAGAGATACTATAAATGTAGAACCTTTATTTACTTCAGAAATCAACTCTAACTCTCCACTCATCAATTTTATACTTTTTTTTACAATCGATAAACCAATCCCCGTACCTGGATATTCTTCCTGAGTATGCAATCTTTGAAATACATTGAATATTTTTTCTTGATAGTCTTTTGGAATACCGATCCCATTATCTTTCACAAAGACTCTAACTATTTTCTTCTGGTCTTCTGAACTTTTCCTATTCTCATAATGCCACGTAACAGATAATTCAGGAGTATTGTTTTCATCTTGATAAATTAAACCATTCTGAAATAAGTTATGAAAAACTTGAGTTATTAATGTCCTATCTCCTAACACATCTGGAAAATCATCTTGTAAATTAATTATTCCTCCTGTTTTTTGAATGAGATCCGAGAGATGGTTAATTACGAATTTAATTGATTCATTCAGCGAAACAGGTTTTAATTTGATCACCTTTCTCCCTAATTTTGAATATTCTAAAAGATCTTCGATTAATTGGCTCATATAAATACTAGCTTCAATAATATTTTCGATATATTTCTTTCCATCCTCATCGAGTTCTTGTTTATAACGTCGATCCAAGATATGACTAAAGCCAGTTATTGCTCGCAAAGGTGCTCGTAAGTCATGAGATACTGAATAACTAAAAGCTTCTAATTCTGCATTTACTTCAGCTAATCTTTTAGAATTCTGTAAAGAGAGTTCATGAGAATTCTGCAAATCTTCCATCAAATTGACCATGGCTTCATTTAAAGTTTCAACTTCTTTTATCCTTTTATCTAATTCAATAGCTTGCAAGGAAACATTGCTTTCCTTGTTTTCTTTTACTATTTCGAAATTCTTTATACGTGATTCCTTGATCTTCGTTACCTGTCCTTGCAGATATAAAGTCAATAACAGTAAAATAATTATTACAACAAGAAACAGCCCAATCACGAACCAATATAGAGAGTTATCGGAAATATTGGTATGAAAAAAAATCATTTGTGTTTCAAGAATATTTGTTAAATACATCTTTAGTTTAATACAGCACAAAAAAAACATTCAACAATAGATCAGATTATTCTAAAGTACAAGATAACGTAGTGACTTCTAAAAAATCGATTTCGATCCATTTTTGTTTGCGAATTAACCACAAGGGCAACGATGATATCTTTGATTCTTATTATAACTTAATAAAAAAAATCCCTCTCTACTCAACTATATCACTTATAATTGAAAATAAAATTCTATGATTACTTATTATTTTATAAGCTAAAAAAAATAACAGTTCATATTTTACTCATAAATGGTATATAAAACAATAGGCTAACAAATAATGATGAATGAAATATTACAGAATAAATACCAATTCTTAAAGAAGTTAATTCGAAATTATAATAGTGCAATCATTGCTTACTCAGGTGGCATCGATAGTACATTTCTTACTTACATTTCTTACCAGATTCTTGGTAAGAAAGCAATCGCAATTACAACATATTCCCCTAGCCTCACTCAGAAAGAAATCTACGAAGCTAAACAAATTGCTTCGCAGATTGGAATTCATCATATTCTCCTTGAAAGCCATGAATTTAATAATCAACTCTATCTTGAGAACTCCTCCTTGAGATGTTTTTTTTGTAAGAAAGAGAAGTTAAACAAAATCGATATATTTGCAAAAAATAATAATATGGATGTAATTTTAGATGGGTCTAATTATGATGATCTTTCTGAAGATCGTCCTGGGAGAAAAGCGCTTGACCTTTTCAATATCCATTCTCCATTGATTGAAGCAACTCTCACAAAAAAAGAAATTCGTGAATTGGCGCGCTACATGGAATTACCCAACTGGGATAAACCATCCAATTCTTGTCTATCTACACGCATCCCACAAGGCATTCCACTAACAATTCAATCACTTCAACAAGTAGATAAAGCTGAAAACCATATCAATAAATATAATGTTAAAAAAGTGCGAGTTCGACACCATGGAGATATCGCACATATTGAAGTTCAATCAATTAACAAAGCTATAATCTTAGAAAATGAAAATTCCATCACTCAATATTTTAAAACCATTGGATTTGAAAAAACCGAGTTTTCTTTTCTTCCCTAATCATCTCAAGTATAAAAGAATGGACAGATCTGAATATGCAATCTCAACAATTACTATCAATATTACAGGCAGTTTCAAACCATACTATGACAACAGAAGAGGCATTATCAGCCTTACGCGATTTACCTTATAAAGACATAGATATCGCAAAGATCGATCATCACAGAAATATTAGAACTGGTGTTAATGAAGTTATCTATGGAGAGAATAAAACACCAAAACAAGTCATTCAAATACTAAATAGTTATCTTGATCAACAAGAATTTGTCATGATCACCAGAGCAAACCAGAAGATGATGGCTAAAGTTAAGCAGTCATTTCCACAAGCGGTTAATTACAAGAAAGCTCGCATTATCGCAATTGGAAAAGCGCCAACGATCAGTGACGATCAATCTTATGTAGCTGTTGTGACTGCAGGCACAACTGATATTCCAGTGGCAGAAGAAGCTGCTACAACTCTCGAATTACATGGAACAAAAGTATGCCGAATATTTGACGTTGGCGTTGCTGGTTTACACCGCTTACTTGATAAACGACAAAAATTATGGGACGCTTCTGCGATCATAGCTTTGGCTGGAATGGAAGGCGCTCTCGCTACAGTGATTGGTGGCTTAGTCTCCGTTCCTGTTATTGCAGTACCAACAAGCATTGGATACGGTGCAAGTTTTAACGGTGTCGCTGCTCTACTAGCTATGCTTAACTCCTGTGCGCCAGGTGTATCCGTCGTGAATATAGACAATGGATTTGGTGCAGCAATATTTGCGCATTTGATCATCAGGAGTAAAAAATGAAGGTTGCTTACTTTGATTGCGCCACAGGAGCTAGCGGAGACATGATCCTTGCAGCTTTGGTGGATGCAGGTCTTTCTCCACAAATAATTTCGAATACAATCTCTATGATGGGTTTGCAGGGTTGTGATTTAGAAGTTAAGAAAGTATATAAAGGTGCCATTTCTGCAACAAAGATTAATGTAATAACACCTCTTATCGAAACCCATCGACATCTAAGTGACTTGATTGAAATCGTAAAAAACACTTCGGTCTCAAATAGCGTAAAATCGAAAGCGCTTGAGGTCCTCAATCGTATTGGGAAAAGTGAAGCCAAAATACACAATTTGCCTCTTGAAAATATTCATCTTCATGAAGTAGGCGGTGATGATACGCTTATTGATATTGTCGGAACACTTATCGGTCTAGAAACGCTTGGTATCGAAAGAGTTTTCAGTTCTCCTTTACCGCTTACTCGTGGCTGGATAACTGCTGCCCATGGTCAAATTCCACTTCCTGCTCCGGCTACTTTGTCTCTCTTAAAGGAAACGCCAATTTATTATATCGACGATTTTCAAGCAGAACTAGTGACACCCACTGGCGCTGCCCTATTGACAAGCATTTCTTCATCCTTCGGTGGCTTTCCTGACATGGTTCTGAAAGAGATTGGCATAGGAGCTGGCTCGAAAGATCTACCCATTCCCAATATCATCCGTCTCTGGATTGGCGAGACAAACCAAAGTATAGACCAAATCTTGACAGAAAAACTTGTATTGCTGGAAACAAATATAGATAACATGAACCCAGAAATCTATGGACACTTGATGGAATTATTATTCAATTCAGGTGCTTTAGATGTATATTTCACCCCTATTCAGATGAAAAAGAATCGCCCTGGTGTTCAGGTATCGGTTCTTTGCCACTCATTATTAGTTGGTAAGATGCAAAATATTATTTTTCGAGAGACACCTACGTTAGGGATCAAACACTTAGATATCCATCGAATCAGTCTTCCAAGAGAATTTCAAACAGTCTCAACAGAGTTTGGCGATATTAAAATTAAAATATCACAATGGAAAGAGAAAATTCATGGTAGTCCAGAATACGAAGATTGTAGAAAAGCTGCTCTATTGTATAACGTATCAATCGAAAGAGTTATCGAGGCTGCCCTATATGAATTTAATAAAAAAACCGAAACCTTACCTCACTAAGTTTCTTCATCATCTAACGTATATTGGATAAAAGCAATTCCTTCCTTTAATGCATATATCACTGCTTGAGTTCTATTTGTAAGACCAAGTTTTGCTAGAATATTGGTTACGTGCGTTCTTACCGTCCGTTCAGAGACGACCAAATCATCAGCAATTTGTTGGTTGGTCTTTCCCATTGCGATTTGCTGCAGTATTTCTGTCTCTCGCGGAGTTAATGGGTCATCTATCAATGCTTGGCTTGTATCCGATTGAATATCATGCATTAATTTTCGAGCAATCTCAGGTCCTAATGCTGGGCGATTATGATATGTATCCTGTATAGCTTGGATAAGCTGGTCAGAAGAAGTATCTTTCATCAAATAACCAATCGCACCTGCTTTGATAGCAGAAAATACTTGATGCTCTTCGGCGAAACTAGTCAATATTAAAATCCTTGCCTTTGGATTTTGCTCTTTAATTTTCACAGTTGCTTGAACGCCATCCATCTCAGGCATCACAAGATCTAATAGAATCACATCAGGTTTCAAATCACCAGCCAACTTGACTGCTTCTTTTCCGTTCGCTGCCATCCCAACAACTTCCATTTCTGGGTCTGAGGAAAATAGCGCTTCTAAGCCTTCTCGAACAACAGTATGATCATCAACAATTAGTATTCGGATTTTCCTTATCATCATTAATTTTCCTCTAGTCAATCTATAATTTCTGCTATTATTTTAGACCCGCTGCCTGTTTTTGAATCAATCAACAATCTTCCACCTAATTCCTTCGCTCTTTCTTGCATGCTTTTCAACCCCATTCCGCCACTATTCTCTGTA
Source organism: uncultured Anaerolineaceae bacterium (assembly GCA_964547225.1). Taxonomy (GTDB): domain Bacteria; phylum Chloroflexota; class Anaerolineae; order Anaerolineales; family UBA4823; genus CAZJMV01. Next base: position 38,982 of record CAZJMV010000052.1, on the reverse strand, counting down.
TCCACAACATTAAATCCAACTCCATTATCAATCACTTCTAGATATATATGTCCATCTTTTTCCCCTATTTTAATATCCACCTTACTTGCATGGGCATGCTTAATCGTATTGTTAAGCGCCTCTTCAGCGATACGATAAAGCACAAGTTCTTTTGATGCATCGAATTCCAATTTAGTATCTAATTTCACAGTAGCTTCTATCCCAGATCGCCTCTCAACTGAGTCCAGTCGCTTTTCCAAGGCGTTAACTAATCCATCTTTGAGATAATCAGAAGGTTGTAATTGATAGATCAACAACCGCATCTCCTTTAGCGCTTGCAAAGCGGCTTCATTGATTCGATTTAAATGCTGTACAACTTGTTCTTGATTCCCGTGACTGAGTTGTCGTAAACTTGCACCAGTAAATAAAACTTGACTGTATAATAATTGTGTTACCGAATCATGTAATTCTCTTGCCATGCGTTGTCTTTCATCAACCACAGCCGCAATTTGAGCTTGCTTTAAGAGCGAATCTCTTTCGATAGATCCCCCAATTTGATCAGATATCGTCATAAAAAGAGTTAAATCTTCTATCGAAAAAACTGAAATTGAATCACAGAACACTGAAAGTAGTCCTAATATTTTACCCTTAGCTTGAATAGGCACACCTAGAAATGCATTCGCTTTTTCGTTAACCATCTCTAGGATTTCAGGGGTGATATTCTCATGATCATTGATATCTTGAATGACAAAAGGTTCAGAAGAATTAATTAAATTTTTCCAAAAAGGTATTTCTAAAGAAAGGTTGCTGAGCTTTTCTGTCATTTCTTTAGAAAAGTTTTTTTGACAACATAGGGTTAGATTCGTTTCAAATTCATCGAGAAAATGAATAGCGCCAATTCTGCTATGTAAAGAGTCTAAAGTGATCTCTAATATTCTAATCAAGATTTGATTCAAATCTAAAGGCTGGCTGGCGATAGAATTGATTTCATATAAAGTAGACAAATGCTGTGTTCGTAATTCAACTTGGCTCTCGAGTGCATTTAACACAACTGCTCTGTGGATAGATGCCCCAGCGATATCTGCTACTGCATTTGCTAATCTTGAGCGATCATCTGAAAACCACTTCTTATCTTGAAAAGGAAAACACAATAGACCAAATACTTTTTCGTAAGCGAGCAATGGAATTACGATTGCAGATTGTGCTTTATCAAACATCTGTCTATATATATCCACAGGATATTCACTTAAAAAGCGTTTTACATCCCCAAAACCCTCGATACTCCTATTTTGAATTGACCTGCCAAAAAGATCATCTTCAATAAGAAATTGCTTGCTAATCAATGAATTATCACTACTCACTTCAATTTTTAAATAACTTTCAGTTTGATCTGGTAATAATAAATAACCTTTAATAGCACCAAAGAATTTGGTTACACGATTTACAATATCATCTAATGTATTCTCACCTTGCTCAGCTTTACCTAAAGCAAGGCTGATACTCGAGATCACTTCTAAATCTTTATTCCGTTGTACTCTTTTCTCACTAAGCCATGCTTTTTCTAAAACTTGAGCTACTTGCCCCGCAAAAATATGCATAATTTCTGCATCTTCCTTGTCATACGCATTTTTCAACAATGATCCCAATGTCAATATACCAATAACTTCATTGTCAACAATCAATGGTGCAGCTAGCCATCCATGTACAGATTCGAGATCTGACCAATTATCAAATCTTCTGTCGGTCTGAATATCAGGAATAATTAATACTTTTTTGTTAGATAAAACTTCTTTTAAAATTGGTTCCTCATCCAGGTATCTCCGCGACGATCCATCTGTATTTGTTTCTTCTCTTTGTGTAATTACAAAACGTTTATCCTCATCAGCTAAGATCAATCCCGCTCGATCATATTGAATGAGATCATGTAAATTTAACAGAATGACTTCTAATGTTTTTTGAATATTGTCTGTTCCAGCAAGCGCTGCCAATACATCTCGCATCACCTCAGTTTCTTTTTTAAATCGATCATCTTCAATATTTAGGTTTTCACTAGAAACCAAAGTAACTTGGATAGCTTCACGTTCCATATAATTAATATTATCCAAAAGGATATAAAAACTACAAACGACATCATTTTCCTTTGGCTTTAACGCACAAAAAATAGGATCAATTATTTCTCCCTTACCCAATCTTTGATATTTTTCCTGCAAGAGTTCTCGATCACTATTTAGAAAAAAATTTAGGAAATCATTCCAATAAAATTCTCGACTTTTCTGGATTGGTTTGCAAAAAAAATCCTCATTTTTGGAAGAAAATGAGACTACTTTCTCATCTTGGAAGATAAACCTAACGAAGTCCGTATCAACCATTTTTAACCATTATCACTCATTTTTCATTAATAATAAAAAGCTCATGAACTTTTATTACGATCTAAGTCCATGAGCATAACCGATCAAACCATTTTATACCTATACAACAGAAGCGGAATCTACCAAATCAGCTTCTGATACCTCATTATCCTTTCTTCGACTTGGTCTCTTCTTAGCCATCTCTTTTTGATCCTTCTGTTTTCCAGTGTTCTTCTGATTTTGTTTTTCATTTTTTTCGCGTGCTTGTTTCACTTTTTGAAATTCATGACTGTACACAACGATCGTTTCCACAAAAACTTGACGCATATACGGGTCTTCATCCAAACTGCCATCAACAAGATCTTTCAAGCGAAATCCTAGCGTTTTCATATGCGCAGAAAGCGATTGAGTAAACTCTTCAGCTTCATCTGAACTTAAATTAGTATACCAATCAACAAATTCATTTGGGAATAAATCAATGCCAGTCGTATTAAACAAAGCATCAAACCGTTCAAAAAGTGTTTCTATATTGAACAAACTTCGTGTCTTCTTTGCTGTATCTTTACGAAATTTTTTTGAACCTTCAGATACATCTATAGCTGTATCATCAATCTTCTTTCCTATAGGGCTTTCTGCAAGCAGATAACCAATCAAAATAAAAATTGTTACGAGCAGTATTAGATACATTGCTACCTCCGCTTAGGAATTTCTTTTTTCCAAATTTATTATCATATTATTGGTGAATTATTCTAATTTGTAGATTAAATATTTCATCATTCTTTTATTTGCTTAAAATTATATCATACGTACTAATTATCAAAGCTGTACATCATTTTTCTATTACCTCATTACCCCCATCATCTCCAGATAAGATTTTTATTTTTCCTTGATCTAACCACATTCTTTTCCAATCAGTGCTTTCCCACATTCCCTTACGCACTTCATCTTCTATTTCCAAAAGTTTTCGATAGTATGACGTATGATTACTCGCAAGCTCATTTGGTGCACCATCTTCAACGATTTTTCCATCTTGAATCACCAGCACTCTCGAGAAATTTATCGTTTCACCCACATCATGCGTGATGCACAGTAATGTCTGATTTTGCCAATGTTCTCTTGATTTTAATAGCAAGTTTCTCCGTTTTTCCCTATCCAAACCACGAAAGGGTTCATCCAATATAACCAAACGGACAGAATTACGATATAGCGCTCGACCCAGCCTTACTCGCTGACCCTCGCCTCCAGAAACCAACCCTCCTCCTTCTCCAAGCCTGGTACGTAATCCTTCTGGCAGTCTTTCAATTACGTTGAACAAATCGGCTGTATTGATCACATCACTAAAATTACCATCTTGTCGATATTCTGAACCATAGCGAATATTCTCGAAAAATGGTCGATTCCACAATTGGACTGCTGGGTCAACCCAAGCGCTTTCGTTTCGCAATTTCTGAATACCTTTTCCATCTAATAACTTACCATCGATCAATATCTTTCCATTAGATGGTCGCTGCCAACCTAATAATAATCCAACTAAACTTGATTTTCCTGCTCCTGATTCACCGACAATAGCTACGTGCTCACCAGCTTCTATTTTCAAATTTACTTCTTGCAGAATTGTATGACCGCCAGCATTTAGATCAACGTCTATGATTTCTATATCAACAGGTTCGTCTTTAATATCCTCAAAAGAATTGACTTCACTGTCTTGGGCATAGCTATATTTCCAGGCTTCTTCTTCATCAGGAGCGCCAAGTGGTTCCAACAATCGTAACATACGATTACGCTGAGTAGGATATTGTTGGATAAGATCAGCTAAAGCTTGTCCCAAACTAGGTAAGCTCAATGTCCAATAGAACAACAATAATATTTCACCTACATCACCACCTTTGGATAGGTAATTTACGACGATAAGAATGACAAAAGCTGAGTAGAGCAATACACCAAAAGACTGAAGAATAGATGCAGAGTTATTGTAGTTACGACCTGTTCGCACCCATTCATATAATTGAGTTTCATGTTGTCTACGCATTGCTCTTTCTGCACCATGAGTACGAATAGGAATCAACCCAAGCAATGCATCCAGATAAAATCTACTCAATCCTCCAATCTGAGTGCGCATCCTTAGATCTTGTTCTTCTAAAAATGGACGAGTGAAAAACGAAAGCGCTACAAAAAAGACTGTGCCAACAATCGCTAGTGGGGCGCTTAATGGATCCAACCAAATTACTCCGATTGTGGTCAGAACGAGTTGGAATGTGGTTCTCAATAGGCTTATCCCTAGATCGGGAAGCATACGTAATTCTCGCAGTTCGTGTGCTCGTTGAGTCATATCGGATGCTAAACGACTACGAAAATACCGATCACCTAGTCGAGGAATCTTCTCTAAAAAAGCTACCCTTAACCTAGTTTCTAGTCGCCTTCCCATCCTCAAAACAGTGGCGCTGATGGGAAATTCAAGAAAAAATGGCGCCATCATAAAAGCCAAAACGGCTAGCATTGCGAGTACCTTCTGAGACAACAAGGTAAATGATTCCCCAATCTGAATGATCCCCTGAAAGAGAAGCGCTTCAATTAATACTGTGAATGTAGATGCTAAAATTGCTAGCGTTAAAATAGATGGTGTTAATAACCCGTCTTCTTTTAGAGCATTCCAAACCTCACGTTCTGGTTTGTAAGCAGCTTCTGATAAAGCAGCTTCTAGATCTATCGAGAGAGGTTTTTCTTGAAGTATCTCAGGTAATCCATCCTCTCCTAATATTTCTTCGATTTTTTCTCGTTTACCTAGAATACGAATTAGAACTGCACCGCGTAACATTAATTCTTCATCGCCAGGATCGACAATTTCTTGTTCATTTTGTTTTGGAATTGGTAAAACAGACCAATAATTTTCCGGTATTTGTAACTTTTTTGATTTTATTGAGGCGCCTAAAGATAAGCTTGCCTTTTTTTCTATCGTAGGTAATTCACTCTCAAGACTGATTTTGTAAAAACGATCCAGTACTTTACCAGCTTCAAAGCCTGGCGAGATACCTCCTCCACGTACTATCGATGAAATCATTCGTGTTGTCGCATCCAATGTGCCCAACGATCGCCAACCTTGATCTGAGGAAGCATCTACGATCAAATCTTCAATTTGTTTTTTATCAATTTCTATATTGACCAAACGCCTACGCAAGGGCGCTAATAAACCTTCTGATCCAGCCCAATCTCTCCAGGCTTTTTCAGAAACAGGAAACGAATGGATATACAATTCTTCGAAAAGTTTATTGATCGTCGTCCACCGTCTACCTGTCGCAGGGTCCATCACCTGTAAGAAATCACCAAACCGACTCCAAACTACCAAGAAATGGGTTAAACCACTCGGTCTTTGCACAACAACAATGGCTGGCAAAGCCTGTGCTTCATCGAGAGCTAAGTGATCAGCCGGCAACATAATTTGTTCAGCTTCCAAACCTAGTTGAATTGCGATATCCTCAATAGTATTTATGGAAGTGCCATCAACATCCGTTTGACATGCTTCTCGCAAACGTCCATAACTTACCGGTATTTCAAACCCCTCCAGTATTGATTTCAAAGCAGCAGGACCACAGTCCATCGCCGAAGTCTGTACTACTTCAGGCGCTAAAAACCTTTGTCCCTGAACCGGAGTTTCAAAAAAACTCACTTTTTCTCTTCCTGATAGGTTTGTGGGCTAATGGGTATTTGCGATTGATTCATAAAATTTCCAGATGTTCGTAAAACCATCTCAACAGGTTTAACGTATTCAACTTCCACATCTACTTGACCTTTAATGGTATCCATCTCTAATTCTTCAGGCAAGCTATGCGCCAACGGATAAATCTCAATTTTATCTTTTTTACTCGTATCAACCACCAAAGCGGGTAAATTTATTTTTTGTTGGTTTTTTTTCCCTTCAAGACGTATTATCGCGGTTTGACCAACGCTAATACGTTTGACTCCTTCTTCAGAAAATTTCGCAAAGATATGTCCATCAGAAGTCAATTCTATATTTGTACTAACTTCATATAACGTCACTTTCGCGAAAAAGAACCAAATCAATAAAGCAATCACAAAAATAATCGCTAGAACTAATCCGATTCTGGATGCACGAAAACTATCTGATTTTAATGATCTCAATGAGCGCGAAAATTGTATAGACACTTTTTTTTCTCCAGTTTTTTCGATACAGCAATTATAAAACAATATTTTATATATCTTCGAATTTCCTACCTTATCAGACCATCTTTGCGACAATTGACTTAGTGTTAACATATTTTATTCTCGGTCAAAATACACTTGTCGCTAAGTTTTGCACATGATAATATTTACACAGGAGCATCAAAGAAAACAGCATGATAACAGATCAGCTAAACATCAAAAAAATTTCTTGGGAAACTTTTCAAATTGGAGAGTTAATCGAGAACCTGGCTCATAAGTCAAAATTATCATCCCAACCAATCAATATTCCCCCTCCTCCTGAGAATTTGATAATAGCTGATGATTCTGATTTCACTAGATGGTTGGATACAGCCGCTGGATATCTAAATCTTGAGGTCGAACCAATCAATACTCCATATTCTGAGGTAAATGGCTTAATAAAAGCAGCAGCTCCAGCTATCATCCAAACTCCAAAAATTAGTCCAGATAATCAACCTAGATTTATCGCTCTTGTCCAAAGTGGGCGTAAGAGATCTACCTTGCTTTGTCCCGATTTGAAAACACGAAAAATTTCTAACGCAATCTTACAAAGCATCCTTTGCGCGCCACATGAGGCTACGATTGGAGAGAACCTAGATGAACTACTTGAGGAAGCACAAGTTCCATCTGATAGAATTGAGAAAGTAAAGAAAGCGATTCTCAATGAACAGCTTGGCGCTATCCGTATTGAAGCAGGATGGTTATTGCGCAACCAACCAGGTTCCAGTATATTTGACCAATTTAAACACGCTGATGTTTTCAAGCCAATCTACATATTATTAACGATGTACTTCGTTCAGCAAATCCTGACCATCGCATCCTGGGCAGTTATTGGACGAGGAATTTTTCAAGGAAATTTTGATTCTGGATGGCTTTTTGCTTGGGCGTTACTACTTTTCTCAACCATTCCTGTACAAATTATTGTCAACGATGCCCAAGGTGAACTATCTATGAATGCCGGAGCAATTTTCAAACAAAGGCTTATTCAAGGTACGTTAAAGCTTGAACCCGAAGAAATTCGCCACCAAGGTATGGGTCAGTTCTTAGGTCGTGTTATGGAATCTGAAGCTGTAGAGATGCTTGCATTTAGTGGTGGTTTTATGGCACTGCTTTCGATCATCGAAGTTTTTCTCGCAATTTATATACTTAACCTTGGAATTGGAGGCTCGCTTCTTTCTGTACTTCTTGTTATATGGATCATCATTACCACTGTGTATTTATGGAGATATTATAAAAATAGTCTCCTATGGTCAGATACATATCGCGAGATGACCAATGACCTTGTTGAAAGAATGGTTGGACACCGCACTCGTCTCGCTCAAGAGGATCCACTCCATTGGCATGATGAAGAAGATCAAGCCTTAGAAAAATATCTTCATCTTTCCAGTAAAATGGACAATATTCGCATACAATTGAATTCCATTATCTCGAGAGGGTGGATCATCGCAGGATTAACCGGTCTTGCAATACCCTATATCACCGGGTCTCCGCAACCGCAAATGCTTGCAATTAGTTTAGGAGGTATTCTCTTCGCTTCGCAAGCATTGGGAAAATTAACAGGTGGTGTCCAAAGTATTACAAGCTTGGCTATCGCGTGGAGACAAGTAGGTCCACTATTTCAAGCCGCAAGTCGTTCGCGAGAACTTGCAGCTCTAAATTTGGCATCTCCTTCACTGCAACAAATTCCGACTAAGCCTCAATCGCCAAAAGAATTTTCATTGCATTCTCAGAATCAATTTCTAATTTTTGCTCGCGATCTATCTTTTAAATATCAACAGAATGGTCGACTCGTTCTCGATAGCTGTTCCCTCAAAATTAATCCAGGCGATAGGATTCTTCTCGAAGGACCTTCCGGCGGCGGTAAATCGACCTTAGCATCACTTCTAACGGGCTTGAGAAAGCCAGACACAGGCTCATTATTACTATGGGGGTTTGACCGCCAAATACTTGGTTCTGAAGAGTGGCGTCGACATGTTGTCATGGCGCCTCAATTTCAAGAGAATTATGTTTTTTCAGAGACCTTTGCTTTCAATCTATTGATGGGACGTCGTTGGCCTCCTAAAGATGAAGACCTACAAGATGCTGAAAAGATTTGCAGAAAACTAGGACTTGGTGAGCTTTTAGATCGGATGCCATCGGGATTTCAACAAATGTTGGGTGAAAGTGGTTGGCAACTTTCACATGGTGAACGAAGCCGCTTATTTATTGCCCGCACTCTATTACAGAATGCTGACTTATTGGTTTTTGACGAAAGTTTTGGTGCACTTGATCCAGAAAATTTAAAACGCTCATTGCAATGTGTTCTAGATGAAGCGAAGACACTAATTGTGATCGCACATCCTTAAATAATTATTATAGAGATCTATCTATTGGAAAGGAACAAACATGAAAGTACGCACAGAAATAAAAGTTGGTAGCGGATTAGGTGATACCATAGAAGACATCATACACATTTCAGGTCTAGACAGATTTGCAAAATTCTATACACAAATTTCAGGAAATGATTGTGGATGTCAAAAAAGAAAAAAATCCTTGAACCAGATTCAATTTCCAAATTTTAAAAATTCCTAATGCAATACTTACGCTTGGTCTGGTTTTTCTTTCTCACAGCTATCATCATTGCTGGATGTTCAAGCACGTTGCCAGTAGGCTGTCCACCCAATTGTACTGGTTATGATTTTACGGGTAAGTATCTAAACGATCAATTGTTGACCGAAGCGGATTTTAGTAAATCAAAAATGCAGAATGTAAATCTACAAAATAGTAACCTTTCAGGTGCAATATTTATCGATACAGATCTAGAAAACTCTAATCTAAGCAACGCTATTTTTACTGGAGCTAATCTTTCATTTTCAAATCTTCAAAATACTCATCTAGATGGTGTGATATTCAATGGAGCAAATATGCGAGGTGCCGAATTAGACCGAGTAAATCTAAGAACTGCTAAAATGCGCGGAGTTCATCTACAAAAAGCAGCTTTACATGGGACTGATCTGAACGGGGTCGACCTTAGTGGTACCGAAATGGATTTTGCTTATCTTTGCGGTGCAATTCTCGTCGGCGCCAAATTAGACGGCGCAAAGTTAAGTTCTGCTGATTTCTCAGGCGCAAATTTACAAAAAGCGAGTATCACTGGCTCCATATTGAACCTCTCAGACCTAAAAGGAACGGACATGACGCGGGTCGATGCTAGCGGTAGTATGTTCTTCGGAGCTAACCTTACTGGTGCAATCCTAAAAAATGCTAAAATGACTGGAGTGAATTTAATCGGTGCCAATCTAAGCGGTGCGGACCTAAGAGGTGCAAATCTTCACGGCGCAACATTGACAATTCCTAAGCCTAATTATGCTACTGAAGATTTTTCATATCAGATTCTTTCTGGAAATGATCTCAAAACAGCCTTAATGACAACTAACTTAAGGAAAGCTCTAGAAGATGAGTACATTGCTTCATTGACTGAGGTCAGTCTAAAACCATTACTGAAGGATGCGATTCTACAAGGTGTGATGTATAATGACCAAACTATATGGCCAATTGATTTTATTATTCCAAATTATGCTGTAAAACAAAATTAATCTGAAATTCCTTTCATAATCATTCATCCAAAAATTACAAAATTCGTATATAATTTCTCTTGTCTAATAAAATTTACCAATCCTAACAAATAATTCAAATGAACAAATCATTAGATAATCAAGGAAAACTTATCACTAATAGACAACGAATTTTAATGCCAAAAACATACCTATTTTTTATTGTTATCTTTTTATCAATCATTCTCTCAAGTTGTATAAGCAACTTGCCTGCAGGTTGTCCCCCTAAGTGCAGCGGTCATGAATTAACGAGCAAGGACCTTAGTAACGCTTTATTCATGGAGGCTGACTTTAGCAAGTCACAAATGGTAAATGTAAATTTCCAAGCCAGTAACTTATCTGGGGCAAAACTTATCGAAACAAATCTTGAGAGCGCTAACCTAGATAAAGCTATCTTAATTGGAGCTGATCTTTCGTTCGCTAATCTACGAAATACTAAGATGAATGAAATCACACTTAATGGAGCAAATCTACGCGGTGCAAAACTATCGCGTGTTGATCTGAAAACCGCAAGTATGCGTGGTGTCATTTTAAAAGAAGCGATCTTATTTGGTACTGAACTGAGCGGAGTTGATCTCAGCGGAACTGAAATGGACTATGCGAATTTAAGTGGCGCAAAGTTAACAGGAACAAAACTTGATGGGACTGTGCTTAGTTTCTCTGACTTTTCCGGTGCCAACTTACAAAACGCAAGCATCACTGGTTCATGGTTAAACGTTACCGATCTAAAAGGTGCAAATATGACCCAGATTGACCTCAGTGGCAGTATGTTTTTCGGAGCTAATCTCACTGGAACAATTCTCCAAAATGCGAAAATGACCGGCGTCAACCTCATAGGAGCAAACCTAAGCGGCGCTGATCTTCGTGGAGCTAATCTTTTAGGCGCTACACTGACTCTACCTAAACCATACAAATCTTCAGAAAACTTTTCATACCAAGATCTAACTGGTAAAGAGTTATTTGATGCGCTATTACTAACAAATATATCAAAACCCCTTCAAGATAGTCGCATTGCTGCATTAACTGAAGTAAGGCTTAAACCGATGTTGACAGATGCTAATCTTCAAGGAGTTTTATACAACGATGATACGATATGGCCAATTGATTTCACAGTACCAAATTCAGCCATAAAACAAGATTAATTTATATAATTAATAAATCGAGGCAAAAGACCTATATGCCAAATAATGAAAAAAAACTTTCAAGAAAGAATAAAAAACCACGTTGGGGTTTATTTATTACACTGCTGATAATATTAGTAATACTATGTTCTGCAAGCTTTCTGCTACGCAGCCTATTATCTTGTCCAAAATTGTGCATCAATCAAAATTTAACTGGTAGATCCTTTCGCGGACATCTTGATTATTCATTATTTAATAACGCGACTCTTAATGGTACAGATTTTACTGGCGCATCTCTTGATAATGCAAACTTCTCTGGCGCAGATCTTAGTGGTGCAACATTAGAAGGTGCGTCTTTAGTAAACGCAAATTTCACAGATTCAATAATGATTGGCACAAATTTTGAGGGTGCTAATCTAACAGGTGCTATTGTCGATAATGTCAATCTTAGTAGTGCAAATTTTTCAAACGCTACTTTGACCAATGTAGATTTTAGTCATGTAGCAACTCTTTCTGCAGTTATATTTGATAAAGCGAGAATGGTAAACACAAATTTTGCAGGATCTAATCTTGCAGCAGCTCAATTCACAGAATCGAATTTGAATGGCGCTAATTTAAGTGAAGCAAATCTCACTGGCGCTAATTTTGAAAATGCAAGTATTGAGGGAGCTCAATTAAAGAATTCAAATATGCAAGGAGCCAAACTAGATGGCGCCAGTCTATTCGGTTCGATCATGACCGATGTCAATTTATCAGGCGCATCAATCAATAGTGCCGATCTTTCAGGCACAGAAATGCAAGGTGCAAAATTGATTGGGGCGTTAATCGTCTCTACCTATTTCGATGGTGGCGACTTAACCAATGCTGATCTGTCGTACGCCACTTTCATTGGCTCTGATATGGCAGGTACAGTTCTCACGAATGCAAAACTAATCGAAACCGAATGGAAATTATTAGTGGATGGAGAGAAGTTTTCTTATAATAATCTCGATGGCTCAACTCTAATCAACGCCAAATTTGCTGGCAGCAATATCTCTGCTATTTCGCTTGGTGGAGCCGATTTGTCAAACGCAGATTTCATTACCGGTAGTACCAAACCGATGGTTTTTGGAGAGGTTCAAAAGATCAATGGTATATCAATCACATCACAAAGTAATTTCGTGGGAGCAAACCTGAGTGGCGTCAATTTTAATTCTACCAACCTTGCATTAGCTAATTTGAGTTTATCAGATTTATCCCAAGCTACTTTCCGCAACGCGAATCTCAAACAAGCCAATCTTAGCAAGAGTAATTTATATTCAGCAGACTTACGTTCAGCTATACTCACGGATGCAGATTTATCAGGAGCGAATCTCACCAATGCGAATCTTGTTGGCGCTAATTTAAATGACGCATTACTCGTTAATCCAATCTTGAAAAATACCAAATTCATTAGCCAGCAGACAATTTCATTTTCCGTTGATACCACTTATGAAGATTTCATCACTTTTTTAATGAACCAAGATTGTTTAAATGGTCAATTTTTTGTGCTTGAGAATGATGAGATAAGAGTCGTCGAATCGAATATCACAGGTGAAGATATCGGTCGTAATTTCTTTGATGAAGGCGAATGGCGAAATGCTGCTCTATATTTTTGTCCAGCTCAGTTTAAGAATGCCACCATACACGGGAAATTTATCGACCATGTCAATGTGGCAGGTGTAAATTTTTCAGGGGCTGACTTTAGTTCATCGGATTTGCAGCACTTTTCATTCAAAGATATTTATCAACTTAACGATAGCCTACATATATTATCAGCAGATTTATCAGATATTATCTACAATGATTTCACAATTTGGCCAGATAACTTCGTACCACCTCCTTCAATTGACCTCGGTGAGGGATAATTTTTTTTAAAGGAGCTCTCTTATGACAAAGGTAATCACGGTCGCCAATCAGAAAGGCGGAGTTGGGAAAACAACCTCTGCTGTAAATCTTGCACATGGTCTTGTGCTTGAAGGGTATCGAGTTTTATTAATTGATCTCGACCCTCAAGGTCAATGCGCCACAATTCTTGGCTTGGATCCCGAGCCGGGTACATTTAATCTATTAATCACAGACGTTAATCCCTCTGAGACGATTCGATTAACCGATCGTGATAACCTACTTGTAATTTTGGGTAATCGAAAGACTGCGACTGCCCAAACGGTATTAAGTGTGCAGAGAAACCCAATCTCTTATACACGAAACAGATTGTTTCCATCAGTTGAAGAAGATCAAATTGATTTTGTTGTCATTGATACTTCACCAAGTGTCGGTGAACTCCAAGAACAAGCATTATGGGCATCTGATGGCGTATTGATCCCTTGTGCAGTAGATTATTTAGCCTCAGATGGTGTTTTCAATATCGCTCGAAGCTTAAAGAGAATTCATGAAGAATTTGATTGGCAAGGAAAAATAATTGGAATCTTACCAACCTTTTACGATGACGTAACCCGCGAAAGTAAGGCGACTTTGGAAGATTTAGAAAAAAGATTTGGAAACCTCCTCTTACCACCTATTCACCGAGCTACTATTCTACGTGAATGTGCAGTCGAAGGGAAAACTATCTTCGAATTGGCGCCCAATAGCCGGGCTTCTTCTCAGTACAAAAAACTCGTCGACATCGTTTTAACATGGAGTAATAACAAAAACGTGTAGCTCTGGATAACTACACGTTTTTTTATTCATATTTTTATTTCGATGAATTTTATTTATTCCTCGATTACTTCGCTTTTAGTTTCTTCTTCAGCCTCTTTTACTCTTCGACTTGGTCGTTTCTTCGCTGTTTTCATTTCGCCAATTTCGTCTTCGTCAGACAGAGTACTTGCTTCAGCATCAGCAACATCTTGCTTTCCAAATTTACTTCTCACCCATTTTTCAGATCTATCTGCTAAATCGCGTGTATTTTGACTGACTTTTTCGCTGGTTTCATCTATCTTCTTACTAAATTGGCTCTTTGCAAGGAAATAACCAACGACAACTGCTAATAATATTAAAACAAGTAATTGCATATTTTACTCCTCTTAGGAAAGCTGATTTCATTTTTTTGAATTATATCATAATCATCATTTTCGCAACCATTTATTATAAAAAACGTTATGGTTGCACAGTTGATGTGATCGTTTCGGTATCTGTTAGTGTCATTGTTGGTATGATGGTATCAGTGATCGGGTAAGTCTCTGTATATAGATCTGAAGGAAGTGTTGGTTGTAATTCTAATTCACCGGTCAAATCTGGTAATGGAAGGATATATGGATTATCATTTGGCACTAACATTACTCGTATACCAGGAGATAATTTTTCTATATACCGGTAAGTTAACAAGTCTTTGTCCTTGTTCAATGCCTCCGAAATCAATCTCAAGGCATCTGCCTCAGCTTGCGCTTTGACACGAATAGCGCTGGCTTCTGCTTCAGCTTCGATCACTATTGCGTCCGCTCTACCCTGAGCTTCAATTTTATATTTATCTCTAGTACCCTCCGCTAACTTCCGGATCTGTTCTGCCTGATACTCGCGTTGCATTTGCTGCTGTTCAGCTACCTGTTTTCCTTCTATAGCGCTTGCATATTCAGGAGAGAAAGCCACATTTCTTAATAGGAATCGATCGAGAATAAACCCTTTTTCCCCTAAAGCTACTCTTAACAATTCTTGAAGATTTGCTTCAAGGTTCTTTCTTTTTGAGCTATTCACTTCTTCGGCTGTAAATTGTGAAACCTCGGTTCTCACAATACCACGCAGAATTGGTCGAATATAATCTTGAATATATCTCTCTTGAAAATCAATATTGATTTGAATCACATCATTAGCATCTATACGGAATATCACTGAACAATCTATATACACAGATTGTCCATCAGAAGTTCTGGCTGCTATTGCATCATTCCCTACCTTGTTACCCTCTAATGGTTCTGATGCCATTGTGTAACTTTGCCAATAAATTGGATATATGACAACCCGCTCTGCTAATGGAATAATCATATGTAATCCAGATCGAAAAGGTTGCTCTCGATATCCCTGAGGGGAGACCATCGACACAACAACTCCAACTTCTTGTGGTTCAATAAATACAAGACTGACGCTCAATAATGAAACCATGAGTACAACAATTAATGCAACAATGAAGCGGACTGAAATTATACCTTCTAAAGCCCCCTTTATTCCGTTAGTCTGGTATCCTTTAATCGCTAAAAAGATTATAAATAATACGTACCATATCCATGCAACGACAGTGATTATATCGAGTAGTTTATCCAGCATAGAAATTATTCTCGCTCCTAGATTTGGTTTTCCTTTCTCAAATAACAATACGATTATAATTGAATTTTCACAAAACTAAGATTTAAATTTAGAATTTGCGTCAATTGACTTATACAAATATATCATCCAGAAAAGGTGATTTGTTTGATTAATAATTACTACTTCATTTTAAAATATAAAATAACATCCACTAAATATTATTTAATTAGAGATATTCGTCCTTCACAAACTTGTTGATCAAATTCTTTTCCGGGCGAAACGATAAATACCCAATCTTCCCCATCTTTATCAATATCAAAAGCTAACTCAGTTTGCCACTTTTCAAAAGGTTCAATAATATCTTGTGACAAATTTGAAGCGCCTTCTATATATAAGTATCCAGTCGCGGCTTTATTAGTGAAATAGAATCGCTCCTTCCCATCCACAATTCCTTGTACTTCATAATCTTGATCCCAAATTGGAATTGGGAAATTAGTTAAATTATTTATCTCAATTTTTAGTATTAAATATGTTCCCTTGGCATGATGCTCAAATAAATCTTTTTGATATATGGGTGTATCAACTAATCTGATTTCCAAGATTCCTCCACAATCATGACCAAGTAAAAATCCTGAACCAGGAGTTGTCACAGCAGAAGTAACGTTGACTGTCGGAATTGTGGTTGTTATCATAGAAGATGTGATCATAGGTGTTGGAATGATCTTATTCGAAACACGAAAATGATTCTTCAAGGTATTGTAGATATAATTTTCCCAAAGAGGTACCATATCTTGACTTGAATATTCATGGGATGAAAAACCTTGTAAGATCACTCTTCCATCTAGACAACTGACTAAATTTCCATGGTCATCCTTCCAAGATATATTTGTTCCTGCCAAAAGCACTGCATCACCAACCGGTTCACCATTCTTATATTTAATTTCAAAAAGATCACCAATATCTCCTTCCCACAATCTTTCTGCATTTCGCAATTGACTAGGGATTTTATTAGGGATATTAAAAATTGGATTAGTATTATCTAACCAATAAAAAACTCTTAAATCAGGTTCAAACCAATCGGACTGCACATTCACACCACATCGATCTAATAGGCTTTTCTGTTTACCCATGACTGCCACATCCCAATCCCAATATTCTATGATCGTACTTGCACCTGATTCCACACGGCGATCAATATACTCAAAATATTCACCCCCAAAAACTCTTCTAGATTCAGCCGCTGCAATAATTAAATCCCATTCAACTGCAGACAATAATTGGGATTTAAACCATCCAGTAGCGCTACCAACATCAAGATAAAAATAATCTCCAAGATCAAGAGCTTCTTTAGCGTAACGAATATGTTTTGAAGCTGACATATCTTCAAAAATCAATATCTTTGCAGATTTGAGAGTTCTTTCATCAATCGTATAATTTACTCCCTCGATGGTCGATGTTTCAGAAGGTTCAAAAAATGGCGTCTCTGTAATAATCGCTGAAGGCGTAAAAGAAAATGGATCGGGTGTTGATTCCGTTTCTTTTGGGGTGATGATCGGATTTCCACTTACCAGATTCGCCAGTGAAGTGCCTGTAGCAGATAATTGTGTTTGTTGTATTTGAATGGATCTCATTGTAGCATCCGATGAAGTAATGTTTAGATTTATTGGTAAGCAAGCAGAACTCGCAATAAGATAAAAAAAACTAAATAGTAGGAACAAAATTAGGTACTTACTATTAATTATTTTCTTCACTTGACAATGATATCCTTTCCGATTTATTCGTTGAATAAGCTAGTTTTTTTATTCAAATTTAAATCATCCAATCTACATTCATTAATGGTTAAATTTTTTGATCAAGCACTTCGTTTTCATCTTCTTTTTTGAGTGTATTTATATTCGCAGAATATTCATCCGGCCCAAAATCAAGAAAATCTAGTGGAATGACCTGATATCGTGCTAGTAACCACAAGCTGCCAAATAAAAACATAAACCCAGCAACTACGCTCGTAAAGCTGATTTCTGTTCCAGGTATTCGAGGTTGATCAGGGCGAAAAAATTCAATGATAAATCGTCCCATACCAGCTAATATTAGCCACCCTGCAAATATTGTACCTGGTTTTAATTGCTTTGAAAATCGTCGCGAAACATAAATTAATAACGCAGCTGAAATAACATTCCAAATCATTTCATAGGCAAAAGTAGGATGAAAACGGGTGCTTTCAGGATATTTACTCAAATCATGAAATGGATAAATCCGATGAGCAGGATCAATAGGAATACCCCAAGCTAAATCCGTTGGGGGACCATATAATTCTTGATTGATAAAATTTGCCGGTCGAGCGATTGCTTGACCGATTAATAACCCTGGTGCGATAGAATCTAAAACCATCCAAATATCAACTTGATATTTTCGTGCGTACCAAAAAGCCGCTAACCCTCCCAAAAGTATTGCTCCATAGATATGTAATCCTCCCTCGGGCACATTAATTATCCGGATCGGGTTATCAATAAATCTTGGATTTCCTCCCAAAATATCATTAACTACATACCATAGCCTTGCGCCAATTATACCTGCTGGTAGGATATAAAGCATCGCATCCCAGACAAAATCGGGATTACCACCTTTACGTTTGATCTCTCTCTCAGCAATCCAAGCGCCAACAACCACCGCAGTCATAATCAATATGCCATACCAACGAACAGGCAGTTCTATACTACCGATACGCAGAGTAAAAATTACAGGGTCTATCATTATCAAACTCCTAAAAAAGATATAGTTAATTATCTCTATGCGAAATTCTATTCGAGATATCCCAAATTCCTTAGCCGCTGTTTGATTATTTCGTCTTCAACGGAAACAGCATCATTCGACCAATGATCGGGTTGTCTGATTTTGGCGTTGTTGAGAAATTCTCTCAAAGCTCGATCCATATCAATATAAACAGATAATTCATCCATTTTCTCGATTAGATTATCAAATCCCTTCTCAAAATTAATCTTGAAGATCTGATCAGTAAATCCATCAGCTCTTATCATTTTATATCCTTCTTGGCTATAAACAGCATTGAATTTAGATCGCACAGAAAATTTTTCAATTAATAGGGGATCGTGATTCTCAAGAATTTTTATTACATTCTCTGGGGGAAATGCTTCTGAAAAGATCTCCTTAAGATTAGCATTGTATTGACTATCGACCTTTTTTTTCAACGAAAGCTCAAAAATCTCCTCTTCGAGCCTTTTTTCTCTATCAGATTTTCCATTTAGACGATCAAAAACTTCTGCATGATCGATAATTGTATGAAATAATTGAGTCGTTGAAGTGATATCTTTTACCGTTTTCGCTTCATATTGTCCTGCATAACGGATTATTAAAGGCACATGGATTAATTCAGGATACAATCTGAAACTATGCCCCATAAAATTGTTCTCGCCCAACATCTCTCCGTGGTCAGCGACAATGATAACCATTGTATTTTCTTGATGATAAGAAGAGTTTAATTCCTCCAATAATCTTCCCATTAAATGATCTTGGTAGGCTACTTCTGCATCATAAAAATCGCTAAGTGTTTCAAATTCCAAACTAGAAAATGGTTCCTCCATTGGTAATAACCAACGTAGTGCCTTGGTGTTATATACACGCATAAAATCTTTAGCAGCCCTTTCTTCATCCAAATAGGGTACAAATCTCTTGGTAAATTCTTCTGGAGGTGTGAAAGGTAAATGAGTCTCCATTAAATTTAAGAACACAAACTGAGGCTTTGTGTCTTGGCTAGCTCTAATCCTTTGTAAATAATTTGTAGTGTCGCGAATAGATGTAACTGTATCCCCTTTGAAATTCGCAAAACTTATCCAGAGTGGAACAAAAATCGGCTTCAATGAAAGTTTTAGTATTTTTTCAGATTTAGCTACAGCATTTTGAATTGGATAAGATATTCTTCTTAATAGCTGGGTATAACGTTCCCATAATTGACCCAAAGATGATAATACACCTTTACTTTCAGTTGCTGGTATTGATGGAAATGCTCCACCATAGTTATAAAAAGTATGAAAACCGCGTTTTAAACCATTATCTAACACTCCCACCAATGGATTATTGCAAAATCCATTGGTTTGATAACCTACAGCGCTTAAATATTCAGCAATAGTACGGAAATAGGGATCAAGTGAAAGTCCAGATTGATTAGTTTGATGCACACTTGGATATTCCCCACTAAACATGGATGCATGTGCTGGTATTGTCCATTGTGCAGGCGAAACTGCATTTTCAAATATTGTTCCTTGACTAGCAAAATGATCTAGATTAGGGGAAGTTTTTCGCTTACAACCATACATTCCTAATCGATCTTTTCGATGTGTATCTATAACGATAAAAACAATATTTTTATATTTTGTTTTCATATTTGTTCATTGAACATTTTTACAATTGCAGAAATGCAGTGCTCCCAAGTAAAGTTAAATAACCAAAAACTGCTAAAATAGCAACAATCAAACCAGCTAACATTTGCATCGCTGAGTGCCGTTTAAGTTCAATTCGTGACCAATAAACTAAGAGTACGAATGGAATTGTAAACATACCAACTAGATATCCGAAATTAATCGTCAATAATAATGTTGCCATGCTAATACTAGCCATATGACTGCTTATTAACCAACAGAAATTTATCAAGAATAGAATTGTTAACCCTATAAGGTTGCATACGGCAAGCGTAAGCAACAATTTTGGTCCATCTAATACCAAAATAACAATGATAATAATTAACGCACCGACAATACTTAATAAATAAGGTGTCCGCCGTTGTTCAGTTTTACTGATATGCATATCCTGAACTTTGCCAATTCGATATGAATACCATACCGTTAGAACGGGAATTAAACTGATAAGAAAACCATATAATACGCCCCAAATCAATCCATCCCAGAAACTCAATTCATACCAACTAAAAACGAAGCCCATTACTGCGTAAACTAACGGAGGGCTAATAATATCCGAAACTATTCTCGCTAATTTTCCTTTACTCGAATTATCATTAACAATTTTTACAAAAGTTTGTTGCATAAAATACCTGTCATCAATTTACTCTAGGTATTTTACCATACCCCCAAAAAAATTTTAGCCAGGACAAGTTCAATTACATACCACTTCCCCTTTAGTTGACTCCAACAGTCTCTTCCATCGACAAGAGTGCATCAACAACTTCAGGATCAAAAATCACCCCAGATTGCCTTTTAATATATTCTATTATCTTTTCCTTTTTCCAGGCTTTTCGGTATGGTCTGTCAGAAGATAATGCATCGAAAACATCAACAACTGCGAAAATCCTTGCTGCTAATGGGATTTCTTTTTCTTTTAATCCTTTTGGATATCCAGAACCATCCCACCGCTCATGATGATAGTAAGGAATATCTAGAGCATCTTGTAAGAAAGGGATTGGAGACAATAATTTGTATGCATATACGGGATGCATTTTCATGATATCCCATTCATCATCAGTTAAGGGACCGGGTTTCAACAATATGTGATCAGGCACACCCATTTTTCCGATATCATGCAATAAAGCCCCACGTTTGATTTGCACAATCTCTTCATCCGGAATACCCATTTCTGTTGCCAACTTTACAGTCCATTCGGTTACCCGCTGTGAATGACCTTCCGTCTCCATATCGCGCAATTCTAAAGCAGTCGACCACCCCTCAAGTGTATTATCATAAGCTAGCTCTAGCTCTAAGTTAGCGCGTTGTAAATTACTAAAGAGCAATGAATTATCAATCGCTATAGCGGCTTGTCCAGCGAGTGTTTTCAAATAGTCTAACCAATCTGGCTCAGGAGAGAACATGCTCCTTTGAAAGATTTCCATAACACCGACAACTTGACCTTTGGCAATCAATGGAATTCCAATATATGACTCAAATCCTTCCGACTTAAACAAAGCAGATCGGATTAATAATGGTTCGCTGCTCTTTAGATCATCTACTTGAACAATCTTCTGTTCAAGTGCTGCTTCGCCTGCAAACCCCTGACCCAATAGAATCGAGTCAGTGATTTTTAGGCCCCTCAAAAAACCCTTGTTCGCAATATACTCTAACCTTTGTGTTTTTGGATTCAGTAACAATACTGTGGCAGCATCTACATCCAGGTGATTATGCACTTGCGATAATAGGATATCCATGGTTACCTTTAGATCAAAACTACTCGAAATGGCTAGATCAATACTATGCATGGCAGATAGTCTTTCGAGTTGCTTTTGTTTATGACTTTCTGCTTCTTCCCTTCTTTTTATCTCTAACTGAGATTGTTCAAACAACTTTGCATTCGCCAAAGCAATCGCGATCTGAGGGGACAATGCTTTTAAGAAATCCATATTTCCCTTTTGGTAAGCATCTTTTTTATAATTAAATACTTGAATCACTCCAATAACCTGGTT
This sequence comes from uncultured Anaerolineaceae bacterium, assembly GCA_964547225.1. Lineage (GTDB taxonomy): Bacteria > Chloroflexota > Anaerolineae > Anaerolineales > UBA4823 > CAZJMV01. Next base: position 17,066 of record CAZJMV010000052.1, on the reverse strand, counting down.
TTCCAATTTTAATGGAACGATCAAAGCTGATTTAGGAATATCGTCAGACCCATTCGGTTCATCTTCAAGGAGTGTTTTTTTATAGTTAACAAAATACATGATATTCGATGTTTTCTTTTGTTCTAAAAAATCCGGGATATATAATGGTTCACCAGTATGTATTACGATACTTTGAGTTCCCTTACCTTCTTCACCTAAAGGTATATAGGGAAAATTTGAAATATCTAATTCTCTATCGTTTCCCCATGCAGCTTCACATTTAATAATTTCTTTTTCTTTATCATAAGAGGAAATATAAAGCCCATCGCACCCCATTACTTGAGATATTAATTTATGTACTGATTTATACACTTCATCCAGCTTAAGAGAGGCGCCCAATTGAATTCCAGCCTCATATAATAAACGAATATCTTCATTTCTAGCTTTTATCTCATTTTCGGTTTTCTTTCGCTCGGTTATATCAACCATGCTAATCAAAACATTTGAGAATTCAGCCATTTCCTTCGGTATCGTCATACTGATGAATAAATCTATAATTTCTCCATCAAATGTCCTGTTAATGGTTTCTCCTTCAAAAAAATCTTTTTCTTCTGCAATTGCCACAACTTCCTTTTGGATAATATCCCTCGTTCCCGGCAAAGCAATTTTTTCAAGCGACCCTAAAAGATCTTCTTTACTCCTCGCATTAAACATTTTTATTGTGGATTGGTTTACATCAAGGATTCTAATTTTGTTAATTATTTCTTCCAAATGCTCAGGATGAAGGTAAAAATATTCATTAAAATCTTCAATTCCCTGTTTCTGTAACTGCACTATTTCTTCTTTTACTAAAGAAAAGTCTTCTTCCCAAATAGAAACAGGTGAAGTGTTAAATATTGTCCTATATCGCTCTTCGCTTATCAGAAGTGCGAGATCAGCTTTTTTCTTTTCCTCAGACATACGCTGTTTTTCAAGTGCTTCACGGATCGCTGCCAATACTTCATCCATATTGATTGGCTTTGTTATGTAGGCTGATGCGCCAGCATTCAATGCTCGCACAGCTGATTCTATCGATGCATATCCAGTCACCATGATCAAAACCATTTCCGGATTGATCTTTTTTAATGGTTCGATTAGATCAATACCATCCATATCAGGTAACTTTATATCGATTAAACCGAGATGATAACTATTTTTCTTTATAGTTTCTAATGCACTACGTCCACTAATTGCTGTCTCAACATAATACCCTTTACGACGAAATATCATCGTCAGACTTGTCAGCATGCTAGTATCATCTTCAATAATTAATATTCTTGGTTGTTCCATCCACATCTCTTATTCGAAAAAACCTAATAAAAAATTTTTTCAATTCTTAACGTATAGAGCACCAAATTTAATACTCTCCCTCATTTTACCTTAATCTTTTCCATCATAATTAATTCTAATATTGTTATCAACTGATTCAAAGAAAGTTTAACTTGCCATTAAATCAAAGAATTTGGACTTCCACTGTTTCCCCTTTACAAATTATTTCCTCTCCTTCAGGAATCATGATTATTCCTTCTGCTTCTGCCATCATTTTCAATCTACTAAAAGAATTCATAGGGACAAAAATCAATCCCTCGCTCCCAATTTTGATTTTTCCATGCACAAATTGTGTCCAGTCAACCTGACCTTTCACATCTTCTATCAAGATCGCTTTCATCTTTTTAATTCCTGGTTTGCTCCACCCTGCTAATTGATGTAATCCGGGTAACGCTAATTGTAAAAATGCCATATGATTAGATGGAGGACCACCAGGTAAACAAAAAACAGGTTTTTCTTCAAATATTCCAAATCCAACTGCCTTGCCAGGCCCAATACGTACCCGGTGATAAATTTTTTCCCAACCTAATTCATCTAATAAATTTATAACTAAATCTCGCTCTCCATTCCAAGCTCCCCCACTACTAATAACCACATCATAATTCTCTAAACACCAGATTAGGGTTTCCTTCATGACCTTTATATCGTCAGGGACGGTACAAGTATAGGTTTTAAATCCATATATTCGACACCAGGCAGCTAATGTAACAAGATTACTAGCAAACAATTTTCCTTCGACTAATTTCATTCCAGGGGTAATCACTTCATCTCCAGTCGCCATGATCGCCACATGCGGGTTTCTATGCACCGGAATCTTCTCATAACCTGCAGCTGCTAATAAACCTATTTTTGTTGGAGAAAGATTTTCCCCCGATTTTATAAGCAACTGCGATTTGCTAACATCACTACCTTTCTTCAAAATATTTCTACCTGGGTAGGCATCATTAACCACAACAGCTCTATCGCCTTCTACGCGCACAAATTCTTCAGCAACTACAGCATCTGCACTAACAGGTACAGGAGCGCCACTTAATATTCGTACAACTTCCCCTGAATTAATTTTTCCTTTCCAAGTTTCTCCCGCTGAAACTGAGCCAATAATCCTTAAAATAACTGGATTCCTTGGACTGGCATTTTGAACTTCCTCCGAATGGATGGCAAATCCATCTTTTAAAGAAGCATTGATAGAGGGTGAATCAACCAATGCAAATAAGTCTTTTGAAACCGCCCGTAAATTACCATCAAGTAAATCTATTTGCTCTTCTTCCAAAGGCGTAATATTCTTTATAGTCAATTCAAACGATTCATTATACGAAATCATAAATCTAATTATCCTTATTGATTATTTCCTTGATTATTAACGATCAAACTAATGCAATACCAATAAATGAGATGATGACAAAAATAAATACTAACCAATCGAATTGCCCTTTCGCAATGGGTAGTGGGCGAGATTTGGCTGGTGAAAAGGCTCGCGCCTCAGCTGCTAATGCGATTTCCTCTGCTTGAGCAATCGCATTACTCAGAATTGTAACAGCCATCATCTTCAACCCACGCCACCATTTTCTACGCAATCCTCCACGCATTCTAAGACTCTGCCAAGTATGCATGCTTGCAGTTTGTAGGTTAGGAAGGAGGTTTAAACCTACACCAATCGAGAAGCCTAAACCCTGCATACCAAATCGTTCCAACAAACCACCGATAGCGGAGATGGTTACCGATTTTGTAAACGCCTCTACTGCAATGAAAACCACAATGAACCGACAAGCAATCTGAATAGCAGCAGTTAATCCTTGAGAAGAATAAATCAACCCTAAAAAAACCGAGTCAATGTCCCCAAGAAAAAATATTGCTGGGATAGCCAATAAAGACATCAAGATAATCCAACGCCAACGAAAAATAATCCGCAAAGAAAATGGATAAACTATCGCTGCAACCAATGAACATATTATCGAAGCAGTTAATATATATTTACTCGATACGAATATAACCATTCCTATGAACCAGAGGAAAAAAGCTAAGTGTCCATAAGTCCCCAATCGTGATCGATCTTCTACATGTGTTATTTGTACTCGATATCCTTCATAATTCATTATGGGATCGCTTGTAGCACAATTAGATTTCGAATATTCAATTTTCCTTCCTCGCCTGGTAAAACCATACGAAACATTTCATCTTCTTCATTCATTTCACCATCTTTTGATTTATAGGCTACAACAACATCGTCACAGAAAAATAATTCAGGTCCATAATTTCCAGAATAACCATTGGAAGCTATCGCTTTAATCGCTTTTAGATTAGAAATGTCAAATCTAGTATCTTTAAAAAGTAACTGTGTGGGAACGCCTACATATATGACATAATTGAAATCTGCCTCAATAGATTCCAATAGCTCTAAATCCTCTACTTTATATTCTTTTCTAGTCGTACCATCACTAATAATCAATCCAATTCTACTATCATCTATAGATTTTCCATTCGCACAACTAGAAATGATCTATGTTATAAACGTTAAAAAGACAAAATATTTTTTCATATTGATTATTCACCCTTATTATTATTTTGTTTTCCGTCATTTATTAATAAAGTCTTTCCCATTCGTTCTTGAATTATTCTTCCAACATCCCAAGCAAACCAACCTACTAGACTACCTATTAAAAAATGCAGAGCAACCATTATGATCAATATCACAGTTGCTGCTTCAGTTTTTATTCCAAGAAGCCTAATTCCTAAGTCCAAGAGATCAAGCCAAACCATAAGCACAGAACGTCCAAACAGAATTGGATTTGTGACAAAAGGTTGAACTAAAGACCATAATACTCCCAATCCACCTGTTATGATAAATATAGATCGCTTTGGTTGCCTAGATAAACTGAGAATGATCTCTGCAATGATTGCTTCACTTAAAATTCCGATCATCGGTCCAATGATCACTCCACCTAAACTAAACAATTTCATAATCATAGCTATTACACCGATGAAAAAGGTCGATCCCCTATGAGGAACAAAAATTCGACCCACTAAGGCTATAGATAACCCTATCGCAGCCAAGATAACACCACTGAGTGGGATATTTAAAGATTTTAATACTGTTCCTATACTAATTTCAACAATTCCCCAAAGAACCCCAAATACTGCCATGGTAACTAACTCTTTAGTAGTGAACTTCATAAGATTTCTCCAGTTGGTTATTTTGTAAGGTTCCTATTAGTTTAATTCTGCCATTTTCCATCAAAACCATACGTCTTGCATATCGATGAACAATCTTATAATCATGAGTAATTAACAAGACAGCGCTCCCTTTCCGGTTTAGCATAATTATGAAATCCATTAATTTCTGTAAATGTTTCCAATCTTGCCCTAGCGTTGGTTCATCAAGAATGATTAAACTTGGTCGTAAAGACAAGCTTGCAGCCAATGCAGTTCTCTGCTGTTGTCCAACAGATAATGACATAGGACTTCTTTTTAAAATCCCAATTAGGTCTGCATTTATTAATGTATCCAAGTGACTTTCTTCGTTATAACAACCATAATTTTGTGGACCAAAAGATATTTCATCGTCTACGGTATCTGTAAATAATTGATCTGCAGAATTTTGAAAAAGTATGGCAACGTCTAATCCAGGCTTTGGGCGTCTTGTACCCATAAACCTTACTCTTCCTGAACGAGGTTTAAGTAATCCTGCGATTACCATAGCCAAGGTAGACTTGCCTACACCATTTTCTCCAACAATTGCTAAGAAATCACCTGGGTAAATCGAGAAGCTAATCTCTTTAATAACATCTTTCCCATTCCAACCAGCGGCAATTTGTTCGATACTTATTAATGGCTCACTATAAGCACTTGAGGTAGAGATTTCTGAAGCGCCCAGGTGGATTAATTCTCGCCAAGATGTCATTGGTAATTCTGCTGGTCTTCTTATTCCTAATTCTGAACAAACCTTTTCGTCTGAAAAAATATCGCGAGGTTTTCCATCAATAACAATCTTTCCGGATTCCATGATCAGAACCCGATCAACGTTTTGGATATAGGATGATAAACGGTGGTCAACCATGACAATCGTAATTCCGTACTGATCTCGGAGAATCTTTATTGTATCCATCACTTTAGAAGTATTCGCAATATCTAATGAAGCTGTAGGTTCATCCAATACAATTACTTGAGGACGCATTGCTAAAACGGATGCAATCGCAACACATTGTTTTTGCCCTCCAGATAATTCAGACGGATTACAATATCTTAATTTTGTAATTCCAACAGCTTCCATTGCCCACTTTGCGCGCTCTTTAACTTCTTCTTCGCTATATCCCAGATTTCGTACACCAAACTTTATTTCATCTTCCACTTGTAGGTGAAATAATTGCGATCCAGGATTCTGAAATACAATTCCAATATTCTGCGCTAATTCTGACAATGGAGTAACCACTGTGTCGATTCCATTAATTTTTATTTGACCTGATATATCTGCGTCAAAGGCATGTGGAATAATTCCTGTTATCGCCCTTACCAGCGTGGTTTTTCCACAACCTGAAGACCCACTTATTAACACCCACTGCCCAGATTCAATATACAATGATAAATATCTGATGACATGGATGTTCCCATAAGAAACAGAAAGATCTTTAATTTCAATCATCAAAACCAAACCCTTTATCCCCAAAAAGGCATGGATTATTTATTTTATAGAATCGCTTTTTAAGGAAAATCGACAGCGAAGGCGCTTGTAAATAAAAATTATACACCTAGATTTCTCCTTTCCAAATCCGTTCCTTTTATCTCTGGAACTTCGGGAGGCCGGATTGTTTCCTTGCCGACCCGCCCCTCTTGAAAATTTGAGGGGTGTTCATCCAACCATCACATTTTTGTCTAAGGTCGAATGACTTCGGAGTTACACTAATTTTACCATCATAAATCCTTTTTTGTCCAACTTGTTATGGCACGTAATAATCAAAAAAGTTGTTTGTCACAATAATTATATATTCCATTTCTTTATAACATATTCAAATAAATAGCAATAGCCGATTGTAACAATTGTCACTAATTGATTGAAACCGAGGCTTATATAATTGCATGTAGATGAAATTAAGTGAATGTGCAAATATTGTTTAAATGGACGCAATATACACAAACATAAATAGCGAATACATAGCCATAAAAGTAACGTTCTATGGATAAGGAAAAATTGAGTTGGGCAGAAAAGCAAGCCCAATATTACAAAACACTAACTAGCCCTAGACGAGTATTGATACTTTGGGCATTGGCTGAGCGGGAACTGTCGGTGGGCGAAATTGCTTCGGAGGTAGGAGCCTCTATGCAAAATACATCTCAACACCTTAATATCTTGAAAAAAAGAGGCATTTTAAATTGTCGGCGAGAAGGTCAAACAATATATTATTATATCGTTGATCGTCAATTATTAAACAATATAGGAATTTTTCATTGATATGGATGTTAAAGTTGAAAATGACAATTCAAAAAGTGTTTTGTTTATTCGTATGTTACGAGTTTTTCTGAAGATTAATAATTTGAATAAGCTACAGATTAACCCGATTGTTAACAATTTTATTAATATCATTTAAGGAGAAAAAATTATGTCTGAAGAACTAAATTCAATTGTAGCAGCAAAGGTTTCTGACGCACGGGCAATGTCATGCCCAGGTCCATTGCTCGAAGCAAAGAAGAGCATTGGTGGTGTCAAAGTCGGCGAAGTGTTGGAGATATGGACCGGAGACGCAAAAACAAAAGAAGATATGCCGCGTTGGTGCCAGAAAGTAGGTCACGAATATCTTGGTCATCTAGACGCCGATGGCTATGAACGACTCTTTATTCGACGAAAAAAATAAGGAATAAAAGTATGGAAACCCGCAAACCTAAAATCCTGATTTTGGGAACACTAGCGGGCGGCTATGCAGGCGCGGACTCAACTGGACAGGTGTTTGCAGAATACCCTGCAAACACCTATATTTTGCCAGTTATGTGTCCGGTTATGTTCCCCCCCGAGTTCTTTGTACGTGCTTTTGAGCGTGGCATTGACGGGATCATTATGATGTATAGCGGCACCGATAGTCCTTACAAAGTGGAAGCGGATGGCACGGCTGAATTAATACGAAAAGCATACGATTTGATGAAGGAACGTAGTATCAATATTCGCCGCTTGCGACTTGCAGCCATTTGTACAGTTTGTGTCAAACCCTTCCTAAAAGAAGTGAATCAAATGGAAGAAGTCTTGGCTGAGATTGGTTTTGTCAAAGATGAACTATCTGCACAGTCTTCTTCAGTAGCTGCCTAATACGATGCGGAGGAAAAAATGGATGAAATAAAAGTAGATGCAGTAGTAGTAGGCGGTGGAATTGCCGGAATGCAAGCCGCACTCGATTTGGCTGATCAAGGTAATAAAGTTGTTCTGGTGGAACGCGAACCAAGCATTGGTGGAAATATGATCATGCTAAGCAAGGTATTTCCCACATTAGATTGCTGTAGTTGTATCACTACCCCAAAAATGTCTGCGGTTGCGCATCACCCAAATATCGAATTATTTACCTATTGCGAAGTTCAATCGGTAAAAGAAAACAATAGTGGCTATTTAATCGAAGTTTTACAAAAGCCGCGTTATGTAGACGAAAAAAGTTGTACTGGCTGTCGACAATGTGAATTTGAATGTCCCATTACAGTCCCAAGTCATTTTGACCGGGACCTTGGCACATATCGCGCTGTCCGTGTTCCCTTTTCAACAGCAGTTCCACAAAAAGCGGTTTTGGATATCGATAATTGTATCCTTTGTGGAAAGTGTGAAAAAATTTGTCCGGTCAATGCAATTGATTTCACACAACAACCATCTTATTTTAATATACATGCTGAAGCCATAGTTTTAGCAACTGGGTTCGAAGTAACCGATCCTTATGCCAAACCTCAATACGGATACGGAAAGATCAAGAATGTGATCGACCCAATGATGATGGAAAGGTTCCTGGCGCCTACAGGACCCTACGGTCGTGTGCTTCGCCCAGGCGATGGAAAAGAACCTGGATCAATTGCCTATATTCAATGCGCTGGCTCACGAGATGACACCTTAGGCATCGAGTATTGTTCGCGTGTGTGCTGCATGTATGCAATCAAACAAGCAATGCTGCTTAACGGCGCTTTACCCCTTGCGGATATAACCATTTATTATATGGATATCCGTACATTTGGAAAAGGATATGAGCAATTTTATCAAAACGCTAAATCAATGGGAGTCGAATTTGTGCGTGGTAAAGTAGCTAAGATTAGTGAAGATGAGGAACAAAATCCGGTATTAAGGGTAGAGATGACAGAAACTGGCGAAGTAGTCGAGCGTACTCATGATCTAGTTGTTCTTTCACTTGGTTTGGTTCCTGCCTACAATCCCCAAGAAACATATGAGGTTTCACTCGGTTCCGACAAATTTGTGGCAGTACCATCACCTAATAGTGAACCCTGTATGACGGATCGTCCCGGTATCTTTGTAACAGGAACAGCTATGCAACCAATGGATATCGTCGACAGTATTGTTACAGCTGGAGCAGCCGCAGTATCCGCTTCAGCCTATATCCGTGAGCATAAAAATGGAGATGGAATTCCCAAAAAATCAGAAGAAAAAGAGGTGGCATATGCCTGAAATAAATGAGACCTCCCCCGAGCAACAGGATGCCGGCAATCAACCACAAACGTCTGATGAAACACCGCGCGTCGGTGTTTATACCTGTTATTGCGGTGGGAATATCAGCAATGTAGTGGAATGCGAGCGTGTTGCTAAAGTACTATCCAAATTGCCCAATGTTACGGTCTCACGCACGGATATGTCCATGTGTTCAGATGCAGGGCAATCCATGATCGAACAAGATATCCGCGAGTTAGGAATCAATCGTGTCGTAATTGGCGCTTGCGCTCCTTCTCTACATGAGCAGACCTTTCGCGGAACCGTCATGCGAGCAGGATTAAATCCATATTATTATCAGCATATGGGTATCCGCGAGCAAGACTCATGGGTTCATCATACTGATAAAGAAGGTGCAACTGAAAAAGCGATTCGCCTAATGGCAGCGGGTGTAGCGAAGGCACGGTTACTACAACCCCTTGAAAATATTCGCCTAAATGCTAGAAAACATGCCCTGGTAATTGGCGGCGGAGTGGCAGGGATGCGTGCTTCCTTGGAAATCGCTCGACAAGGTATAAAAGTAACACTGGTTGAAAAATCACCATTTCTTGGCGGTCGAGTAGCGCAATTAGACACCTTATTTCCCACGGATGAAGCCGCTCTACCTTTAGTTAATCGATTAATTGATCAGGTCACAGAACACCCAAATATCACATTGCTGACTTATGCTGAAGTAACAGGTGTCTCAGGCTATGTTGGCAATTATCAGATCACCATAAACCAACATTCTCGCGGTGTCGATCCCAAAGTAGCAGACGCTCTTATGAACGCCTGCCAACAGGAAATACCAGATGAATTCAATTATGGCTTGACCAATCGTAAAGTAATCTACAAAGCTTATCCAGGTTGTTTCCCTGATCTTCCAGCCGTAGACTGGGCTAACTATAACGGCGCTCCTTTAAGGATGAACGGTAAAGAAGTTGTTTTAGAAGATCATCAAGAAGTCATCGATTTAGATATTGGCGCGATCGTAATAGCAACAGGTTTTGACCCTTATCAACCCCACGAAGGCGAATATGGTTATGAAGTGATTCCAGAGGTCATTACACTTCCACAATTAATACGCTACCTCGCATTGCATCCTGACGATAAGGAACTTCGTTGGAATGGACATGCCGTTCGAGATGTGGCATTAATCCATTGTGTTGGAAGTCGTCAAATTGAAGGCATTTCTGAACCACAATCTGATGGAAACGTAAACGATTACTGCTCGCGAGTTTGTTGCACAGCTAATCTACATATGGCAAACGAGCTCATAAATCGGTTCCCTAGTCTAAATATATACAATCTTTACCAAGATATTCGTACATATGGACATGGACATGAGGAATATTACCGTAAAGCACAAGCAAATGGGATCAGGTTTCTCCTATACCATGGTGAAGAATTACCACAGGTTGAAGCAATATCAGATAACGACAACCATGCAGCAAAAGTAATTGTAAATGACTACTTAACCTATGGCGAGGAATTAGAAGCATACGTTGATCTCGTTGTTTTAGCAGTTGGGATGATGCCGCGTCAAGTTGACGATCTGGTTAATATGTTAAAACTATCACGAGGCAAGGACCGATTTTTGCTGGAAGTACATCCAAAGCTGCGCCCCGTAGAAACCTCTATCAATGGCGTAATCCTAGCTGGAACAGCTCAAGGACCAATGAATGTACAAGAAGCCGTTTCGGCTGCTTCGGCAGCGGCAGCTAAAGTCAATGCCTTGCTTGGTAAAGGATACGTTGAATTACCTCCTTATGTAGCAAAGGTGGACGAAAGTAAATGCGAGGGTAATGGTGTCTGCGTGGAAGTATGCGAATATGATGGCGCAATCGCAATGCAAACGTTTAAGCAAAATGGCAAAGAGGTACGTCGAGCTGTAGTGTCTCCTGCGAATTGTGTTGGCTGTGGGGCTTGCGTAAGCGCCTGCCCAACGAGGGCAATAGATATTCAAGGTTGGACATTGTCACAGTACGAGGCAATGGTAGACGCCATCGCTATGGATGAATTAATTCCAATGGAGGTGAAATAATGGATAAAAAAGAAGCCGCTCGCGCTCGTACTGAATTGCTTAAGCGCTTGCGTGAAGAACATAAAGAAACATTCGAGCGCACTCAAGAATTGTTGAAAGAACAAAAACGCATTCAACAATCTATATGCAAAGTACTTCGCGAAAGACCTAAAACCGTTCCAGAAATTGCGGCAGAAGTAGATATGCCAACTCACGAAGTATTGTGGTATGTATCTTCTTATAAGAAATATGGAATTCTAATTGAATCCGGAATGTGCGGAGATTATCCGCTTTATGAAAAAGTTGAGGAAAATTAATTATGGCAACTAGAATAGATCCTCAATTGTTGCAAGAATTAAAAGACTATGGCGCTGTAGGATTAGAAAAATGTTTTAACTGTGGAAACTGCACAGCCATTTGTCCGCTTGCCAGTGATGAACATCCCTTTCCTCGTAACATGGTCAGATTTACACAAATGGGGTTAAAGAATCGCATGCTAGAATCTACAGACGCATGGCAGTGTTATTACTGTGGCGACTGTTCGGATACTTGTCCTAAAGAAGCTGAGCCAGCTGAAACTATGATGGCAATTCGACGTTGGCTTACCGCTGAATATGACTGGACTGGTCTAGCACGGAAATTCTACACATCACCTGTCTGGGAAATTGGCTCAATTGTAGTAGTAGGGCTCTTTATATTACTAATGTTTGGATTATTCGCTGGCCCAATGGTGACAAGTCGTGTGGAATTAAACACCTTTGCTCCTGTTGAGAGAATCCATTATGGGGATTGGGTTTTGGCAGCATTCCTTTCTTTCTTCCTATTGTCAAATATATATAGGATGTACGTTTTTATCCTGCGCAAGGGTACAGAAATTCCCATCAATCCAAAGCTCTTCATTACAGAAGCATGGAATTTGATCTACCATTTTGTTACTCAAAAGCGTTTTGAAAAATGCGAGGAAGATAAGCAGGGTTTCTTCAGTAAAGTCCGTTGGCGAAACCACTTCTTTATCGTGACAGGATATGTATTGATGTTCGCATTGGTTGTTGGCTTTTTACCATGGTTCCAAACGGACAATATCTATCCACTTTATCATCCACAACGTTGGTTGGGGTATTATGCCACTATTGTACTTTTATATGGTAGTGCAGATATCCTGTGGGGTAGGATTAAAAAAGCAAATCAAATCCACCGTTTTTCTCACTTGAGCGACTGGATCTTCCCGATCTTATTGCTTTTGACCACGGCTAGCGGAATTTTGGTACACACATTTCGTTATCTTGAAATGCCTTTACCAACATACTATACTTACGCAGCTCACCTTATCATCCTTACTCCAATGTTGGTGTTAGAAGTTCCTTTTGGAAAATGGTCCCATCTGGCTTATCGACCTTTTGCAATTTATTTCCAAGCAATCAAGGATAAAGCTATGCAGGAAAGCCTATCAAAGGAGGCGTTAGTGCCAGTTGGATCAGATTAGTCGCACTAAGTGCGTGATTCGAATTGGAGGAAACCATGATTTCACCTGAGACTTTACGTTTTTACCCTTTATTTGCTGATCAAGATGCGAACATGTTAGCTCAATTTGCCATGTTGGCAAATGAGGAAGAAGTTGAATCTGGTTATCAGCTTTTTTTTGAAGGCGAAATAGCAAAACGCTTTTACCTAATCTTAGATGGTGCAGTTGTCCTTACCATGAATTCCCCAAAGATAGATCAGAAATCCCTTGAGGAATTAGAACCGTTGGGTAAAGGTGAAGTTATCGGATGGTCATCGATCGTTGCTCCACATATATATAAATTCGGAGCATATGCCAATCAGAAATCACGTCTGATCGCTTTTGATGGAGAAAAAATCCGCAATCTGTTTGATGATAACCCAATCTTTGGTTACTTTTTTATGCAGAAATTAGCTCAAGTTATTGGGGATCGATTGATCAGGAAATGTGTTCAGGTTATGAGCCTGATTGATTGATCAAAATCTAACAATATTTACACAGGATCAGAACTTGAAAAGTTCTGATCCCAAACTAATCTTATCTTATTATCGAAGGAGATATCCATGTCTGAAAAAATGGTCGTTGTATGCAATGGAGATGAATCCAAGAATATCATGCCCGCTTTGATTTTTGCTTCGTCTGGCTTAGCCTTGGATTATGAAGTCTATTTCTTTTTTTGTCCGGCTGGAGCAAAATGGGCTTTGAAAGGCGAATTGGAAAAGTTAGGTACGCCAAAAGGTTTGCCTAACCCAGTAGAACTTTTCAACACAATCATCGATCTTGGAAATAAAGTAACATTTTGTGAACTAGGGTTGGAGAACAAGGATATCGACCCGAAGGACATGCGTGATGAACGAATCGTCATTGAAAAGTTGCCGCCTTTCTTGATGGATGCTGAAGGCGCGACGATGACCTTTACATTTTAATTTAGCAAAGGAGAGGAAGGATGAGCGAAGAATTCGAAGTCAACGAAGAATTTGAATATGAGGAAGAAGAAAGCAAAATGGTTATAATGTTAAACCATTCCGACCCCGACAGCGTTATGGCAGCGATTGTCATGGCTGCCGCTGGCGCTGCTATAGGTGAGCAAGTACTCATGTTCTTCCAGCCAGGAGCTGCTAAGGTCTTGGTAAAAGGCGAATTGGAAAAATATCGTGACATTCAAGGATTACCCGATCCTGTCAAGCTTTATGAGTCAATCACAATCCTTGATGGAAGAATAATTTTATGCGAACTCGGTTTGCCAAACAAGGGGATAAAAGAAGAAGATCTACTAGACGAAGTCGAAGTGATGATGGCGTCATCCTTCCTGTTGGAAGCCGATGGTGCAAAAGCAGTTTACTGTTACTAGACTAGTTATAAATATCTATACGACCTCTGAGTTATGTCTCTTACCTCAGAGGTCTAGATCAAAAACACAAAATGGTATTATCAATTTAAAGGAGTGAAACAATGGAGAATGTAGAAGTAACTAAAACGTTAGATGTTCGTGGAGAGATTTGTCCTTACCCCGATGTCAATACAATGACAACACTTAAGCAAATGCAAAAGGGAGAAATCTTGGAAGTATTAGTAGATTATCCTATGTCAGTGGAACGCATTCCCCGTGGCGCAAAAAAGCACGGGCATAAAGTTCTAGCAGTTGAACAAGTTGAAGGCCCTAATCACCGTATTTTAATTGAAGCCTTTGGTCTCAAATAAGTCCAAGGCAAATAAATTCTATATATAAATATCTGAGGAGAAATAAAAATGATTTGGACTGGACTTTTAGTTGGTTTGTTATTCGGCTTCGCATTACAGCGCGGTCGCTTCTGTATGAACTCAGCATTTCGCGATATTCTGCTGATGAAAGATTACACCGTTTTTAAAGCAGTCGCCACTGCAATCCTCGTGCAGATGTTTGGATTTGCCATTATGGGGATGACCGGCATTATTACGCTTAGCCCCAAGCCACTGTTGTTAGGCGCCAATATTATCGGTAGTTTTGTATTTGGTATTGGTATGGTGATCGCAGGTGGTTGTGCGAGCGGTATCACATACCGAACAGGCGAGGGTATGGTGGGGGCGATGTCAGCAGTGCTTGGTTTTTCGATAATCTTAATATCGACGGGTGGCGGTTTACTTAGCCCCATCGCGAAAGGATTGCAGGAAGGCTCAAAGATCATGACAGCGGATGGAAAAAGCCTGACCGTTGCAAATGTTTTGGGACTACCATTGGAAATTACGATGTTAGTATTGTCGATTTTAATTGCTGCAGTGTGGATATATTTCGCTATGCGAAATCCCGAAGAAAGTTTTGATACTGGCAAAGTTTCCCTCGGCGACAAGATTTTTAAACGCGGTTGGAGTTGGGTTTTAGCAGGTGTAGTGATCGGTTTAATTGGAGTAATTTCTTATCCACTTTCAGCAGCTACAGGACGCAATTATCCTCTGGGTATTTCTTCTGGTTGGGCAGCAATCCTCAAATCGATCATATCTGATACCGTTACGATTAAATGGGATGCCATGCTTATCATTGGTGTCGTGATTGGCGCGGCTGTAGCAGCTTTGATTGCCAAAGAGTTCAAGCTTCGCGCTCCAGCGCCTGGTGTACTGATCCAAACCTTCATTGGCGGTATGCTGATGGGTTTTGGCGCCTCAACTTCGACTGGATGCAATGTCGGGCATATCCTAAGCGGTGTTCCAATGCTTTCAATTGGTTCAATCGTTGCTGGAATTTCTATCATCCTTGGCGCTTGGGTCGCGGTCTACGTGTTCTTCATCCGTACAGGCAAGGCGTAATTAGGAAGTAATTACTTAGTTTTTTGTGTTTGCGATCTAACTATCAAAAGACAGGTTGCCTTAATATCGACAACCTGTCTTTTTTTATTCCTTTGATTGATAATGCGTTTTTTGATATAGATCCTCATTAATCGGATCATGAACAAATCCCCAAAAAACATCCCTGGCGCGATTAGGTGTATCAATAGAACGTCTCATTATAAATATTCTTCGTTCCAGCGATACCCCCTGTATAGGAATGTCTACGACAATATTTTCATCCAAAAATGGAAGTGCAGACATTCTAGAAACGAACGAAATACCTATCCCAGCGCTTACCGCAGATACAATTGCTTCAGCATTGCCCACTTCTAGTATCACTTTCAAATCATCTAGTTTGATATCATAACAAGCTAATTCAGTTAACAGAGCTCTTCTTGTCCCTGATGTTGATTCCCGCATTAGTAACGGTTCTTCCAATATTTCTGAGAGTTCGATATACTCCCGATCAGCCCATGGATGGTTTGCTGATACGATCAAAATAATATGATCAGTAAAGAAAAATTGACTTTCTAAACGATCGGAAACAACTTCATAGCTGACAACGCCTAGATCGGCGTCTTCTTCCAGCATACGCTCAATAGCGCCTTCTTGGGTGCAGGATAAGATACTGATCTGTACCAAGGGATGTAAGTTACGAAAACGAGCAGCTAGTTGAGGCAGGATGTATTTACCAGAGGCTGTTGTACAGGCGATTCGGATACGTCCGCTGACATCACTTTCTAACGATTTCGCCAGATCTTGAAATTTATTACACTCCATTAACAGATGATTCGCAGCTGGCAGCAATGCCCGCCCAGCTTCGGTAATCCGCAATCCAGCGCCAGATCGCTCAAACAGACGCACACCAAGGCTTTTTTCAAGGTCTCGAATGTACTTGCTCACTGTTGGTTGAGAGACATGTAGCATTTGGGCAGTCTTTGAGAAGCTGAGTGTTTGCGCGGCATCAACGAAGACCCTAAGCCGATCCAAATCCATTCTGTAGTATCTCCTGATAAGGTAATTTTTGGAATTCTTATTCTTTAGTAATATTTATTCTACCTTTCAGTGAAAAATTCGTCAATTGGTATGAGAATGGTTTCTGGAAGGTATTATCGAAAAATAAACGCTGTTTATCTTCAACCCTTAAAAGAAAAAAGACATCCGCTTTGGGATGTCTTTTTATAAGTTATAGACGTTGAATAAATTGTCCGATTATTGGTTCAATGGATTTTCTTGCAATAGCATTGGATCAGCATTATTGGAATCAAGCCGATCTTGATCAATATAAACATACCACGCAGCGACACAAGTTCCCCAGATCACCCACACGATCGGCGCTGGTCGCACCATCCCCCAAGTGACCGCATCAAAGAATCCATGCTCAAGCAACGCTACCAAACTGCAGATCATTCCAGCCCCTATCCCTTTTATCATGTTTATACTTGATGCACCTCTATATTTAAACAATTTACAAGCTACTACAAACATACCAAAGTTAACTGATAACCAAGAAATTAACCCTAATATACCCAAATCGACAGCAATTTGTAAAAAAAGATTATGAGCATGCACAATCGTCCCAGGCGCATACAGGAAGAAGGGATACAACAAATCGGCTACATCTCCAAATGTACCCATTCCCACGCCCGTAAAAGCAAAATCCTGGATCATATAGATCGCCCGAGACCAAATCTCAACGCGCCCATCTATCCCACTGATCGCGCCGCTGGAAGAGACCA
>CAZJMV010000051.1:0-6525 GCA_964547225.1 uncultured Anaerolineaceae bacterium | reverse complement strand
TCCAACGATTAACCCAGGACGTATGATCAAAGCATTTTCTTGATATATATCTAGGATTTCTCGTTCGCAGGCGGCTTTTAATTGCCCGTATGTTTCATTATTTATCTCCTCGCTATCTTTATCATCAAGGTGTCTTACAGGGTGGTCTTCGTTAATGCCGATTATGTGTGTATCAGCGTATACAGAGAGGGTCGAGATGAAAATATAAGACCCTACTTGAGACTTTAGCTTTTCTGCTGAAAGACGAACGATACGAGGGATGTAGCCACAAGTATCGATAACAACATCCCATTGGCGATTGTCCAAGGCTGAAAGATTAAACTTTCTATCACCATGTATTATTTCAAGTTCATGGAATATCCCGGGATTTGAAAGACCTCGATTGAATAAGGTGATCTGATGTCCCTTCTTTTGAGCCTCATTTACGATAGCTCGTCCTAAAAATACTGTACCGCCGATGATTAGAATTTTCACAAATAGAATCCCTCAGTCGATAAGTATTGATTAGTAACAAATCCTTATCTCTTGGATAACAACTTCCTAATTATATCCAGACTTTTAGAATCAATGCTAATTATGTTTATTTCTTTACTTAGAAACTGGTTTTGGTCCATTAAAAATCAATGCGTTATTGGAATGTTTTTTGATCAAATTGTTTTGGTCTCCTTTGCTCATTGGTGAATATTCTTGCATTGCTTGAATAAAGTTTGGCAGTAGGTTAATATCACCTGCTGTAACTACCGCGCTCACAGCGCTTTGTGATAAAGCAAAGCGAATGCAATTGGTAATTTCACTCTGTTGGTCGTATGGCTCATACCATGGTGAATAGGTCTTTACTCGATCTCCCCATGGTTCTTTAGCGATCGATTTGATGATCATCACACCCAGATCCCGCTGTGCGGCAATATCCAAAAGTGTAAAAGCATCTTGTCGATAATCAGCATCTGCCATAAGGCGTGGGTTTAATGGGAACATGACTGTGTCCAGTTCCATTCTTTCTAGTGCAGCGATTTGCATAGCTGGCGCGAACATGCCATGTCCAGTGATTCCCAACCAATTTACCAAGCCTTGACGTTTTGCTTCAGCAAAAGCCTCTGCAGCTCCTCCAGGAGCAAAAATCCCTTCAAGTTCTTCCGAAGTCGTGACAGCATGAAATTGGTAAAGATCAATACTATCTGTATGCAACAACTCAAGGGATGTCTCTAAATCTTCCCATGCATCATTTTTTTTTCGTCCTAATGTTTTGCATCCGAGAAATACTTCCTCTCGATGAGCACCGATCCATTTTCCACACACCTCTTGAGCATTTCCATATTGCGGAGCGATGTCGATATGATTAATGCCATTTTCAAGAGCGTACTGAAGTGTGCCTTCAGCTTCTTTTTCATCGCTGTTCCAAAATGCAGCTGTGCCTAATATCACCCGTGAACTATTATTGCCTGTGCGTCCTAATCTTTCCTGTTGCATGATTTACCTCCGATTAGAAGAATTTTCTAGTTGATATATATAGCATACCATATCAATAACGCTTGCGAACATCATCTATTGTTGATATGATTAAGAAGTCTTTTTTGAAATCTTATTTAACTCATTTTGTAAGTTAAGGATATTTTATATGGCACTTATAAAGGAAATCCAAGCTGAAAAAAATCACCCTGGAGGTTTGGAAAAGTTATATCAGGATTCAATACAAGAAGGAAAAACAGAAGCATTTCGTTCTGCGTTATTGACTTGTTTTGAAAAGACACCGGATAACCTTTTGTTTGCTGCTTGGTTTTATCGCTTGCAGCAAGAAAAAGAAGCTATTGAGAAACCTCGGCGTGTAATCAATTGGTGGTTAGCGGTTCCTTTAAGTATACTCACAGGACTGATCTTTTGGGCGCTCTCTGATTTTGATTCATTGATGTTTTTGGATCATCTTCCTTATCTTCTTTTGTGGTGGTCACCCATCGCTACGATAAGTGCTTTGGTTTTCATCACAGTAACTACGAGGAAGAACCAGGTCCGTGCTGTGATATTGGGTTTGAGTTTATTTGTTTTATCAGTCTATATTCTTTTATTTACACCAGGATTAAACGAATCTTGGAAAGTCAATCATTATCTCGATTTAGGTGCTATTCATTTACCGCTATTATGTTGGATTGCGCTGGGCATTTCTGTATTAGGATTAAAATCAACCACAGAAAACCGTTTCGCATTCTTGATCAAATCTATTGAAGTAATCATAACAGCCGGTTTGTATCTCATTGCAGGAGTGGCTCTTGGAGGTATTACTATCGGAATGTTTGAAGCGTTAAACATCTCTTTGCCTGATATTTGGTTGCGTTTAATTGCATTTGGTGGGTTTGGTCTAATTCCAGTCATGGCTTTAGCGAGTGTATTTGATCCATCTTTATCTCCATCAGAGCAAGACTTCAATCAAGGATTGAGTAAGTTTATTGCTACTATGATGCGGTTGCTTCTTCCGCTAACATTAGTTGTACTTGTAGTTTATTTGTTTGTGATCCCGTTCAATTTTCTGGAGCCATTCAAGAATCGCGAGGTCTTGATTGTTTATAATCTGATGCTCTTTGCAATTATGGGCTTGCTGTTGGGTGCTACTCCTATTCATTCGAATGATTTATCTCGAGTGCTTAAGAAATGGCTGCGAATAGGTATTATCTTAGTGGCATCCTTAACGGTACTGATCAGCTTATATGCCCTTTCAGCAACAGTCTACCGCACGATTGAAGGTGGTTGGACGATCAACAGATTGACGATTATAGGATGGAACTTTATTAATATAAGCATTTTAAGTTGGATGATTTTTACACAAATCAAAATTGGATCTGATAAATGGATTGAGTCAATGCAATCAGTATTCAGCTTGGCAACAACTGCTTATCTAGTGTGGGGATTAATGTTGATCATTTTCGTACCTATACTCTTTCGATGAACAGGAAGACAGGCATATTTGGTCTGTCAATACGTTGAACCTGAAACAATAGTTGACTTCCGTGCTTGGATGAGGTCATCTATATTGACACCATAGAGCAATCGATATAAAATTGTTTGATAATTTAGACCGACGGTCGGTCGGCGAGAATGATTTTATGTCAAGAAATGTCAAAGACTACGATGTAAGACGTGATGAGATTCTGCAAGTAGCACAGCGCTTGTTCTACTCTCAGGGATATGAGTCTACTTCTGTGCAGAATATTATCGATATTGTTGGTATCGCTAAGGGTACTTTTTACCATTATTTCAACTCTAAACAAGCCTTACTGGAAGAATTGATAGCGATAATGGTAGAAGCGATCATGAATACATTGGAAACAATGATTGCAGATCAAAACATGGATGCTATCCAAAAGTTAAATCGCTTCTTTAGTGATTCACAAGCTGTAAAATTCGAGAAGTTACAAGTTGTTCAAACTTTATTGCAAGTTCTATACAATGACGAAAATACGTTTCTCCGAGAGAAGTTGAAAGTTGAATCGATTAAAAAAGTTACACCTATCCTTTCGAGAATAATTAAGCAAGGAAAAGAAGAAGGTAGTTTCACTTGTGAATTTCCAAATGAATTTGCCGAAATAATTATGTATATAAGTCAAGGTTTCTCGGAAAATCTAGTTCAAATAATTTTAGAAAAGAATACAGAAAGTCAGTTATACGAATTAGTTTTGAGAAAGACCGTAACTTACGAGCGAGCTATTGAGCAACTTCTAAATGCATCTCCAGGTTCGATACAAATTCTCTCGCCAGATCAGATCAAAAAATGGTTGGCGATCTCTATGATCCAAAATCTAGATTTGGAAGAATTTGAATAGGAAATGACAACATGATAAGAATTATCCAAATTGCATGGCGAAATGTGTGGCGAAACTGGCGTCGTACAACCATCGCATCGGTCGCGATTGTACTGGGCTTGATCCTGCTGATCTTTTTAGGTGGTTTGTACGGCGGATATGATGAAGCGGTTTTTGCCAATGCTGTTCGTTTATATGGCGGGAATATCCAGATCCATGCACCGGGATTCCACGACAAATCGGATCGAATGCCGTTGATCCCCCTGGAGGACGTAGACCAGTTATTGCAGACCGTCATGGCGCATCCCGAAGTGCGGCTGGCTTCCCAGCGCATCAACACCAGCGGTATGATTATTGATGGCGGTGAGATTTACCCCCTGACCATCACTGCCATCCAGCCCTCTGTGGAAGAACCAATCAGTCTGATTGCCGAAAATATCATTGCAGGGCGTTTCTTAGTGGATGATGATCAGGATTTCATTGTGATCGGTAGAGGTCTAGCGGAAGAGTTGGGTGTGGGTGTTGGCGATCGTCTGACTCTGGCTGGCAAGCGTAAGAATGAATCCATTCGCCAGCGCACGATGACCGTTGTCGGTGTCTTTGATCTGGGATTGAAGGATGCCGAAAAGGGCATGCTCTTTATCAGCCTGGAAGAAGCGCGCAGCCTTTTCAACTTGCGTGATCAGGCTACGGAAGTGACCATCTCGTTAACTGAAATTGGGATGGAAGACCAGGTAATTGGCGATCTGCAAGCCAGCCTGCCGGGCTATGAGGTCGATTCCTGGCTGACACTTAACCCTGAACTGCGCCAGGTTTTGGATATGGGCGACCAGATGACGGCATTCTTGGGATTGATTGTGGTCATGATTGCTTGTATCGGCATCTTGAACTTGATGATGATGGCGGTTTTCGAGCGTACGCGTGAGATGGGCGTACTAGCTGCTCTGGGCATGAAGGGACGCCAGGTGATGGGATTGTTTCTGTTGGAAGGCGCCCTGATCGGTGCGGTCGGCGCAGCAGTGGGCTGCACCCTGGGTTGGCTGCTGATGCTGACCTTTAATGCCACCGGCGGCATAGATATGTCTGATTATACAGATATGGGTGAAATATACGCCTTAATGGGTGATGCATTTTATGCAACTATCGAACCTTTGAGAATCATTCAATACGGATTACTGATTATTTTTATGGCAGTCCTTGCCTCCCTGCTGCCTGCTTGGCAGGCAGCGCGCCAGGAACCCGCCGAGTCGCTGCATCAGCTGTAAAAAGGAGATCATAGAATGGCATTCGGAAAGATTTGGGTGATTGCATTTCGAGACCTGGGGCGTAACCGGCGCCGATCTGGGTTGACCATGCTGGCGGTGGCGCTGGGCTTGGCTTTGTTGATCCTGATGAGCGGGTTGGTTGCCGGGATATTTGACAGTATTATCGCTAACAGCATACAACTGAACAGCGGTCATGTGCAGGTGCGCGCCGAAAGTTTTGTGTTTGAAAGACCTTCTTTGGATTGGCAAGACCTGTTGGAAGACAGCGATGAGCTGCTGCAAAGGGCTATCAATACCCCGGGCGTAAAAGCTGCGGCGCCGGTCTTGTGGTCGAGCGGTTTTGTAGACACATCTAATGAAATGTTCGGTGTCAGCGTAACCGGCATAGATCCGGAATCGAGTTTTCATGACCCGATCCGCGAGAATATGATTGCCGGCGAATACCTGAGTATTGATGACCGGAACGGGGTCTTGATTGGTAGGAAACTGGCAGAAGAATTGGGTCTTGGGGTTGGCTCAAAGATCAGTCTATTGGTGGGTACTTCGGATGGCGAGACCGACGTGGATATCTTCACCGTGCGGGGGGTCTTCTTAACGGGTATCGTATTGTATGATCGGGGTGTATATATGCCGTTGCCAAAAGCGCAGGCTATCACTAATGTCGGCGATCGTATCAGCGCTTTGATACTGCTAGCGGATGACACCAAAATGGCTGACCCTATCGCGGATGCGCTGCGAAGTCCGGGTTTAAGCTTGGTGACCTGGAAGGATATGAACGCGTTGATTTTAGGCGCGATGGAACAGGGGATGGCGTTTTATTATCTGATCTACGCGATCATCATCCTGGTGGTGGCGGTGATTATCGCCAATACTTTGCTGATGAGCGTCTTTGAACGCACGCGCGAGCTTGGCATCCTTGCTGCGTTGGGCTTGAAAGGTCGCCAGATTATGGGCATGGTGTTGCTGGAAGCCGGCACCATTGCGATCTTGGGATCGATCGGCGGCATTTTGCTCGGCTTACTGGCGGTTTGGTTTTTGTCGACCAACGGAATCCCGATTGGTGATGATGTTGCCAGTATGGTGGAGAGCTATGCCTACCCGAGTGTGTTTTACGCCAAATTTGTCCCCGGAGTATTTAGCGCTGTGACCCTGGCGATGTTAGGGATTGTGCTGCTTGCTGCAGTTTATCCAGCGCGCTATGCGGCTCGTCTGGAACCGGTGGATGCGCTGCACGCTTTGTAATTATGTATTCTTTAGCGCTGTAGTGGTGAGAAAAATAAATATGGATTTTTTGAATAACAGCACTGGCGTGTCCAGCGATAACAAGGAGATGTAAAAATGAAAATAGTTGAAGTAAAAAACGTAGTCAAGACGTATCGGATCGGTGAAATTGAAACACGTGCTTTGGATGGTATAGACCTTAATATCGACGAGGGAGAATTCATGACATTGGTAGGTCCTTCAGGCTCGGG